>CAIOHT010000048.1 GCA_903858185.1 uncultured Caulobacterales bacterium
CAAGCCGATGCCGCTGGCCTCGTACATGGTTTCCAGCATGTCGTCGATCAAGGCGTGCAGGCGGGCGTCCACCGCTTGCACAGGTTTGGCCACCTTGTGCAGGCGAGGGTCGGGGTAGCAGAGGATAGGAAGCAGGGCCATAGTCAAAACAATGAAGGAATCAGGGGCTCAATCAAAAACGTATTGTCCCCAATTTCCAATGCGCTTGCCGCAGGCAGGGCGCAGGCTAGGCGCAAAGAGATGGGGGCAGTCGTTCAGCGCCCTGCCGCGCAGGCGGCAAAGAGGTTCAATTCGGACTTGGCCAGCGCGGTGGTGACCTGCGCCAGGCCCAGCACCGAGTGGAAAACATGGTCGTGCGACAAGGGCTTGGCACTTTGGCCTTGCAAACACGCCATGCGCCAGTCGCGCTCGCGCTGCAGCGGCTTGGACAGCCAGACCAGCATGGGCACATGGGTTTGCTCTTTGGGAGCGATGCTGTAGGGCATGCCGTGCAAATACAGACCTTTTTCGCCCAGCGATTCGCCATGGTCTGACACATACATGAGCGCTGTGGGACGCGACTGGGCTTGCAGCCATTTCACAGTCTTGGCAATGAAGTGGTCGGTGTAGACGATCGAATTGTCATAGGCATTGACAATCTGCTCTGGCGGGCAGTTTTGCAAGGCATGGCTGCTGCACTCGGGCTGAAACGGCTTCATGGCCATGGGCGAGCGTTTGTAATAAGCCGGGCCGTGGCTGCCCATCTGGTGCATCACCACCACCGTGCCTTTGGCACGTTTGGCAGGATCCAGCGCGGCCAATTGCTTGGGCAACTCGTGCAGCATCACCTCGTCCAAACACTCGCCGCTGGTGCAAAACTCAGGCACCTTCAGGGCCGTGGTGGCCAAGTTGGGTACCCGGTCGCACACGCCTTTGCAACCGGATTGGTTGTCCAGCCACAGCACTGCCATTCCGGCACGCTGCAGAACATCCAACACGCTCTCGTAACGCTCCTTGCTGCTCTCGTGAGCCGTTTTGCCCAAATGAGAAAACATGCAGGGCACCGATGCCTGGGTGCTGGTGCCACAGGACTTGACGTCTGAAAAATAAACCAAATCGCCTTGCGCCTGAAGTTGGCGCAGCTGCGGCGTGGTGTCGCGGGCATACCCGCCCAAACCAAAATTGGCCGCGCGGGCGGTCTCGCCCTGTTCGAGGGCGTCGCTGGACCTGGCGCGGCGGGCTTCGGCGGCGGCGTACTCGTCGAGCAGGCGGGTGGTGCGGACCTCCAGCGTGCGCGGGGCCTCGCGGGCCGCCACCTGGGCCGCGTCGGTCTGCTGCCGGGCCTCGATCAGGCTGTCGGTGCGCTTGCGGGCCGCGGCCTGGCGGCGAGCCCAGTCGTCGCGGTCGCGCTGCAGCGTTTCCAGCCGGCGGGCCCGGCCGTCGCGTTCGCGGGTCTCGATATCGACGGCGGCGCGGGCCTGCGAGGCGGCCTCGCGGGCCCGGCCAGCAGCGGCGCGGGCAGCGTCCAGCATCGGTGACAGGTTTTCGGCCGAGCCGTCCTCCGAGGCGTCGGCGCGGGCGGCGGCAAGCGCGGTCTCGGCCTCGATCCGCTCGGCGTCGAAGCGGGCGATGGTCTCGTCGAGCGACTGGGCGCGGGCGTCGCGGCGGGTCGCCTCGTTGGTCAGGCGCTCGACCGTGTCGCGGGCGGTGGCGAGGGCGCGTTCAGCTTCCTGCGGCGCGCGGCGTTTGTCGCGAAGGGCGTCCTCGGCTGCGCGGAAGCGCAGCTGGGCGGCTTTCAGCGTCGCCGCGGCCTCTTCGGCTGCGGGGGTGAGGGTCTCGATTTCGGCCTCGGCCTCGGCCAGCCGCGTGCGCTGTTCCAGCCGGATTGCGGCCGGGCGGGGGGCTTCCGAGCGGGCGGTGAAACCGTCCCAGCGCCACAGGTCGCCCTCGCGGGACACCAGACGCGCGCCGACGGGGAGGGCCTTCGCCAGCCGCTCGCCATCCTTGCGCTCGACGAGGGCCGTGAAGGCCAGACGCGCGGCCAGTTCCGGCGGCGCCTTGATCAGCGGGGCCAGCGGCGTCACGCCGTCCGGCCACTTCGGACCTTCGGCGTCGCGGCCGCCCCAATAGGACGGGGCCTTGGCGTCGAGGGCGGCTTCCAGATCGTCACCGAGAGCGGCTGCGAGGGCGGCCTCATAGCCGCGGTCGGGCGTGACCCGATCGAGCGCAGGCGCGAAGCCGGACTTGCCGCGCGGGGCGGACAGCTGGGCCAGGCCCCGGGCCTCGGTCTTCAGCCGGCCGAGCCTGTCTTCCAGCTGTCGGGCGGCGTCGCGGGCGGCGCCTTCGGCCCGGGCGGCGTCGGAGCGTTCGGTCTCTGCCGTCTCCAGCGCGGCGCGGGCGGCGGCCAGGACGGCAGTGGCGGTCTCGAAGGCAGCGGTCGCCTCCGCGGCGCGCGGGTCGGTGGTCGGACCGATGGCGGCGCGGTCGGCACGAGCCTGGTCGAGCGCGCGGACCGTTCGGTTCAGGCGGCTCTCGGCGTCGGCCACGCGGGCTCGGGCGGCGTTGCGGCGGGCTTCGTCAGCGGCGACCCCGGCGGCGAGGTTCTCGACCTCGCGATCAGCGGTGGCGCGGGCTTCCTCGGCGGCCTTCAGGATCGCCTGCAATTCAGGCAGGCGAGAGGGGGCCGATTTCACTTCCGACTCGACGACCATGAGTTCGGTGGCCAGCCGTTCCAGCGCCACGCCGGCGTCCTCGACGATCTGGCTCTCGCGGGCGGAGTCGGTATCGATGCGGGCCAGCTCGTTGGTCAGGCGCTCGACCTCCGCGGCGGCGGTTTCGTGCTCGCGCTCCAGCCGGTCCTTGTCGATGGCCAGGCGGTTGAGGATGGCGGCGGCGACCGTCTCTTCCTCGCGCAGCGGGCGGATCGCCTCCTCCGCCTTCTGGGCCTCGGTGGTGGCGATGGCGGCCGCGCGGGCCGTGTCCTCGACGAGCCGGCCGGAGTTGGTCGACTCTTCCTCGACGCGCAGCAGGGTGTCGCGGGCCTCGGTCCAGCGGGCGAACATCACAGCGCCCTGGACGGCGCGAATCTCGGCCGACAGCTTCTTGTAGCGCTCGGCCTGGCGGGCCTCCCGGCGCAGGCGGGCCAGCGAGGCGTCCAGCTCGCGGATCACGTCGTCGAGGCGGTTGAGGTTGGTCTCGGCTGCCCGCAGGCGCAGCTCGGCCTCGTGACGGCGGGTGTGCAGGCCGGAGACGCCGCCGGCCTCTTCCAGAATGCGGCGGCGGTTCTGCGGCTTGGCGGCGATCAGCTCGCTGATCTGGCCCTGACGGACGAGCGCCGGAGAGTTGGCGCCGGTCGAGGCGTCGGCGAACAGCAACTGGACATCCCGGGCGCGGACTTCGCGGCCGTTGACCCGGTAGGTCGAGCCTTCGCCGCGGTCGATGCGGCGGACCACCTCGATCACGGCGTGCTGGTTGAATTGCGCCGGCGCGGTGTGGTCGTTGTTGTCGATCGTCAGGGTGACTTCGGCGTGGTTACGGGCGGGGCGGGACCCCGCGCCGTTGAAGATGACCTCGTCCATACCGCCGGCCCGCATGGCCTTGGCGGAGTTCGCCCCCATCACCCAGCGCAGGGCTTCCAGCAGGTTCGACTTGCCGCAACCGTTCGGCCCGACGATGCCCGTGAGTCCGGGCTCGATCCGGAACTCGGTCGGATCGACGAAGGACTTGAACCCGGAAAGGCGCAGCCGCTGGAAGTGCACGGGCCGGAGAGACCTTCCCTTACTTCTTCACTTTGGCCAGGGCTTTGGCGTAGGCGGCGTCGACCTCGGCCAGGGTCATCTCACCCTTGTCGTACTTGTCGCCGTTGAAGAAGAAGGTCGGGGTGCCCTCGATCTTGGCCTCCTTGGCGTACTTCTGCCAACGGTCGTTGAAGGCCGCGAGGGCCTTCTCGTCGCTGACGCATTTGACGAACTGCTCCTCGTTCATGCCCGCCGTCTCGGCGATGCGCAGCAGCGGGCCGCGGATGTCGCCGGTGGTGAAGATCTCTTCCTGGGCGTGGAACACCGCCTGGACGGTGGTGAAGTACTTGTCCTTGCCCGAGCAGCGGGCGAGCAGGGCGCCGGCGGCGGCCAGTTCCTGCGGCGGGGTCGCGAACTCGCGGAACACGTAGCGCACCTTGCCGGTGTCGATGTACTTGGCCTTGAACGCCGGGAAGACGTCCTTTTCCCACTTGGCGCAGTGGCTGCAGGACAGCGAGGCGTACTCGATGACCGTCACGGGCGCGTCGGCCTTGCCGAGGCTCATGTCGTCACTGGAAACGCCACCGCCCGCAGCGCCGCCACAGGCGGCCAGGACGAGGGTGGCGACGGCCGCGGCAGCGGCGATGATGGAGCGGCGAGCGAAGCTGCGCATGGCGGGATGTCCCCTTGAGTCCGAACGGTGATTAGAGCCCGATTCCACAGGCTGTAAGAAGGCGGCGTTTATTTGGCGCAACAGCCCGGCGGGCCTGCGGTTGTCAACTGTTCCGGCCGCGAAGGGTCTCGCGCCCGAGCCGGATCAGGGCCTCGCGCAGCGGGCCTTCGGGCTGGTCGGCGAGGCCTTCGGCAAGCGTCTGTTCCGCGGCGGCGTCGAGTGGACCCTTCGGCCGGCGGCGCACGGCCTGGGGCCGGGCATGGGCGCGCACCGCGCCCTGGATGATGCGCAGCTTCGTCACCGATCCCTCGCCGAGGACCAGGCTGACGCGCTGCAGGATCTCCGGGGCCTGGTGCTGGACGATCGCCGCGGCCGGGCCGGCGACGCGCAGTTCGAGGGTGCCTGGCGCATTGCCCCGCGCCTTGATCAGCTTCACCGGCTCGGTGTGGCGGGCGAGCGTCTCGCCGACGATCTCCTTCCACTTGAGCTGCAGCTGGCCGGGGCCCTGGCCGAACTTCTCCTCAAGCGCCTTGAGCACCGGCCCCAGCGCCCGACCGGCCGGCGGCGCCGGACGGGGCATAGGCCTGCTCCGTCGGCGCGAGAGGATCTCGGCGGCTTCCTGTGCGGTCGGCAGGGGGCGGCGGGGCGGCATGAGGACACCTTAACTGTCATGCCGGAAGCCGCGAAGTGGCTATCCGGGACCCAGATTGAATCCGGGTCGAATCTGGGTCCCGGCTCGGCGCTTCGCTCCGGCCGGGATGACAGCTAGGTAGGGCCTATGGATCGCTCGAAACTCCGCGCCGCCCTGCTGGCCTGGTACGACGCCAACGCTCGTGACCTGCCCTGGCGCGTGGGACCGGGGCGGACGCCGCGCGCGGATCCGTACCGCGTGTGGCTGTCGGAGGTGATGCTGCAGCAGACCACCGTGCCGCATGCGACACCCTACTTTCTCAGCTTCACCCGACGCTGGCCGACGGTCAGCAACCTCGCCGCCGAGGCCGACGGCGAGGTGATGGCCGCCTGGGCGGGGCTTGGCTACTACGCCCGCGCCCGCAATCTGCTGGCCTGCGCTCGCGCTGTAGCGGCCGATCATGGCGGGGTGTTTCCGGATACGGAGGAGGGGCTGCGCGCGTTGCCGGGCGTCGGCGCCTATACCGCGGCCGCTGTGAGCGCCATCGCCTTTGACCGGGAGGCCAATGTCGTCGACGGCAATGTCGAGCGGGTCATGTCGCGGCTGTTCGCGGTCGAGGCGCCGATGCCGGACAGCAAGCCGGAGCTGAAGCGCCTGGCCGGCGAGCTTGTCACCGATGACCGCCCCGGCGACTGGGCCCAGGCGCTGATGGATCTGGGCGCGACGATCTGTCGGCCCAAGGCGCCGCTGTGCGACCGCTGTCCGGTGTCAGGGTTCTGCGCGGCCTTCACGCGGGGTGATCAGGAAACCTTTCCGCGCAAGACGAAGAAGGCCGACCGGCCGAGGCGGTATGGCGTGGCGTATCTGCTGACACGGGGCGGCGCGGTGGCGCTGGTGCGGCGACCGCCGAAGGGGCTGCTCGGCGGGATGCTGGGCCTGCCGACCAGCGACTGGCGCAGTCATCCGTGGGCGGACGATGAGGCGGTGGCCGCCGCGCCGTTGGCCGGGGCCTGGCATGACGCGGGCGAAATCGAGCACGTCTTCACCCACTTCTCCCTGACGCTGCGGGTGTTCCGGGCGGAGGGGGCGATGGAGGCGGAGTGGACGTCCCGCGAAGGGCTGGGCGCATTGCCGAGCGTGTTCCTGAAAGCGGCGCGCAAGGGGCTGGCGTAGCGCCGGGGACATGTACCGCAGGTACGTGTCCCCTAAATCCGTAGCCGCTCGATTGGGGGACACGTACCTTTGGTACATGTCCCCTGCGACCTAGGCCGCCATTTCCGCCCGGACCTTGCTGCGCAGCACGTCGATGGGCGCCAGGCCCTTGTCGGACTTGAAGTGCCAGTAGGTCCAGCCGTTGCAGGCGGGCTGGGACTGGATCATGGCGCCGACCTTGTGGATCGAGCCGGTCAGGTCGCCGATGGCCAGCGAACCGTCCGCCCTAACCTTGGCCGAGCTCTTGCCTTTCGGGCACCAGACGGTGTCGCCCGGCTGCAGCAGGCCGGCCTCGACGATCTGGCCGAACGGCACGCGGGGCTCGGACTTCTTGCTGCCCATGACGTCCAGGTCGGCGGGCGCGATGGGGATGACCTTGCGGATGCGTTCCTTCGCATGTGCGATGTACTCGCTCTCGCGCTCGATGCCGATGAACCGGCGGCCCAGCCGCTTGGCCGCGGCGCCGGTGGTGCCGACGCCGAAGAACGGGTCGAGGATCACGTCGCCGGGGCGGGTCGAGGTCAGGATCACGCGGTAGAGCAGGGCCTCGGGCTTCTGGGTCGGGTGGGCCTTGTGGCCGTCGCTGCCCTTGATCCGCTCTTCGCCCGTGCACAGCGGCAGGGTCCAGTCGGACCGCATCTGCACCTCGTCATTGGCCATCTTCATGGCGTCGTAGTTGAAGGTGTAGCGCTTGGCGCCGCGGCTCTTGGCCGCCCAGATCAGGGTCTCGTGGGCGTTGGCGAAGCGGGTGCCCTTGAAGTTCGGCATCGGGTTGGACTTGCGCCAGACCACGTCGTTGAGGATCCAGAAACCGAGATCCTGCAGCACCGTGCCGACGCGGAAGATGTTGTGATAGCTGCCGATGACCCACAGGGCGCCGTCGTCCTTCAGGACGCGCTGGCACTCGGCCATCCAGGCCTTGGTGAAGTCGTCATAGGCCTTGAAGCTGGCGAACTGGTCCCAGTGGTCGTCGACCGCGTCGACCTTGCTGTTGTCCGGCCGCAGCAGATCGCCGCCGAGCTGGAGGTTGTACGGCGGGTCGGCGAAGACCAGATCGACCGACTTGTCCGGCAGCTTGCGCAGCTGCTCGATGCAATCGCCCTGGATGATGGTTTCCGCGCCGAACGCCATGGTCTGATTTCCCGAACACAAGAGAGTCCAAGGAATCTGGGGGCGTTACGGTTAAGGGGGCGTTCGCTGACGTGGTTAGCGAGGGGTTAACCGGTCGGCTGTTGGAACTTGCCGCTTTTGTTCGTCCTATGGTCAGAGTGCCCGCTGGTAGAGCGCCAGTAGCTCCGCCCAGGCCTTCTCGGCGGCGGGCTCGTTGTAGACGGGGCTGCCGGGGACGCACCAGCCGTGGTTCGCGCCGGCATAGACCTCGATCTTCGCGGTGCGGCCCGCCGCGTCCATGGCCGCCTTGAGCTTGTCCTTGATGGTCAGGTCCTGCTTGTCGTCATTGTCGGCGACGGCGACCAGGAACTCGGCCGTGGTCTTGGTCAGCAGCAGGTGCGGACTGGTCGGCTGGTCGGTGTAGAGGCCGCCGCCGTGGAAGCTTGCGACGCCACCGATCCGGCCCGGGACCGCCGCGGCCGTGCGGAACGACAGCGGGCCGCCCATGCAGTAGCCCTGCACCCCGACCTTCTTCTTGCGGCTGGTCTGGAGCTGCGCGTCGAGGAAGCCGACATAGGCGACCGCATCACGGTCGATGCCGTCTGGCGTCAGGCTGGCGCGGAGCGGGCCAAGCTTGGCGCGGTCCTCCGGCTTGTTGAAGTCGAACGCGCCCTCGATCACCGGCGAGCGCTTGACCCGGTAGTAGGGGTTCGGAACCAGCACGACATAGCCCTCGCCGGCCAGTCGACGGCCCATGTCGCGGAACGCCTGCCGGAGGCCGACGACGTCGGTCCAGAGCAGCACGGCGGGCCAGCTGCCCTTGCCTTCGGGATAGTAGAGGGCCGCGTCGGCGACGCCGTCGGCGGTCTTTACGTCCACTTCCTTCTCGACCACCGGGATGGCGGCGCGGGCCGAACCGGCGGCGCCGGCGGCGGCCACGGTCATCAGGCCGAAGGCACGGCGGGAGACGGCGGGGTTCACGATTAGGCCGGGGTGGATGTCGTCGTCACACATGGCGGGCGCTCTCTCGGAAGGGGACGGTCTGAGCCGAAGATAGACGCTATACGCGCCACGGGAAGCACCAGGCCTCGACTACCGCAACGGAAGGGCTGAAACCTGTCGCCAAGGTGCGCTGAGAGACGCGCCGCAAGGATCGGAGACGCCATGCCCAGCCCGCTCGCCCCCCTCGATGACAGCCGCACCAGCCCGTTCTACGAGCCGCACCACCAGGCCTGGCGCGATACCCTGCGGCGCTGGGTCGAGGCGGAGATCATGCCGTTCGTCAACGACTGGGACGAGGCCGGCGAGTTTCCGCGTGAGCTCTACAGGAAGGCGTCGGACATCGGCCTGCTGCGGCTGGGCTGGCCGGAGGAATACGGCGGCGTAGCCACCGACCCCTTCATGTCCATCATCACCAGCCAGGAGATGGCCAGGCACGGCGCGGGCGGGGTCAACGCCAGCCTGATGAGCCACGGCATCGGCCTGCCGCCGATCCGCCGCATGGGCAGCCAGGAGATGAAGGACCGGATCATCCCGCAGGTGCTGTCGGGCGAGAAGATCTCCGCCCTGGCCATCACCGAGCCGACCGGCGGGTCGGACGTCGCCAATCTGAGGACCACCGCCCGCCGCGACGGCGATGAATGGGTCGTCAACGGCTCCAAGATGTACATCACCAGCGGCATGCGGGCTGACTTCTACACCGTCGCCGTGCGCACCGGCGGGGAGGGGGCTGGCGGCGTGTCCCTGCTGCTGATCGAGCGCGAGCGGGAGGGATTCAGCCGCCAGCCGCTGAAGAAGCAGGGCTGGTGGGCGTCCGATACGGCCCAGCTGTTCTTCGACGACGTGCGGGTGCCGGCCGAAAATCTGATCGGCCAGGAGAACATGGGCTTCTCCGGCATCATGCAGAACTTCAACGGCGAGCGGATCGGCATGAGCGCGGGGGCGATCGGCTTCTCGAAGGTCTGCCTTGAGGACGCCATCGACTGGGCCCGCGAGCGCAGGACGTTCGGCAAACGCCTCGCCGACCACCAGGTGATCCGCCACAAGCTGGCCGACATGTACAAGCGGATCAACGCCACCCAGTCCTGGCTGGAGTTGCTGGCCTGGCGCATCCAGAACGGAGAGTCGCCGATCGCCGAGATCGCCCTGCTCAAGGTCCAGGCCACCGAGACGATGGAATACTGCGCCCGCGAGGCCATGCAGGTGATGGGCGGCACGGGCTACATGCGCGGCAGCCGGATCGAGCGGATCTACCGCGAGGTGCGCGTCAACGCGATCGGCGGCGGGAGTGAGGAGATCATGCGCGATCTGGCCGCGAGGCAGATGGGGATCTGATCGCCGGGCGCGGGGCTAGCCTGAAAGCAGATCCCGGATCGGCGCCCAGGTCATCCGGTGGATCGGGCTCGGGCCCAGCGTCCGCAGCGCCTCCACATGGACGGCCGCATGATAGCCCTTGTGGCCGGCGAAGCCGTAGCCGGGATGCACCGCGTCCATCTCGACCATCAGCCGGTCCCGGGCCGTCTTGGCCAGGATCGAGGCCGCCGCGATGGAGGCGCTCAGGGCATCGCCCTTGATCACCGTCCTGATCTCGCAGGGCAGGTTGAACCGGTAGTTGCCGTCCACCAGGGCGAAGGCGGGCGTCACCGACAGCCCCTCAACCGCCCGTCGCATGGCCAGGCCGGTTGCCTGGAGAATGTTGAGGCTGTCGATCTCCTCGACGCTGGCGAAGGCCACACACCAGGCGACGGCCCGTGCCTTGATCTCTGACTCGAGGGCCTCGCGCCGGGCGTGGGTCAGCTTCTTGGAGTCGTCCAGGCCCGCCGGCGCCGTCGCCGGATCGAGGATCACCGCCGCCGCGCTGACCGGCCCCGCCCAGGGACCGCGCCCGGCCTCGTCCACGCCGCAGACCGGCGACGGACAGCCTGCCTCCAGCGCGAAGTCGGGCATCAGCGCGCCATGTCCCGCACGGGCTCGCGACGGAAGCAGTCGCCGATGTGGTCGTTGACCATGCCGGTCGCCTGCATGAAGGCGTAGACGATCACCGGCCCGACGAACTTGAAGCCCTTCTTCTTCAGCGCCCTGGCCATGGCCTCGGCTTCCGGCGTCTTCACCGGCACCGACTTCATGTCCGGCCAGTGATTCTGGATCGGCTTGCCGCCGACGAAGTCCCAGAGGAACTGCGAAAAGTCCTCGCCGTTGTCGCGCATCTCCAGCCAGATCTTCGCCCCGCCGATAGCCGCGTCGATCTTGGCGTTGGAGCGGACGATGCCGGCGTCCGCCATCAGCCGCGCCCGGTCCGCCGCACCATAGAGCGCGACCTTTTCCGGATCGAAGTTGTCGAACGCGGCGCGGAACGCCTCGCGCTTGCGCAGGATGGTGATCCAGGCGAGCCCGGCCTGGAAACCGTCCAGCACCAGCTTTTCCCAGAGGGCGCGAGAATCGTACTCCGGCACGCCCCACTCCTCGTCATGGTAGGCGAGGTAGAGGGCATCGGTGGTCCCCGGCCAGGCGCAGCGAGTCGGCGTATCGGTCATGCGCCGGTTGTAGCGCGGCACGCCGGCCTGTGCATTCGCCTCGCATCCTGGCCGTGGAATTCGCGTGCTGGCCGAATGGGTGACGATGCAGCTCGAAAACCGTGTTCAATCGACTATGCTTAACGCGGGTGAGGTACGGGGCGTCCAGATGAGCGGGTTCAGGCCGGTTTTCGGTGCGGCGGCGGCAGGTCTTCTGACCGCCCTGGTCTGCGCCGGCGTCGCGCTGGCCAACAGCGCCGACGACTGCCCGCCCAATCCCGAGCCCGGCAAGTGCTACGAGAAGGTGCTGATCCCCGAGCATGTCGAGACCCTGGTAGAGCCCGGCGGCTATGGCCGCACGATGACCCGCAGGGTTCCGCAGGTGTTCGAGTGGCGCGTCGTCGCGTGCGGCTACGGGGACACGCCGGCCTTTGAGGCCGCAGCGTCACGCAAGTCCGTGGCCTGGGCGCCGCCCCGCGAGACCTACCGGCCAGCGGACGCGCGCGTCGCCGCCAATGAGCAGGTCGTGCTGGCCGTCCAGACGGCGCTCGGGCGCGGCGGCTACTACGACGGGCCGCGCGACGGGGTGCTGACCTCCCAGACCGAATACAGCCTCTCGCGCTTCCAGCATGACCGGCAGCTGCCCGCCGGATGGACCGTGGGCACGCTCCAGGCGCTTGGCGTCCAACTCCCCTGATACCCGGCCGGTCAGGCCAGGAAGGCCAGGTCCGCGTCGAGCACGAATTCCACCAGGGTCGTGGGCATGGCGCTCGACTGGCGGCCGGCCAATGGCGCGGCCTCGATCTCCAGCCGGACGCCGCCGGCGCCGGCGGAGCTCCAAAGCCGCTTCATCGGAATCCGGTAGCCCTGCGGCCCCATGGAATGGCCCATTGGCACAATGAAGACCGCGTCGCGGAACACCTCGGCGCCGCCCTTCAGCGCCCGGCCGGTCAGTGTGACCATCGAGGGGCGGTGCGGATCGGGCTCGATCTCCAGAAAGCCGGTCGCTTCGGTCGCCATGGCGCTGGCCAGGGTGGGCGAGATCTCGATGAAGGCCGAGGCCGGACCCATGCGCTGCATCGACCAGCTGTAGGACTTGCGGCGCTTGACCGGCGGGGGCGGCGCGACGGCGAAGAACACGATCGGCGGCGTCGGATCCTGCGGATAGGCGTAGCCGAAAGTCGTCGTGTTGAGTGTGCTCTCCGCAGAGACTGGCGAAACGCGACGACCCCACGGGTCGATGAAGCCGCCGAGCGACTCCGTCCGCCAGGCCTTTGGCGGGACCTCACTGTAGTGACGGTCGCGCCACAGCGCATAGATGCGGTCGATGTTGGCGTGGTGCAGCCAGAACAGCGGATCATTGGGCGACCGGCTGAGATCGCCCATGTCCCCGCCGACGAAGCCGTGGATCAGGTTGTGGCCGCCCCACTCGCCCGAGCCCGAATAGTAGCGACGTCCGAGCGCGCTGTCGGTCGGGTCATTGCGTCCGCGCGGGCGACCGAAGAAGGTCGGAAAGTCGTCCGACAGGCGGCCGGTCAGGACCTGGCGGTTGCGCCGCAGGAACTCGCTGATTGTGTCGTACTGCTGGGCTTCGCGGCCGGGCACATAGAAGACGTCGTCATAGAGGAAAAGATCCGGAATACGGTCGTCGTCCCAGTCCCAGTAGGGGATGGCGAAGTCGGCCTTGCCACTGAGCCGGGCGACATGGCGCTCGAACCAGACCAGCTGGATTCGGTGCCAGGGCATGAAGCGCCAGGAGGAATGGTGGCGGTGGCGCATGTCCGCGTGCAGCGCGACCTGGTCCGCCCAGGCGCCCGACCGGCGCATCAGCGGGATCGCCCGGCGCATGGCTTCGATGTCGGGATCGTTCGCAGCCAGCGACGAAACCGGCCTGCGCACGCGTATCGTCTGCGCCCCGCTGACGGTCGGCGAGGCCGCCCCCGCCAGGAGGCCGGCGGCGCCCATGCCATGCAGTACCCTGCGGCGATCCAGCGTCATGATTTCCCACCCCTCGATGCGACATTCGCAGGGCAGGGCGCGGTCTTGTCAAACGCCGTCGCGTATAAGGTGAACGCCGGAGCGCCTGCGTTCGCCTGCAGTCCCCGGGGGGGCGTTGGCCGGACCGGGGCGCCCGAATCGGGGGAATTTCCCGTTCCGATCACCAGATCGGGGAGTCATTCGCGTAACGAGGTTCTTTCCGCCCCGCCGGATTCCCCTGCCGGTTGCAAGCCACTTCGCGCCGTGTAACCTATGAATTAGAGTTAACACTCGTTGCACTGGGCCGGACCTGTGTCCGTGTCATCTCTAATGGGCGACGCTAGACACCAGGGTCGAAGACCTTTTTGGGGGAGCTGAAGTGAAACGCAATCTTCTCGCCGGCACGATCGTATTCATCGCCACAGTCGGGACCGCCGGTATTGCCAGCGCTGGCGGCCCCTACGGCCCGCCGTCGCCGCCGCCGCCGCCTTCGGGTGGTTACGGCCCGCCGCCTTCCGGTGGCGGTTACGGCCCGCCGGCTCCGGGTGGTTCCTCGATCGACTGCCTCTGCACGCGCGCCGTGGTCTTCTACGGCCCGACCGCGCCCTGGGGCACCATCCGCGTCCGCGCGCCGGGCGTTCGCGTCTATGGCACGCCGGTCGTCGTGCCGACCGGCCGCATCGACATCCAGGGCCCGCCCGTCTACGTCGACGCGCCCCCGATCCACATCCAGGCGCCGCAGATCTATCTGCACCGTCCGGAAGTGTTCGTGCGTCCGTCGACCGTCACCGTCGCCCCGCCGGAAATCCACTTCACCGGTTGCGCCGAAGGCGAGCGCTGCGAGCCCGCGCCGCGTCCGTAAGGGACCGGCTGCCGGGGAGGCGAAGCGACGGTTCCACCGTCGCGTCGCTTCACTCGCGAACAGTTCGAATGCAGATCGGCCGGGCTCACGCCCGGCCGAATTTGTTTGGGGTTCGGGCGTCAGATCCGCCCGGGCTCAGTTCGCGCAGAATGACCGGGCTTCGCGGGCCAGCGGCAGGTCGCCGGCGGCCAGCGCCACCTTCACGGCGTCCTCGCACTTCTTTTCGCTGAGCAGCGTCGTGACCTGGCCGCGCAGGGCGTCGCGTTTCGCCGTTTCTTCCTTCAGTCGTTTGGCTTCGCGGCGCTCGCCGGGCAGGCAGAGCGAGCGCCAGGTCGCCTCTGCGCAGCGGGCGATCAGACGCGCCTGACGCGCGGCCTCCGCCTTGTCGACTTCGCTGGTCGGCGCGGGAACGGCGAGGGTCGGCGGTGTTGGCGAAATCGGGATGGTCTTTCCGGGCGACACCAGGACGGTCACTGCGGGCATGGAGTAGTGGCAGACCCATCCGTTCGGCGTCATTTCGCAGGCCTGCAGCGTGGCCTGCCCTTCCTCGGCGGCCGGCGCGTCGGCCAGCAGGGCCAACAACAGCAGTAGCATGGCCTACCTCTCGATGATCTTCACGCCCCCTCGGAAACCATATCGCCGTTAATCCGATCGGGCCAAGGGATTCTCCTGTCGTGTCAGGTTTCAAGCCAGGCCGGGTGACTGGCCGTAACCGGCCGCCCGTCGACGGTCAGGGCGGCGCCCTCGATCCGGTCCAGCCGCAGCAGCGCGATGGCGCGGCCGCTGACGCCTGAACGGACCTGCCCGGCGCGGAGCTCGCCCGCCAGCACCTCGGCGCCGAAGGCAGGCGGTGGACCGTCGTAGGTGATCGGCAGCATGCGGCTCTTGATCTGACCCCGGCGCTTCATGCGGCTGGTCGTCTCCTGGCCGACGAAGCAGCCCTTTCGGAAATCGATCCCGTTGAGCAGGTCGACATTGGCCTCGATCGGGTAGGTCGCGTCCTCGCCGTAGTCGGCCGTGGCGGGGACCCCGAGTGTCAGGCGGTGCAGGTCGTAGGCGGCGGCGTCGCCGCGCACGCCCGGGGGCTGCGCGCCGTAGCCGCGGAAGCCCAGCGCCGGCAGGCGCGGGTCGACTGCGAACCCCTCCTCGGCCTGTCGTGTGCCCCAGAGTGCGACAACCGGCTCGCCGGCGGGCGCGAACTCGACCTTTGCCCGCAGACGATAGAGGGCCAGTCGCGCCATCAGCGCGTCGCGTCGGTCCGCCGCCACATCGAGCAGGCCGCTGTCGCCGCGATCCTGGATGAACAGGTCGAACAGCAGCCGGCCCTGCGGAGAGAGAAGGGCTCCGAAGCGCAGTTCGCCGGGCTTCAGGGTCTCGATATCCTGCGTCAGCTGTCCCTGCAGAAAGCTGCGCCAGTCGGATCCCGTGACCTCGATCAGGGCCCGGTCGCGGAGCAGGGCGTAAGTCGGTGCGTCACTCATGGTCCCGATGTGGCCTTTCGCGCGCTGTAACGCCAGTGCTCGCCGGTCTAAGGTGCCGGAATGGCGGCAAAGCCCTTCCCGATTCTCTTCATCGGTCCGACGCGCATCGGCGACGCTGTCCTCGCGTCCGGGCTGATCAAGAAGCTTGCCGATGAGGCGCCGGGAGCGCGGTTCACGATCGCCGTCGGTCCGGCGGCTGCGCCGCTCTTCGCCGAGGTCCCCGGCCTTGATGCCCTGATCGTGATGGAGAAGAAGAAGCGCTCGGGCCACTGGTTCGCGCTGTGGAACCAGGTGCGCCATACACGGTGGAGCCTGGTGATCGACATGCGCGGCTCGGCCACGGCGCGGTTTCTTCGCACCGACCGGCGGTCCGTTCACCGCAAGATCGTCGGCGAACCGGTGCACAAGGTGATCGAGGCGGCGAGCCTGCTGACGCTCGAGGACGATCCGCCCGCGCCGTTCCTCTTCACGTCGGACGAGATCGAGACCCGCGCGGCCGAACTGGTCGGCGAGGGTGGTCCGATCCTTGCCATGGGCCCGGCGGCGAACTGGCTGGGCAAGACCTGGCCAATCGAGCGCTTCGCCCGGGTGGCGATCGAGCTGCTCGACGCCGATGGACCCATGGCTGGCGGGCGCCTGATGGTGCTGGGTGGTCCCGATGACACGCGCTACGTCGAGCCGCTCGTCCGCACCCTGCCGCGCGACCGGGTCATTGACCTGACCGGGCAGGTGGACCTGCTGACCGCCTTCGCCGCGTTGAAAAAAGCACGGCTGTTCGTCGGCAATGACTCGGGCCTGATGCATCTGGCCGCCGCTGCGGGCGCGCCGACCATCGGTCTGTTCGGTCCCTCCGACGACCGGCTCTATGCGCCCTGGGGTCCGCGCGCCCGTGTCGTGCGCGGCCCGCGCTCGTTCGACCAGTTCAAGGCGATCGACCCGACCCTGACCCAGACCATCGGCCACATGATGGATCTGCCGGTCGACACGGTGGTCGGGGCGGCGCGGGAGATTCTGGCGGAAACCCGGTGATCCTCTCCGCGTAGCGGGGAGGGGGACCGCCCGGAGGGCGGTGGAGGGGCAGCGCCAGGCGTGACGAAAGAATCCTGAATACCTGTCTTGGCCGACAGCCTGATTCAGGCAGCGCCGGACACATCTGCGCCGGCCCCTCCACCATGCTCCGCACGGTCCGCCTCCCGCTTCGCGGAGAGGAACTCTTGATGGTAGAACGCCCCAGCCCCTCCGGAGAGTCCAATGCCCCAGACCTATGACCTGATCATCCGCGGCGGTGAGATTGTCAGCCATGCCGGGCGCGGGGCCGCCGACATCGGCATCCGGAACGGCAAGTTCGCCCATGTCGGCGACCTGTCCCAGGCCTCCGCTGGCGAGGTGTTCGACGCGACGGGCCTGACGGTCCTGCCCGGCGTCATCGACAGCCAGGTGCACTTCCGCGAGCCGGGGCTCGAGTGGAAGGAAGACCTCGAGACCGGCGCCAATGCCGCCGTCCTGGGCGGGGTCACCGCCGTGTTCGAGATGCCCAATACCGAGCCGACGACCACCGACCCTGACGCCCTGGCCGACAAGCTGGCGCGGGCCAGCGGCCGGATGAGCTGCGACCACGCCTTCTATGTCGGAGGCACGCACGAGAACGCGCGCTTCCTCGGCGAACTGGAGCGGCTGCCTGGCTGCTGCGGTATCAAGGTGTTCATGGGCGCCTCGACCGGCACCCTGCTGATCAAGGACGACGCCGGCGTCGAGGAGGTGCTCAGGCACATCAACCGCCGCGCCGCCTTCCACTCCGAAGACGAGTACCGGCTGGAGGACCGCCGGCCGCTGGCCCGCACCGGTGACTGGACCAGCCACCCCGAGGTGCGTGACGCCGAGAGCGCCATCCGCTCGACCCGGCGCCTGGTGGGTCTCGCCCGCAAGGTCGGTAAACGCATCCACGTGCTGCACGTGACCACCGCCGAGGAGATGGAGTTTCTCGCCCTGAACAAGGATGTCGCCAGCGTCGAGGTGACGCCGCAGCATCTGACTCTGGAAGGTCCGGAGGCCTATGAGCGGCTCAAGGGCTACGCCCAGATGAACCCGCCGATCCGCGACGCGCACCACCGCGCCGCGCTCTGGGCGGGCCTCGCGACCGGCGTCGCCGACGTGATGGGCTCGGACCACGCGCCACACACGGCTGAAGAGAAGGCGCGGCCCTATCCCGCCTCGCCGTCGGGCATGCCGGGCGTCCAGACGCTGGTGCCGATCATGCTCACCCATGTCGCCGATGGAAGGCTGACCCTTGAGCGGTTCGTCGACCTGACCAGCCATGGTCCGAACCGCATCTTCGGCCTCGCCGAAAAGGGCCGCATCGCCGAAGGCTTCGACGCCGACCTGACCATTGTCGATCTGAAGGCCCGCCGCACGATCCGCCACGCCGAGCAGGCCAGCCGCGTTGGCTGGACGCCCTTCGACGGCTTTCAGGCGAAGGGCTGGCCGGTGGCCACCATCGTCCGCGGGATCACCGTCATGCGCGACGACGAGATCGTGACGCACGGCCAGGGCAAGCCGGTGCGGTTCGGCGAGACCCTCTCTCACTAGGCCTCTCCGCGAAGCAGGCAGGAGCGATACGCGCTCGACTTTTTCCGCTGGCCCCTGTCGAATTCCGCACGCCTCGCCCGTCTACCCGCTGACGGCGCGAGCGGCGCGCCGGGACAAGGGGAGACTTCGATGCAGTACATGCTTCTGATCTATGAACCCGAGGCGGCCTATGCCGGCGCCGGGGAGTCAACGCTGATGGAGATCGTCGGCAAGCATATGGCGCTGTCGGCGACGATGCGTGAGCAGCAGGTGCTCCTGGGCGGCGACGGGCTGCAGGGCGTCGAGACCGCCACCACGGTGGTTACCGGCGATGACGGCGGCCAGAGCCTGCACGACGGGCCGTTCGCCGAAACACGCGAACAGCTGGGCGGCTACTACCTGATCGAGGTCGCCGATCTCGACGCTGCCCTGCACTGGGCGCGGCAGATTCCGGTCGTACCCGGCGGCAAGGTCGAGGTGCGGCCGGTGATGATCTACTGAGCCCCGCGGACGCAGGCGCGGCCATCCATGAGGCGCGGGGACGGGTCGTCGCCGCGCTGGCCGCGCGGTTCCGCGACCTGGACCTGGCCGAAGACGCCTTCTCTGACGCCAGCCTGACGGCCCTGGCCATTTGGCCCGCCGATCCGCCGCGCGACCCGGCCGCCTGGCTGTGGCGGGCGGCCCTGCGCAAGGCGCTGGACGCCCTGCGCCGGCGCCGTATCCGCGAGACCGCCCTGCACGACGAGCCCGAGCCCGAGCCGAGCCCGGAGGACCTGGCCATGCTGGCTGAGCAGCCGATTCCCGATGAGCGCCTGCGCCTGATCTTCGTCTGCTGCCATCCGGCGCTGGCGCCGGAGGTCCGGGCGGCCCTGTCGCTGAAGGTGGTCTGCGGCCTGTCCACCGTCCGGCTGGCGCGGGCGTTTCTGGTCAGCGAGCCGGCCATGCTGCAGCGGATCACCCGGGCCAAGGCCAAGATCGCCGGCGCCGGCGTGCCGTTCGAGATCCCGGCCCGCGCCGCCTGGCCCGAGCGACTGGGCGCGGTTCTCGCGACGCTGGAGATCGCCTATGCCCAGGCCTATGAGGACGCGGCCTTGGCGGGGGACGCGGCCGACTTCGCGACCGAGGTCCTGCGGCTGTCAGGCCTGCTGGCCGAGCTGGTCCCGGACGATCCCGAGGTGCTGGCCCTGGCCACGCTGGTCCGGTTCGCCGAGGCGCGACGTCCGGCCCGCCTGGACGACAGCGGCGCGATGGTTCCGGTCAGCGAACAGGATGTGCGGCAATGGAACGCCCGGCTGATCGCCGAGGGCGCGGTTCTGCTGGACCGCGCCGCCGGCCTGCAGCGGACGGGCCCATATCAGATCCTCGCGGCCATCCACGGAGCGCATCTGTCGCGACGCGAGACGGGCGAGACGCCCTGGCGGGCAATCGCCGCGCTCTATGACGCGCTGCTGGTCCTTCGGCCCGGCGCCGTGACGGCGGTGAACCGCGCGGTGGCCATCGGTGCGTCGCAGGGACCGGCGGCCGGTCTGGCGGCGCTGGCGGCCGTGCGCACCGACCGGCGGCTGGAGTCCTGGCTGCCCTGGCAGGCCGCGCGGGCGTGGCTGTGCGAGCAGGCAGGGGAGGCGGAAGCGGCCCGGCAGGCGCTGGACGCAGCGCTCGCGCTTGAGCCGCCGCCGGCCGAGCGGCTGTTTCTGGAAGCCGCGCGGCGGAGGCTGGGGTGAAGATATCCTCTCCACGAAGTGGGGAGGGGGACCAGCCGAAGGCTGGTGGAGGGGCGGCGCCAGTGCGAGCGGCCCCAACCGGAATTCAGGTGCTTCCGGACGACCCGGAGCTGCCCCTCCACCATGCTCCGCATGGTCCCCCTCCCCACTGCGTGGAGAGGATTGAATGAGGGAGTTCGGCGCCCGATAACCGCCGCCATGGATGACGCCGCCCTCTCTAACGCCCCCTTCCGTGACGCCCGCTATGCGCCGCGTGCTCTGAACATCGAACGCCGCGAGGACGGGTCGCTGGTGCTGGCCAATCCGACGCCGTTCCGGGCGGGATTCACCACCACGCTCGATGCGCTGGTTCACTGGGCCGCGGCTGCGCCTGAGCGTGTCTGGCTGGCCGAGCGGGCCGGGGAGGGCTGGCGGACAGTCGACTACGCAACGGCGCTGACCCAGGTCTCGGCCCTGGCCGGCGGCCTCAAGGGACTGGGCCTCAAGCGCGGCGACTGCCTGCTGATCCTGGCGCGCAACACCGTCGACCATGCCCTGATCTGCTACGCGGCGATGGCGCTGGGCGTTGCGGTAGCGCCCGTCTCGCCGCAGTACGGCCTGGCGGGCGCCGACCTGTCGCGGCTGGCCTATGCCTGCGGCGTGCTGAGCCCCGACGCCGTCTATGCCGATGATGCCGCGGCCTTTGCCGGCGCGCTGGAGGCGGACTTCCTCAAGGGGCTGCCCGTAGTGGCCAGCGCCAACGCGCGGGCGACGGACATCGCGTTCGACAGCCTGCTGACCTCGGCGCCGACCGCCTTCACAGCCCAGCCGGACGACACCGCCAAGCTACTGCTGACCTCCGGCTCGACGGGCCGGCCCAAGGCGGTCATCGGCCTGCATCGGAACATCGCCATCAACGCCGCCCAGATCGCCGCCTGCTTCGACGACCCCGACCCGCCGGTGGTGGTCAATGCCGCGCCCTGGAGCCACAGCCTGGGCGCCAACGCCATCCTGCACATGGTCCTGCACCGGGGCGGGACGCTGTACATCGACGCCGGACAGCCGACCGCCGCGCGCTTCGCCGAGACGATCCGCAATCTCGGTGAGGTTTCGCCGACCTATCACAACATGGTGCCGGCCGGCTGGGGCCTGTTCGCCAGCGCGCTGGAGAAGGACGACGCTCTGGCGCGCACCTTCTTCAAACGGGTGCGGGTGCTGCAGTACGGCGGCGCCTCACTGGCCCAGAGCATCATCGACCGGGTGCAGGCGGTGGCCATCCGCCTGACCGGCGAGCGGATAACCTTCGCCACCGGCTACGGCTCGACCGAGACCGGGCCGACGGCCTGCAACATCCACTGGCTGAACGGCCGGGGCGGGATGATCGGCCTGCCGGTGCCGGGCACGGCGGTAAAGCTGGTGCCGGCCGGCGAAAAGTTCGAGATCCGTGTGAAGGGACCGCAGATCTCGCCGGGCTACCTGGGCGAGCCGCAGCTGTCGGCCGACGCCTTCGACGAGGAGGGCTTTTATCGTCTGGGCGACGCGGCGCGGGCCATCGATCCGGCCGATCCTGAAGCGGGTCTGATGTTCGACGGTCGGCTGGTGGAGAACTTCAAGCTGGCCAGCGGAACGTTTGTGGCGGCCGGCGCCCTGCGGGTGGCGGCGGTCTCGGCCATCGGCGGCGCGGCGCTGGACGCGGTGGTCTGCGGCGAGGGGCAGGAGGGCGTCGGCCTGATGCTGTTCCTCGACCCTTCGTTCAACGCCCGCCACCCCGACCCTGCCGAGGTGCGCGAGGCGATCCGCAGCGGTCTGGCGAAGATGAACGCGGCGGCGAAGGGCGGCGGCGGCAAGATCTGGCGCGCCCTGATCCTCGACGGTGCCCCGGACGCCGCCAGCGGCGAGCTGACCGACAAGGGCTACATCAACCAGGCCATGGCGCGGGATCGGCGGCCGGCGGAAGTGGCGCGGCTGTTCGCGGAGACGCCGGATGACGGGGTGATGGTGTTCTAGGTCGCCTTTTCCCGCAAGGGGAACGACGTCAGAGCCCGCACCACCCCGACGCAGATCAACAGCTGCCCGCCGTAGTAGGGCGCCCACACCGCCAGACCGGTGAGGAACGTCTCCGGCAACGGCCCCATCTTGGCGAAGATCACCAGGTCGCTGATCAGGAACAGCAGCGCGCCAATGCCGACCGTGAAGCGCGGGAAGCGGCTGGTCCAGGCGGAGGCGGCCATCAGCGAGAGCCCTAGGGTGTAGAAGGCCACGCCCGGCGCGCCGGCCCGGTCGGCGGGCAGCATGAAGGCGATGAACACCGCCGCTGGCACCAGCAGAACCGCCAGCGCCCGCTGGCTGCGACTCAGGGCCGGCCGGCGATTGCGCAGATAGAGGCCGATCGCCACGACATGCCCGAGCAGGAAGGCCACGGCGCCGACGATGAACTGGATGCCCAGCAGCACGTCGCCCGCCGCTCCCAGCGCCATCACCGCGGCCAGCAACCACCCGTCGCGGTCGCGCGCCTTGAGCGCCGCATAGACGGCCAGCAGCCCGACGCCCGAGCCCTTCCAGGCAAGGCTGGCGGCCTGCGACAGGTCCATCGGCCAGCTGGCGATATAGCTGACGCCGCCGATGACCGAGGCGATCAGCGCGAGCTGCGCAAGTCTGTCCCGTTGATCCATGATCTCCCCCGTCTGCCCCGTTGCCATCGATAGAGCGGCGAAACGTAGTGCGATAGACCCCCGTCCCGTTGAGGAGGAGAGCTTTGCGGGAGGTTGGCCTGCAGGCCGAAATGTTGGAAGGAGAACGACCCGCTGCGGAGACAACCATGAACGGCGCCGACGCCCTGATCACCACCCTCGCCGACAACGGCGTGACCGCCTGCTTCGCCAATCCGGGCACCAGCGAGATGCAGTTCGTCTCGGCGCTGGACCGCGAGCCGCGCATGCGGTCGGTGCTGTGCCTGTTCGAGGGCGTGGCGACGGGGGCGGCGGACGGCTACGGCCGCATGGCGGGCAAGCCGGCCTGCACCCTGCTGCATCTGGGCGCAGGCTACGCCAACGGCGGGGCCAATTTGCACAACGCCCGGCGCGCGGGAACGCCGCTGGTCAATGTGATCGGCGAGCACGCCACCTATCACCGCCAGTACGACGCGCCGCTGAACTCGGACATCGCCGGCTGGGCCGCGCCCAATAGCCTGTGGGTCAAGTCGGCCGAAAGCGCCGATGAGGTCGGGCCGCTGGCTGCCGAGGCCGTGCAGGCCAGCTTCGGCGCGCCGGGCGGCTGCGCCAGCCTGATCCTGCCGGCCGACAGCGCCTGGACCGAGACGACGGTGACCGGGCCTGTCCTGACGCCGTCGCCCAGGTCCGTTCCGGCGGCGGCCGATGTCGCCGCGATCGCCGCGCGCATCCAGGCCGCGAGCAAGCCGGTGATCCTGATGGGCGGGACCGCCTGTCTCGAGGGCGGTGTGCGCCAGGCCGGGCGAATCGCCGCCACCGGCGTGCGGACCCTGGTGGACACCTTCATCAGCCGCATCGCGCGCGGGGCCGGCCGGTTCGCCCCGGACAAGATGATGTATTTCGGCGAGATGGCCCTGGCCGACCTGGAGGGCGTCGACCTGATGGTGCTCGTCGAGACCGTCGAGCCGGTGGCCTTTTTCGCCTATCCCGACCGGCCCAGCCTGCTGACGCCGGAGGGTTGCGAGGCGGTCAGCCTTTGCGGCCGCGACGGGGACGGGAGCGCTGCGCTGCAGGCGCTGGCCGATGCGCTGGGCGCGCCTGAAGCGTCGCCGGTCGAGCCGCTGAAGCTGCCGGACATGCCGGTCGGGGCGCAGAACCCCTACACCATCGGGGCCTCGCTGGCCCGGCACATGCCCGACAATGCGATCATCAGCGATGACGCCGTGACCGCCGGTCTCCCGGTCTGGCAGTCGACGAAGACCGCGCGGCCGCACGACTGGCTGTGCCTGACCGGTGGCGCGATCGGCCAGGGGATCCCGCTGGCGATCGGCGCGGCCGTGGCCTGTCCCGACCGCAAGGTGCTGAGCCTGAACGGCGACGGCGCGGCGATGTACACGGTGCAGGGGCTGTGGACGATCGCCCGCGAGCAGCTGGACGTGACCGTGGTCGTGTTCGCCAACCACGCCTACCGGATCCTCAATATCGAGATGGGCCGCACGGGCGCCGGCAATCCCGGGCCGGCGGCGAAGAAGCTGCTCGACCTCGGCTCGCCGCGCATCGACTGGGTCAGCCTGGCCGGTGGCCTCGGCCTGCCGGCGGAGCGCTGCTCGACGGTGGAGGAGTTCGACGCGGCGATATCCCGCGCAATGACCACAAAGGGCCCGAGGTTCATCGAAGCGGCGCTGTAGCGGTCGATCCTCTCCGCGAAGCGGGGAGGGGAGGAAAGAAAAGAAAAAGGCCCGCCGGAGCGATCCGGCGGGCCTTTCCGTATCAGGTCAGTCGGGCGTTCAGCCGCCGGTCTTGTTCGTCGGCAACTTGCAGCCGCCGCCCACGCCGGCGGCCTGACGGCAGCTCAGCACTTCCTTGGGGCTGTCGGCCTTGGCCGCGTAGTTCAGCACCCAGCCCGGCAGGCCGTCCGAGCAGGCCACTTCGATGTAGCCGTCGCCCGAGTCCGTCTTGCCGATGACGCGGGCGTCGGACACGACGCAGGAGCCCTTGCCGAGGGCCTTCAGGTCGCTGCTGATCTTGACCACCGAGGCGGTCTTCGGCGTGAACGAGCACGCATAGCCCTGCAGTTCGGCGATGATGCAGTTGTAGACCCGGCCGGCGCCGTCGGCGTCGAACACGGCGACGCCGCCGTCCGGACGGTCAGAGCACTTCAGTTCGACCACTTCCTGCCGCGAGATGCGGACCGGGAACAGGGCGTACTTCTCGACCTTGCAGGGGAAGCCGGCCTTGGTGGCCAGGCGGCTGTAGAGGCCGGCCTGCTCGGTCTTGGCTTCACGGGCGTCGGTCAGGGTGCATTCGGCGCCGCCCGGCGCGTTGGCGCAGTCGATGGTGCGGGCGAGCGATCCGTTGGCGGCGCGCTCGAGGACGTAGCCCTTGCCGTCCTGGCAGGCGACTTCGAAATAGATGGATCCACTCTGCGCCGTCAGAATGTAGCGCTTGTCCTTGACGACACAGTTCTTGCCCGAGGAGGCGGCCAGCTGGTCGACGAGGGCCATTTGGGTTTCGCGGGTGGTCAGCTCGCAGGACAGGTTGCCGCCCGGCTCGTAGGCTAGGCAGGTGTTGGCCTTGACGTCCTTGTTCGGGTCGGCCGGGAAGGAGGCGACGAGGATGTAGCCCGGGCCGTCGGCGCAGGAGACCTCGAAGAAGGTGTTCTTGGTGCTGGCGCCGATCGAGCGGGCCTTGTCGATGGCGCAGCTGACGCCCGACTTGGCGACCAGCGGAGCCAGGGCCTGGACCGGGTCGGCGTTGCCCGGCAGCTTGCAGGCCAGCGGGCCGGGCTTGCCGTCGGCGGTCGCCTTGCCCGTCTCCAGGCACGGGTAGTAGGCAGGCGGGGTGGTGGTGTCCTTGCCGGCGATGATCACGCCGCCCAGGCCCGGGTTACAGGCGACTTCGTAGAAGCCCTGCTTGGTCTTGGAATCGGCCCCGATCCAGCGAGCGTCGGCGATGGTGCAGTTGAGCCCTGCAGCGGTCGCCAGGGCGGGCGCTTCGGCCATGCCCTTTTGCCTCGACTTGGGGTCGACGCCGTCGGCCGCCGCGGCGGGCTTCTTGGCCGCCATCACGCTCGTGGCGGGCGCCGCCACGAACAGGGCAAGAGCGGCCGCCAGGCCGATCTCGATGATCTTCATATCGTGCACTCCTGGCAGATTCCTCGCGCGGACTTAAACGCGCGCTTTTTTCGAGGGTCAAGATCGCGCAACCCACTGGCGGAATTGCGGCGGGGGGCTGAACGGCCGATGATGGCCCCATTCATCGGGAGTGCAGGGCGTTGCGGGACGGCATTGAAGAGACGGCGACCGAGGTTCGGCGTCCCAAACTGGACTATCCGTTCGAGGCCGGACCGACGCCGGGCACGGGCGAGGCGCTCGACGTCGCGCCGGGCGTGAAGTGGCTGCGCATGCCGCTGGGCGGGGCGCTGCAATTCATCAACGTCTGGGCCATCGCCGACGGCGAGGGCTGGTGCGTGGTCGATACCGGCATGCAGACGCGCGACACCGCCCAGGCCTGGCGGACGGCCTTCAAGGAGGGTCTGGAGGGCAAGCCGATCACGCGCGTGATCGTCACCCACCTGCACCCGGACCACATCGGACTGGCCGGCTGGATGACGCGCAAGTTCGATTGCCGGCTGTGGATGACGCGGCTGGAATACCTGCAGTGCCGGATGCTGGTGGCCGACACCGGTCGCGAGGCGCCCGAGGACGGCATCAACTTCTACAAGGCCGCCGGTTGGGACGAGGACGCGCTGGAGAACTACCGCACGCGGTTCGGCGGCTTCGGCAAGGCGATCTACCAGCTCCCGGACAGCTATCGGCGCGTGAACGACGGCGAGGAGTTCCTGATCGGCGCCCACACTTGGCGCATCGTCACCGGCTGCGGCCACTCTCCGGATCATGCCTGCCTCTATTGCCCCGAGCTGAAGCTGCTGATTTCCGGCGACCAGGTGCTGCCGCGCATTTCGTCGAACGTCTCGGTGTTTCCGACCGAGCCGGAGGCCGATCCGCTCACCGACTGGATGGTGTCCTGCGCCAAGGTGAAGCGCGAGGTGCCTGACGAAGTGCTGGTGTTGCCGGCGCACAATGATCCGTTCCATGGCCTGCATGCGCGGCTCGATCACCTCATCGCCGGCCATGAGCGGTCGCTGGGCCGGCTGCAGGCGCTGCTGACCAGGGCCCCCAAGCGGGCGGTGGACGTCTTCGGCGCCCTGTTCGCCCGGCCCATCGGGCCGGATCTGCTTGGGATGGCCACGGGCGAGGGCCTCGCGCACATCAACTGCCTGATCGAGCGTGGCCAGGCGGTGGCCGAGGCGGATGCCGACGGTGTGATCTGGTACCGGGCGAGCTAGGGGACATGCTTCACATGTGAACTTGATGTTTCGCATGTGAAGCATATAGTGACGGTCGATGACCGAACGGCCCCTCTTCTATGCCCTGCTGAAAGCCGCCCAGAAGCGCGTCGAGCGTTGGGTGGAGGCCGAGGCCGCCCAGATCGAGGGCGTGACCTCGGCTCAGGCCGGGCTGGTGCTGTTTCTGGGCAAGTCGGACGGGGCGGCCATCGGCGACGCTGCAGAGGCGCTGGATGTGGCGCCTTCGGCCATGACGGGGCTGGTCGATCGCATGACCCGCGCAGGCTATGTCGAGCGACGGCCCGACCCCACCGACGGTCGCGGCCAGCGCCTCTATCTGACGCCGCAGGGCTGGTCGGCGCGCGAGCGGGCCGTCGCCCTGCTCGATGATCTCAACCAGCGCATGAGCGAAGGCCTTTCGGCGGAGGACGCGACGGTCGTCGCCCGCTGGCTGGAAGCCGTCGCTGTTAAATTCTCCAGGGAGGACTGACCCCATGACCGATCGCATCACCTCGCCCTTCGGGGCTTTCACACCGGCCCGTGAGGTCGTGGCCGGCCATGACCTGGGCGGCAAGACCGTCATCGTCACCGGCGCCGCCACCGGCATCGGCATCGAGACCGCCCGCGCCCTGGCCGAGGCCGGCGCCGACGTGGTCATCGCCGCGCGCAAGCCGGACCTGGCCGCCGCCGCGATCGCCGACATCGACCAGACCGCACCGGGCAAGACCCGGTTCGAGATGCTCGACCTGTCGGAACTGGCCTCGATCCGCGCCTTCGCCGGCCGGTGGGGCACGACTCCGCTGCACATCCTGATCAACAACGCCGCCGTCATGGCCTGCCCGCTCGACCGGACCCACGACGGGTTCGAGATGCAGATCGGCACCAACCACTTCGGCCACTTCCTGCTCAGCGTCCTTCTGGCCCCGGCGCTGGAAGCCGGCGCCCGGCAACAGGGCAAGCCCGCCCGACTGGTCGCCCTCTCGTCGATCGGTCACCGCCGGTCCGGCATCAACTGGGAAGACCCCAACTACATCACGCGCCCCTACGACAAGTGGGAGAGCTACGGCCAGGCCAAGACTGCCAACGCCCTGTTCGCGGTCGGCTTCCACAAGCGCTTCAAGGATCGCGGCGTCACCGCCAACGCCGTCATGCCCGGCGGCATCATGACTCCGCTGCAGCGGCACATGCAGCACGAGGAAATGGTCGCGATGGGCTGGATCGACCCGGAGACCGGCAAGATCCGCGACGGCTTCAAGACGCCCGAGCAGGGCGCCTCGACCAGCGTCTGGGCGGCAGTCGGCGCGGAACTGGAAGGTGTCGGCGGCCTCTATCTCGAGAACTGCGCCCAGGCCCTGCCCTGGAGCAAGGAGTCGCCGTTCACCGGCGTCCTGCCGCATGCGCTCGATCCGGACGACGCCGAGCGCCTGTGGGCGATCTCGGTGGAGACCGTCGGGGCGGGGTGAAGCGTAGCGTGGTTCGAGACGCGGTCCCGAGGGCCCGCTCCTCACCATGACGAAGAGAAGTGTAGCCCACCCTCGACGTCATCCTGAGGAGCGAGCCTCAAGCGAGCGTCTCGAAGGACGCACCCTCCCAATGAAGGGGAGGGAGGTCTAAGCTCGGCTCCATGACCCTCCAGATCAGACCCGCCCGCCCCGGTGACGCACCGACCATTCTCGGCTTCATCCATGCCCTGGCCGAGTACGAGAAGCTGCGCCACGAGGCGGACCTGACGCTGTGGGATGTCGAGGTCTCGTTCTTCGGCGTCGCGCCGCGGGTGTTCTGCGACATCGCCGAGGTCGACGGCCGGCCCGTCGGGTTCGCGGTCTGGTTCTACAGCTACTCGACCTTCCGGGGGCGTCACGGGATCTACCTCGAAGACCTGTTCGTGGACGAGGCCGCGCGGGGCCATGGGGCCGGCAAGGCGCTGCTGGCGGGTCTGGCGCGGCGATGCCGGGAGGAGGGCCTGCCGCGACTGGACTGGGCGGTGCTCGACTGGAACGCACCGTCGATCGCCTTCTATGATTCGCTGGGCGCCGAAGCGCTCGATGGCTGGACTACGCGGCGGCTGACGGGCGAGGCGCTGGACCGGCTGGCGGGCCGGCCGTGAGCGCGCCGCCGGTCACGGTGCTGGACGTCCCGCCAGCGGAAGCGGCGGCGATCCGGGCGGCGGTCTTGTCGGCGGACCTCGACACTTTGGGGCCGGGCCGCAGCCTGGCGCAGGCGGAAGACGCGGCGGACCTTGCCGATTTCCTCGCTGATCCCCGCGTATCGGACGCGATCTACGATCTCCCGAGACCGTTCACGCCCGCGAGGATGGCAAGCTGGATCGCCGAATCCGAGGCGCTGCGGCAGGAGGGGCGGCGGCTGCTGATCCTGACCCGCGACGAGACCGGTCTGATCGCCGGCTACAGCTGCGTCAGCATCTGGCCGGAGCGGTCGGCGGCGGAGCTGGCCGGCGCCCTTCGCGCGGACCGGCAGAGCGGCGGGCAGGGCGGGGCGGGCGCGCTGCACACCTTCGGCTGGATCTTCGCCACCCTTGGCGTGCGGCTGATGGGGCTGACGGCGGCGGTCGACAATGTGCGGTCGGCGAAGCTGATCGATGCGGCCGGGTTCGTGCGGATGGGAACCCGCGACAGTATCCGGCCCGACGGTTCGACGCGGGTATCGCTCTACTGGGAAGTGACGCGCGAGGACTGGACGGCGCGCTGGGGGTAGATCCGGGAGCCGCATTTGCGGGTTGCCATCCCCGAAAAGCGGGATCAGGCTCCGGCGAAACGAAGGGAGCCATCTCGATGATCAAGTCCGTCATCACCGCCATGGCGCTGGGCGGCCTGCTGGTCACCGCGGCCGTCGCCCAGCCTGTGAACACGATCACCGCCTCTGAGGGCCCTCCCGCACCGACCCAGACGACGGCGACCAAGGACGGCAAGATTTGCAGGATCCTCGTCGTCACCGGCAGCCGGGTGCCGCAGCGCAAGATCTGCCTGACCCGCGAAGAATGGGCGGCCAAGTCGGCCGGCGCAAAGGAAGGCCTCGACGCCCTGACGCGGAACGGCCTGACCCGCAACTGCGTCGGTCAGCCGGGCGGGGCGTGCGGACAGTGATCGGGCGGCTGGTCGTCGCCCTGGGCCTTGGCCTGGCGGTGTCCACCACCGTTCTGGCCCAGACGCCGGTCGTCACGCCGGCGATTGCGCCAACACCCGCGCCGGCAAAGGTCGATCCCGACCTCGAGATCGTCTGCAAGCGCGTCGACGTCAGCGGCACGCGCATCCAGCTGCCCAAGAAGTGCATGACCCGCAAGGACTGGGCCGCCATCGCCGGGCGTGGCAAGGAAGACATCGACGCCGCGATCCGCGCCAGCCTGACGCGGAATTCGGTCGGCGGAACCTAGGCCCGCTCGAACACGGCGGCGATGCCCTGGCCGCCGCCGATGCACATGGTCTCCAGACCGTACTTGCCATCGCGGCGGTGCAGTTCGCGCAGCAGGTTGGCGAGGATCCGGCCCCCCGTGGCGCCGATCGGGTGGCCGAGCGAGATGCCGCTGCCGTTGACGTTCAGCCTGTCGCGGTCGTCCCAGCCCCAGCCCTTGAGCACGGCCAGCACCTGCGGCGCGAAGGCCTCGTTCAGCTCGACCAGGTCGATGTCGTTCCAGCCCAGGCCGGTGCGCTTGAACAGGCGCTCGACCGCCGGCACCGGGCCGATGCCCATGCGGGAGGGATCGCAGCCGGCCGCCGCCCAGCTGTGGAACCAGCCCATCGGCTCCAGGCCCAGCTCATCGAGCTTGTCTTCGGCGACCACCAGGCAGGCGGCGGCGGCGTCGTTCTGCTGGCTGGCGTTGCCGGCGGTGACCACGCCGTCCTTCTCGATGGCGCGCAGCTTGCCGAGGGACTCGAGCGTCGCGTCGGGGCGGAAGCCCTCATCCTTCTCGAAGATGACCGGTTCGCCCTTCTTCTGGGGCACCGCGACCTTGACCAGTTCGTCGTCGAACTTGCCGTCGGCCCAGGCCTTCGTGGCGCGCTGGTGGCTCATGACGGCGTATTCGTCCGACTGCTCGCGGGTGATGTTGTAGTCGCGGGCGAGGTTGTCGGCGGTTTCGATCATGCCGCTGATCACGCCGAAACGGCTGATCGGCTGGCTCATCACCCGGCCGCGCGCGAGGCGGTCATGCATGGTCACCGGGCCGGCGCGGGCGCCATTGCGCATGTCCAGGCTGTAGTACTCGGTGTTGCTCATGCTCTCGACGCCGCCGGCGATGACCACGTCCGCAGCGCCCGTCTGGATCATCATGGCCGCGTCGATGATCGCCTGCAGGCCCGAGCCGCAGCGACGGTCGAGCTGGTAGCCCGGCACGCTGATCGGGAAGTCGGCGGCCAGCAGGGACCAGCGCGCGATACAGGGCGCCTCGCCGTTGCCGTAGCCCTGGGCGAAGATCACGTCGTCGACCCGCTCCGGGTCGAGCTTCGTGCGTTCGACCAGCGCACGCAGGATCACCGCGCCGAGGTCGCCGGCGGTCATGCTGGACAGACCGCCCTGGAACTTGCCGACGGCGGTGCGAATGGGGCTGACGATGGCGACGCGGCGCATGGGCTATCCTCTCGAACTGTCATCCCGGCCGTAGCGTAGCGAAGAGCCGGGACCCAGATTCGGCTGAGATTCAATCTGGGTCCCGGACCGGCCGGAAGGCCGTCCGGGATGACAGAAAGGGCTAGATCGGGTCGTAAGGGAACACGGACGCCGAGGCACCCGCGTCGAAGAAGCTGTTCTTCATCGCCGGCAGGGCGACGTCGAGCAGGGAGCGCGGGCTCCAGCCCTCGACCTTGGCCATCGAGCGGATCGGACGCGGCTGGTCGAACAGAACCACCTCGTTGCCGCGCACGCCGAAGATCTGGCCGGTGACGTCCTTCGACTCGGGCGAGGCGAGGGCGACGGCCAGCTGGGCGACCTGGTCGGCGCGCATGGCGTTCTTCATCCGCTCGACGCGCAGGGCCGAAGCTTCGTCCTTGATCGGGATCGAGGCGATCATCCGGGTCCAGGCGAACGGGGCGATGATGTTGGAGCGGACGTTCTTGATCGCCCCCTCCATCGCCAGGATGCGTGAGAGGCCCATGACGCCCAGCTTGGCGGCGGCGTAGTTGGCCTGGCCGATGTTGCCGATCAGACCGCTGGTCGAGGTGAAGTGGACGTAGGAGCCTTCCTGCTGCTCGCGGAACAGCTCCACCGAGGCGCGGGAGACGTTGTAGGCGCCGCGAAGGTGCACCTCGATGACCTTGTCCCAGTCCTCGTCGGTCATCTTGTGGAACATGCCGTCACGCAGGATGCCGGCCGGATTGATGATCGCGTGCAGGCCGCCGAAGGTGTCCTTCGCCTGTTCGATCATGCCCTTGACCGAGGCCATCGAGGTGACGCTCTCGGAGTTGGCCACGGCCTCGCCGCCGGCCGCCCTGATCTCGTTGGCGGTGATCTGCGCGGGGCCGGCGTCGCCCTCGTCGCCGCCCGAGACGCTGCCGCCCAGGTCATTGACCACCACCTTGGCGCCCTCACGGGCCGCCAGCAGGGCGCACTCCTTGCCGATGCCGCCGGCGGCGCCGGTGACCAGAACAACCTTGCCCTCAAGCACGCCCATGGCGGGTCTCCCTTGGATGATTTTTTGTCGTGTCGGTTGCCGAATAAGCGCGCGACGCTGCGTTAGGCAAGCCTGTCGGCCTTGCGCAGGTCGGGGAACAGCTTCGCCCAGAGTCCGGTAACGACGAGGGCCGCCGCGCCGCCGCCGGCGACCGCCACGATCGGGCCGAGGAACCGCGCGACGAGCCCGCCACGGAATTCGCCCAGCTCGTTCGAGGCGCCGATGAACAGGTACGACACCGTCGCCACCCGGCCGCGCATGTTGTCGGGCGTGACCAGCTGGATCAGGGTCTGACGGACATAGACGCTGATCATGTCGGCGGCGCCCGCCACGGCGAGGGCGACCACGGACAGCCACAGCAGCGTCGACAGGCCGAACACCACCGTGCCGATGCAGAAGATCGCCACCGAGACAAACATGATCAGTCCGGCCTTGCGGGTAACCGGGAAGGACGCCAGCCACAGGGCCATCGCCGTCGCGCCGACCGCCGAGGCCGCCCGCAGGAAGCCGAAACCTTCCGGTCCGACGTGCAGCACATCCCGCGCGTAGACCGGCAGCATGGCCGTGGCGCCGGCGAGGATCACGGCGGCGAGGTCCAGCGAGATGGCGCCGAAGACGATCTTGTTGGTCCAGACGTAGGACAGGCCTTCCTTCATCAGCGCCCAGCGCGAGCCCGGCTGCACCTCGGGCTGGGCGTTGCCGCGGATCAGGGCCACGCTGATGGCGGCGGCGATGTAGAGGGCGAGGGCGACCCCGTAGGACAGGCCTGGCGCGATCGCCACGAGGACGCCGCCCAGGGCCGGTCCGGCGATCGAGGCGCTCTGCCAGGCCAGGCTGTTCCAGGCGATCGCGCGGGGCAGCAGCGCGCGGGGGACCAGCATCGGTCCGAGGGCGGCGCTGGCGGGCGCGAAATAGGCGCGGGCGGCGCCGAACATCCCTGCCGACAGCAGCAGCATCGGGATCGAGGCGAGATTCATCACCGCCAGAGCCGTAAGCAGAGCGGCGACCAGGATCTCCGCGCCGTAGCAGGCCAGCAGGATATGGCGGCGGTTGTGCCGGTCGGCTGTCTCCCCGGCGGGGAGGGCGAGCAGCAGCACCGGAATGAAGGACACCAGGCCGATCAGGCTGACCATGAAGGCCGACCGCGGCACGTCCATGGTCTGTCGTGCGATGTCGTAGATGTGCCAGCCAAGCGCGACCGACTGAATCTGCACGCCCAGCACCGCCAGCCACCGCGAGAGCCAGAAGCGGACATAGTCCGTCTGGCCCAGCAGGGCGCGCATCGAGGTGTCGTCGGACGGGGAGTCGGGGGAGTCGGACATGAGGCAGCGCACTTTCGCCGCTGGACGCCGACCCTGCAACAGCCGTTGACGTCGTCGGGCGACGGCCCTAAGTCGCGGCCCTCTTTGGCGACAAGGGACGAGGGCGCGATGCGCAGCCTCCGACGAACGATCCGCCGCGCTGGACCGGCGCGCGTCTGACCGCCCCCGCCGTGAGGTCCGGGGCTTCGTTCCCTATCGCCTCAAGGCTGACATGACCCAGATCACCTACCGCTCCGAGCGTCCCGAGGACGCCCCGCTCATCGCCGCCCTTATCGACCGCGCCTTCGGCCCCGGCCGTCACGCAAAGGCGGCCGACCGCCTGCGCGAGGGTAACCGGCTGATCGCCGACCTGTCGTTCACGGCCTGGGACGGCAAGACCCTGGTGGGATCTGTCCGGCTTTGGCCGGTCGCCATCGGAGGGACGCCGGTTGTGTTCCTGGGACCGATCGCGGTCGAGGCCGACCTCCGCAAACACCGCATCGGCCAGACGCTGGTCGAGATGGCCTGCGATGCCTCTGCCAGTGCCGGGTGGCGTGCGGTGCTGCTGGTCGGCGACGCGCCCTATTTCGGCCGGGTCGGTTTCGACGCCGCGCCGGCGAAGGCCGTCCGCATGCCCGGGCCGGTCGACCAGCGTCGGGTGCTGCTCAAGGCCCTGGTCGAGGGCGGCGCGGACGGGCTTTCGGGTCTGGTGACGGCCGGCTAGAGCCGCTCCAGGTCGCAACCCCTGGCTTCCAGAATTGGCCGCAGGGCCCAGTAGGCCGCCGGCGTCCGCATCAGCGGAATGCGCGGGTACAGGTGGTGGACGATGTGGAACTGCATACCCATCGAACCGATGTTGCCCACGGCGCTGCGGAAGGCGCGGGTATCCCTGTAGCGGCCGTTGCCCGTGCCCGGATGGTGCGGCGCCCAGCTAAGAAAGAACTGGATGTAGGTCACGCCGATGTGCCGGGGCAGCCACCAGAGCAGCGCCGCCTCCAGGGCATGGCCGGTCCAGGCCATGCCGAACAGGACCGCCAGGTAGCCGAGTTGCGAGACCAGGGCCTGTACGCCGGCCTTCTGCGCTTCGGGCGTGCCCAGACGCGCCAGGCATTCCCCATACGCGGCCTGTCCTTTTGATCCGGGCTGGCGATAGGCGATGCTGTTGGCGATCGATTGCCATGGGCCGGCGGCCTTGGTTCCCGCGTCCGGGTCGAGCACCGGGTCGTTGCAGTGGGTGTGGTGTTCGTAGTGCGTCAGCCGGGCGACCTGGTAGGGCAGCACCAGCGGGATCGTCGACACATAGCCGACCAGTTCGTTGAGCCAGAACAGCGGCTCACCCTCACGGGCGATGATCCGGTGCTGCGCCTCGTGCGAGGGCAGGTAGCAGAGCATCACGTTCAGGGTGGCGATCGGGAAAGCGGCCCAGAGCGGCAGGATGCCCATCAGGGTCAGCGGCCAGAGCGACAGCCAGACCGCGAGATTGCAGAGCCCCCAGGCGACTGAACCCCAGGGCACGCCGCCCATGAACTGGTCGGCGACATCCTTTTCCAGGCGGTTGAGCGCCTTGGCATCCATCGCGCCCAGCGTGGCGGCGTCCGGAACGGCGATCATCACAGCCACCGCCCGGTCAGGGTGGCGATCCCGCCCCAGACACCGCCGATGACCATGCCGACCGCGAGCGGCGCGACATCGCCGGGCAGGGTCCAGCCCGCCAGGGTCAAGATCTGCGCGATGAGCGGCCCGATGAAGCCGAGGCCGAACAGAAGCGGCATGACCCTGAACAGGCCGCCGAGCACCTTGCGCATGCGAGATCCGATCCGTGTTTCGCCAGGCTCCGACCCGTTCGCCGAAGCACGCCCCGACATCAAACCTGACACATGCGTCATTTTTGGCAAGGCAGGGGCCGTCGCCTTGTTGCTTTCCCCGGCGCGAGGGGCGTCTACATTGGCGGGATGAATGATCCGAAACCCGGCCTGGATGGCGTGATCGCGGCGGCGAAGCAGGCGCCGGGGCGCGGCCTGCCGCCCGTGCATCTGTGGAACCCGGCCCACTGCGGCGAGATCGACATCCGCATCCGCAAGGATGGCGTCTGGTTTCACGAGGGCACGCCCATCGGCCGCGAGGCCCTGGTGCGGCTGTTTTCCACCGTCCTGCGCAAGGATCCCGACGGCTTCCATCTGGTGACGCCGGTCGAGAAGATGAAGATCGTCGTCGAGGATGCGCCGTTCATCGCTATCCGCGTCGACCGGGAAGGCGACGCGCTCGTCTTCCAGACCAATGTCGGCGACACGGTCGAGGCCGGGCCGGACAACGCCATCCGCGTCGAGATGGACGACAGGACCGGCGAGCCGCGGCCCTATCTGCATATTCGTCGCGGGCTGGAGGCGCTGATTGCCCGGCCGGTCTTCTATGAACTGGTCGAGATGGCCGACGAGGGCGAGACGCCGGAGGGGCCGGCCCTCGGCGTCGCGTCGAACGGCGCCTGGTTTCCCATCGGACCGGCCGGGGCGCACCAGCCGTGAATCCCGGGGCCTCGCCGGACGAGCTGCGTGACTGGATCGCGCAGCGTCTCGATCCTCTGGACGACGCGCAGGGCTCGAGCCGACCGTACATGTCGGACTTCGACATGAACCCGGAGATGGCGCCGGCCATCCTCGACGCGCCCAAGCCCGCCGCCGTTCTGGTGGCGCTGGTGGAGCGCAAGGCGGGTCTGTCGGTGCTGCTTACCCGCCGCTCCGACACGCTGCGCAGGCACACCGGCCAGGTGGCGTTTCCCGGCGGCCGGATGGATCCCGGCGAGACGGTCCAGCAGGCGGCCCTGCGCGAAGCGGACGAGGAGATCGGGCTGGGCTCGCACCATGTCGCCCTGGCCGGCCTGTCGACGCCCTATCGCACCGGCACGGGCTATCTGGTGACCCCGGTCGTCGGATTCGTGCCGCCGGACCTGATCCTCACGCCAAACCCGCATGAGGTGGCGGAGATATTCGAGACCCCGTTCGGCTTCCTGATGGATCCAGCCAACTATGAGCGCCGCCACTACGACACGCCCGACGGCCAGCGGCGGCACTTCTACGCCATGACCTGGGAGAACCAGCTGATCTGGGGCGCGACGGCCGGGATGCTCCGCGCGCTCTATCACCGCCTGTACGGCGCGGCGATGGCCTGACGAAAACGTGGGCTTTGCAGGCCCGGTGCGGCGCCCTAAGTCCTGCGCCATGTCATCGACAGAGAGTATCGGCGCCCGGCCCTGGATGGAGCTACCCGCGACCCGCGCGGTCATCGCGGCGCTCGAGGCGCGTGGCTACGCCGGCTGTGCCCGGTTCGTCGGCGGATGCGTGCGCAACGCGATACTGGGCCAGCCGATCGACGACATCGACATCGCCACCACACTTACGCCAGACCAGGTCACCGAGGCGCTCGAGGCGGCGGGAATCAGGGTCGTCCCGACCGGCGTCGACCACGGAACGGTCACCGCCGTCTCCGAGGGAGAGTCCTTCGAGATCACCACGCTGCGGCGGGACGTCTCGACCGACGGCCGTCGCGCCGTGGTCGCCTTCACCCAGAACTGGGAGGAGGACGCGGTGCGCCGCGACTTCCGCCTGAACGCCCTCTACTGCGACGCCCAAGGGCGGGTCTATGATCCGACCGGCGAGGGGGTCGCCGACGCAAAGGCGGGCCGGATCGTGTTCGTCGGCGACGCCATGACCCGCATCCGCGAGGACTACCTGCGGATCCTGCGATTCTTCCGGTTCCAGGCCTGGTACGGCAAGGGTGACGCCGACCCGGCCGCCCTCGCGGCGTGCAAGGCGCTGAAGGGCATGCTCTCGGGCCGCGCCGCCGAGCGGACGCAGAAGGAGCTGCTCAAACTGCTCGCAGCGCCCGATCCCCGCGCCGCATTGCGGCTGATGGCGGCGACCAGCGTGCTGTCGTCGGTGCTGCCCCAGGTGAAGGCCCTGACCCGCTTCGAGCGTCTGGTCGCGATCGAATCCGAGCATTTCTTCGATATCGACGCCGAGCTGCGCCTGGCCAGCCTGCTGCCCGATGACGTCAAGGTCGCGCAGGACACCGCCGAGCGGCTGCGCCTGTCCAACGCCCTGAAGGACAGACTGGTCGCGGCCGCCGGGCGCGAACTGCGGGTCGTCTCATGGATGAGCCCGCGCGAGACGCGCCGCGCCGTCTACCGGCTCGGCGGACGCACCTTCGCCGACAGGGTCAAGCTGGCCTGGGCCGCTTCGGATCGGCCGGCCGCCGCCACCCAATGGCGCGCTCTGATTCCGCTGGCCGAGACCTGGACGCCGCCGGCCTTCCCGTTGACCGGCGAGGACGTCGTGTCCGCCGGCGTGCCGCGCGGCCCGCTCGTCGGCCAGGTGCTGCGCGAGATCGAGGACTGGTGGATCGACCTCGACTTCCTCGACGACCGCATGGCCGCGGCGGAGCGGCTCAAGGCTGTCGCGCAAGGAATGGCGTACTAGGGCGGGGGCCCGGCAGGCTGGCGAGGGGCGCTGTCGGCGATGCAGTTGATGGCTGCTTTCGACCCGTTGCGGACGGTCGTGCCAAGCGTAAGCTTGCCTGATGTTCGAAATGCCGCCCCCTCAGCCTCCTCAGTTAGTTGCCGCTTCCGACTGCGAGGTGGTGGAACGGCCCGCAGACTTTGACGGCAAGATGATTTCAGTCAGCGGGACGTTTCTTACGGATTGGCATCATGGATCGCTGATCGTGGGCCAACCCTGCGGGAAAGGCGTTTGGTTTGGAGGCGATACGGCGCTTTTGGGGGAGCCTTGGACCCGCATCGAGAGAACGCGCCGCACGACCGAGACTATAGTCATCACCTTGACCGCAGTGGGCCGTCTTCATTGGACTCCCGAGGCAACAGGCATGTTTCCGGCCACCCATGTCCTTGACGTGGAGGACATCACTTCCCTCGACATCAGGCCCCGTTGACGGGCGCTTTCCCGACTGCGAGATGTCCGACATTCACCCATTGCTGACCTCAACTCCCCCCGTCTTACCGCTCATCCTCGCGGAAGCGAGGACCCAGGTTTGCAGCCGGTGCACCCATGGCAGCCGCTGTTCTCCAATCGCCGCGATCTTCGCCGACCCTTCGCACGAGGCTGTCGGGCGATCCGATGTAGAGGGTCCCGTCAGGGAGCCAGACATCCCTTGAAGTGAGTGCGCCGGCCGTAAACCTGGGTCCTCGCTTCCGCGAGGATGAGCGGGGAGAAACGAGGGATGGACCTCCGCTAACCGGCCGCATCCGACATCCGGCGAGTGTGCGAACCACGCGCGCGCAGGCTCCACTTCGGCGCCGCCCTCTAAGGCCACTTCACCGCGGGCGGCTAAGGCCACTTCACCGCGGGCGGCATCGAGCTGAGGATCGACTCGACGTTGCCGCCGGTCTTCAGACCGAAGGTCGTGCCGCGGTCGTAGAGCAGGTTGAACTCGACGTAGCGGCCGCGGCGGACCAGCTGCTCCTCGCGCTCCTCCGCCGTCCACGGCTCGGCCATCCGGCCGGCGACGATCTTCGGATAGATGTCCAGGAAGGCCTTGCCGACGTCCTGGGTGAAGGCGAAGTCCCGGTCCCAGTCGCCGCTGTCGTGGTGGTCGTAGAAGATTCCGCCCGTGCCGCGCGGCTCCTTGCGGTGCGCCAGATAGAAGTACTCGTCGCACCAGGCCTTGTATTTCGCGTGCCAGGCCGGGTCGTGGGCGTCGCAGGCCGCCTTCATCGCCGCATGGAAGGCGACGGTGTCGGGGAAGGCCTGGTCGCGCTGGTAGTCGAGCAGAGGCGTCAGGTCGCCGCCGCCCCCGAACCAGCCCTGGGTGGTGCAGATAAAGCGGGTGTTCATATGCACGGCCGGCACGCGCGGGCTGGCCATGTGGGCGATCAGGCTGACCCCTGTGGCGAAGAACCGCGGGTCCTCCTGCGCACCGGGCATGTTCGCGGCCATCTCGGGGGTGAAGGTCCCGAAGACCATCGAGGTGTGGACCCCGACCTTCTCGAACAGCCGGCCGTGCATCATCGACATCACGCCGCCGCCGCCCGCCTCGCGGACCCAGGGCTTGCGCTCGAACCGGCCGGGTTCGCCCGGATACAGGTCGGCGGGCGCGGCGTCCTCGAGGGCCTCGAAGGCCGTCAGGATCCGGTCACGCAGCGATTCGAACCAGGCGCGCGCCCGGGCCTTGCGGTCTTCAAGAAGCGTTGAATCGGTCATGAACGGGCTTTTACAGCCTCCCCTGCGTGCGTCCATGCAGCGCGGATATCCATATTCCCCACATGGTCAGTTGAAAAAGGACGAGACGCGCACTAATCGGTCCTGCCAACGGGGTTTCTCCGGGGCGAGGCCAACCCAGATCGGGCCGGTCACACGCGCCGCTTCAGAAATGCCCGCAAGGATTTGCGAGCCGCGCTCCCGGCGCGGCCTTTTTCGAAGGGTGATCTCAAGGTGGCCCACACCGCCGTGGACGCAACGAATCCCGCAGCCGGAGACGATCCCTCCCGGCGCGACTTCATCCATATTGCCGCCATCACCGCCGCTGCCGGCGGGGGTCTCGCTGCGGTCTGGCCGTTTGTCGCGCAGATGAATCCTGCGGCCGACACCCTGGCCCTCGCCAGCGTCGAGTACGATCTGACCAAGATCGAGCCGGCGCAGCAGGTGACCATCAACTGGCGCGGCAAGCCGCTGTTCATCCGTAACCGCACGCCCGAGCAGATCGCGGCCGCGGTGAAGGACGACGGCGCCGCCCTGCGTGACCCGCAGACGGACGCCGAGCGCCACAAGGAGGGCAAGGCCGAGTGGCTGGTCCTGGTCGGGTCCTGCACCCACCTGGGCTGCGTGCCCACGGTCGGCGGCGGTGAGTACGGCGGCTGGTTCTGCCCGTGCCACGGCTCGCACTACGACACCTCCGGCCGCATTCGCAAAGGCCCGGCGCCGACGAACCTGGTGGTGCCCGACTACGCCTTCCTTTCCGACACCAAGGTCAAGATCGGCTGATCGAGATGAGCGGACAATCGACCTATCAACCGAGCAACGGTTTCGCCAAATGGCTTGACGCGCGCCTGCCCGTCGGCCGTCTCGTCTGGGACAGCTTCGTCGACTATCCGACGCCGCGAAACCTGAACTACTGGTACACCTTCGGCGGCATCCTCTCGCTCTGCCTGGGCGTCCAGATCATCACGGGCGTCGTGCTGGCGATGCACTACACGCCGAGCGCCGCGGGGGCCTTCACCTCCGTCGAGCACATCATGCGCGATGTGAACTACGGCTGGCTGCTGCGCTACATGCACTCAAACGGCGCGTCGATGTTCTTCATCGCCGTCTACATCCACATGCTGCGTGGCCTCTACTACGGCTCCTACAAGGCCCCGCGCGAGGTGCTCTGGCTCCTCGGCTGCGTGATCTACGGGCTGATGATGGCCACCGCCTTCATGGGCTACGTCCTGCCCTGGGGCCAGATGAGCTTCCACGGCGCGGTGGTGATCACCAATCTGCTGGGCGCCTTCCCGATCGTCGGCGACGCGATCACGACCCTGCTCTGGGGCGGCTTTGCCGTGGACGAGCCGACGCTGAAGCGGTTCTTCTCGCTGCACTACCTGCTGCCCTTCATGATCGCGGGCGTCGTGATCCTGCACGTGTGGGCGCTACATGTGGTCGGCCAGAACAACCCGACCGGCGTCGAGCCCAAGTCCAAGGCCGACACGCTGCCCTTCACCCCGTATGCGACGGTGAAGGACGGCTTCGCGATGAGTGTCTTCCTCATCCTCTTCGCGGTCTTCATCTTCTTCATGCCGAACGCGCTCGGTCATCCGGACAACTATATCCGGGCCGACCCGCTGGTGACGCCCGCGCACATCGTGCCCGAATGGTACTTCCTGCCGTTCTACGCGATCCTGCGCGCCGTTCCGGAGAAGCTGCTCGGCGTGCTGGCCATGTTCGGCTCGATCGCCGTCATCTTCGCCCTGCCCTGGCTGGATACGTCCAAGGTGAAGTCGATGCGCTACCGGCCGCAGGCCAAGCTCTACTTCTTCATCTTCCTGGTGGTGTGCGTGATCCTCGGCTTCTGCGGCGCCAAGCTGCCGGATGACCAGGTGATCCCGGGTCTGACCACGTTCGTGCTGATCGACTCCGATCTGAACAGCTTCGTCTGGCTGTCGCGCGTGGCGACCCTCTACTACTTCGCCTACTTCCTGGTGGTGATGCCGCTGCTGGGCCTCATCGAGAAGCCCCTGCCAACGCCTGAAACCATCTCCTCGCCGGTTCTCGGCGGCGAACACAAGGACTGAGCCCCGATGCTGCGCAAAGTCACCCTGCTCGCGGCGGCGCTGCTCCTGGTCGGCGGTCCGGCCATGGCGGCCGGCAAGGCGCACGAGCCCGAGCCCGTCGCCTTCAGCTTCGAGGGGCCGTTCGGCCGCTTCAACCAGGTCCAGCTCCAGCGGGGCTACAAGGTCTATCGCGAAGTCTGCGCGGCCTGCCACAGCATGAGCCTGCTGGCGTTCCGCAACCTCGGGGATCCGAGCGGCCCGTTCTTCGACCCGAAATATTCGGCGGCGAAGGGCAAGACCTCGAACGACAACCCGGTGGTCAAGGCGCTGGCGGCCGACACCCAGATCCCCGATCTGGACAGCGAGACCGGCGACGCGATTCAGCGTCCCGGCATTCCCGCTGACCGCTTCCCGTCGCCGTTCCCCAACGTCATCGCGGCCAAGGCCAGCAACGGCGGCATCGCGCCGCCCGACCTGTCGCTGATGGCCAAGGCCCGCGAAGGCGGCCCGGAGTACATCGCCAGCCTGCTGCAGGGCTACGGCCCGCCGGAGCATGGAGTGACCCTCGCTCCCGGTCAGCACTACAACAAGTACTTCCCCGGCGGGGTCATCGGCATGGCGCCGCCGCTCGCGCCGGACCAGGTGTCGTTCGACGACGGCACCAGGTCGACCGTCAAGCAGCAGTCCGAAGACGTCGCCGCCTTCCTGATGTGGGCCGCAGAGCCGAAGATGGAGGAGCGCAAGAAGATGGGATTCTCGGTCCTGATCTTCCTGGTCCTGTTCTCGGGCCTGCTCTACGCCAGCTATCGGCGCGTGTGGAAGAACGAGAGCCACTAGGCTTTCGGAGACCCAACTGAGTTGAAAGGCCCGGGAGCAGTCCCGGGCCTTTTTCATTCAGGGCTGAGCCAGAGCCGACCGTCGGCGATGTCCAGCCGTAGCCGCCATCGCGACCAGAGATCCGTGCCGAGCGCGCCGGTCAGGGCGGGGTCAAGGTCCGGGGCGAGGGCGGCAGTGGTCTCCTCGTAGAGCTCGCCTCCGAGGGACAGCGCCCGCAGGCGTCCCGGCGCCTGGTTGCGCGGGCCGGTCGCCGCGCCCTCCCTGTCCGGCCGGAACCCGGCTGCGGTCAACCTGACCGACGCCCGGGCGCTGAAGTCGATCGCGAACAGTCCGTAGCGGGCCTGGCGGTCGTCCGAGACCCCGGCCGCGACCACGGGAACACCGGCCACCTCGATCACGCGTAGCGGCGGGCCGCCGCGATCGGGCCGCTTTGCCGGGCCTGTGGATAGCCGGAGGCGGCAGGGCGTGAACTCGAGATCCACCACGATCCGGCGCAGCAGATCCGCGCCGATGACGCCCGCGATCGGCGTCACGAAGCCGGGCGCCCGGTCATCGAGGTCGGCGACGGTGACCTCGACGCCCTCGAGGGTCTGGCCGGCGAGGCGTGCGCGGGCGAGGAACGTCGCGGGCAGGCCCTCCATCTGGGCGCGCGTCTCATGCAGCTGGGTATGCGCCGCTGACGGATCCAGCAGCCAGTCCCCGGCGACGCCGCCGATCTCCGCCGACACCACGACAGCGCCGTTCTCGAACCAGCAGGCGCTGGGCGCGCCATGCGCCAGGGCAGGTGCGGCCAGGCCCAGGATCACGGCCAGGATAAAGGGCGCGGGCTTCATCACCCTGCCAGCGTGACCCGCGATCGACTTATCGCCAAGTCGGAACTCCACATCACCCGTTCGACATGGACATGATCGCCATTCTGTTGGACCTGTGGGCCTGGACCTTGGGGGAGGAAGACATGGCGGGCTGGACGCTGGGCGTCATCGGCGGATCGGGCCTCTACGATATCGCGGGCCTTGAGGATCGTCGCAGCGTACGGATCGACAGTCCGTTCGGCGCGCCGTCGAGCGAGCTCGTCACCGGACGAATCGGGACCACCCGGCTGGTCTTCCTGCCGCGCCACGGACCCGGTCACGTGCTGCCGCCCAGTGCGCTGAACAGCCGGGCGAACATCGATGTCCTCAAGCGGGCCGGATGCACTGACGTCCTGTCGATCTCGGCGGTCGGCTCCCTGCGCGAGGAGCTGCCGCCGGGCACGTTCGTGATGGTCGACCAGTACATTGACCGGACGTTTGCGCGGGAGAAGAGCTTCTTCGGGCCGGGCCTGGTCGCCCATGTCTCGATGGCCGATCCCGTCTGTCCGCGGCTGGCCGGTCTCGCTGCGGAGGCGGGCCGTGCGACCGGCGCGACCATGGTCGAGGGCGGCACGCATCTGGTGATGGAGGGGCCGCAGTTCTCGACGCGGGCCGAGAGCCATCTCTACCGCGCCTGGGGCTGTGACGTCATCGGGATGACCAACATGCCGGAGGCCAAGCTGGCGCGCGAGGCGGAGCTCCCCTACGCGTCCGTCTGCATGGTCACCGACTACGACTGCTGGCGCGAAGGCGAGGCGGCGGTCGAGGTCGGGCATATCCTCGAGGTGATGCACTCCAACACCGCAAAGGCTCGCGCCCTGGTCATCCAGCTGGCGCTGTCCCTGCCGGCGGACCGTCCGGCCTCGCCGATCGATACCTGCCTGGACTGGGCTCTGATTACGGCTCCGGAGGCGCGCGATCCGGCGATGATGGCCAGGCTTGACGCCGTGGCGGGGCGGGTTCTCTAAACTCTCCCTGCGTAACCGGGGGGACGCGCAGGCTACACCTCGCCCTTCGCGCCGCCGCTGCGGTGGAAGAGTTGCAGCGTGCGGAGCATCGCCAGCTTCGCGCTGTCCTCGTGATAGCCGCTCGGCGCGACGAAGGCGTGGCCGGCCGGATAGAGCCAGGCGGGCAGGTCGGGGTGGGCGGCGGTGATCCTCGCGACATCCGCGGCGGAGATCGTTTCGTCCTGCGTCCCGAAATGCAGGATCGTCGGGCAGCGCGGCGTCTCGTCGATGCGATTGACGATATCGCCGCCATAGAAGCAGGCAACGGCGGTCAGGCGTTCGCAGCGCGCGGCCGCCAGCCATGCGGTGCTGCCGCCGAAACAGAAGCCCAGCAGATGCACCGGACCATCCAGCGCATCGATGGCCGCCTGGACGACGTCCATCGCGCCCGCGCCCCAGCCGCTCGCCAGCCCCAGCGCCAGACGGTCCGGGAGGATCGCCGCGTCGATGTCGCGCTCGGGAAAGGCGTTCGTCCCGTCGAGCAGGCTCGGGGCGATCACGTCGTAGCCCTGGTCCGCCAGCCCGTCGCAGAAGGCGCGGATATGCGGGGTCACGCCCCAGATCGCATGCAGCACCACCAGCCCGCCGCGACGGGCCTCGCGCGGCCGCGCATGCCAGGCGGCGAAGGGCTTGCCGCCGGTTGTCGCCAGGGCGATCCGCTCGCCCATTCAGCCGGCTCCGTTCGCCTCGAACAGGGCCAGTGTCCGCTGGCGGGCCAGCTCGGCATCGGCCAGGTCGGACTCAGGGCGGCCGTCGTTGTTGAAGCCGTGTCCCGAGGCGTCATAGATCCACACCGGGACCTCGGGGTGGGCGGCCTGGACCTTCGCCTTGACGTCGTCGGCGGGGATATGGCCGTCCTTGCGGCCCAGGTGCAGCTCCACGGGACAGGAGAGGGGCAGGGCGGCCATGCCGGCCACCTGACCGCCGTAGTAGCTGGAGCCGGCGCTGAGACCCTTGCAGCGCGAGGCCGCCAGCCAGACCATCGTCCCGCCGTAGCAGTAGCCGACGATGAACACGGGCCCCCGGGGCGACAGGAAATCGATACAGGCCTGGATGTCGCTCATGGCGTTGTCCGGGCCGTTGGCGATGGCTAGCTGCACGGCCCGCTGGAACTCGGCCGGATCGTCATGTCGGGCCGTGAACCCTGGCTCCTGCCGGTCGTACATCGACGGGGCCAGCACCTCGTAGCCACGCGCTTCCCATCGGGCGACGTCGGCTTGGACAAACTCATCCAGGCCGAAGATCTCCTGGATGACGATGACTCCGCCCTTGCGGCGGCCGGCCGGCTGGCCATGCAGGACGTCGAACGCGAAGCCGTCGTGGCCGGAGGTGATCTGGATTGTGTCGGTCATGGCGGCGGGCCCCTGTTTTCGGCCCAACTAGTGCCCGCGACAGGGCGGGTGGTCCAGCCCCCGTCTTTCCTCCACCTGTTGGGGGAGGGGGACCGCCCGGAGGGCGGTGGAGAGGGATGCGCCGCCGGCGGCCGAACGGTAGCGGCCTGTCCTCAAACGCCTGCGCCTCCCTCACCACCATGCTCCGCATGGTCCCCCTCTCCCAGGTGGGAGAGGTTTAAAGAGTCGGCGCGATCTCCGTCAGGACCGGACCGATCTCGTCGTGCAGGACCAGATCGGCGTAGCGGTCCATGTCGGTGGCCTCGCGGTTGACGATCGCCAGCATCGCGCCGTTGCGCTTGGCGAGCAGGGGAAAGCCCGCCGCCGGGAACACCACGAGTGACGAGCCCAGCACCAGGAAAAGGTCGCAGGCCAGGGTCTCCTCCTCGGCCCGCAGCATCTGGTCCTGTGGCATCGGCTGGCCGAAGGAGATGGTCGCGGTCTTCACAAGCCCCCCGCACGACCGGCAGGCCGGGATCTCGCCGCGCTCGACGAAGGCCGGCTTCAGGTGATGCAGTTCGTGCCGCTGGGCGCAGGTCAGGCAGGTCGCATAGCTGGCGTTGCCGTGCAGCTCGATGATCCGCTCGTCGGGAATGCCGCTGTCCTGGTGCAGGTTGTCGACGTTCTGGGTGATGACGCTCATCACCTTGCCCATGGCGACCATCCGGGCCACGGCGTCATGGCCGGCGTTCGGCGCGCGGCCGACCCAGCCGGCCGTGCCGTTGAACACCCGCGTCCAGGCCTCGCGGCGCATATCCTCGCGCGCAACGAAGTCCTGGAACTGGATCGGCTTCATCTTCGACCAGACGCCGCCCGGACTGCGGAAATCGGGGATGCCGGACTCGGTCGACATGCCCGCGCCCGTGAACACCACCACGCGCCGGGCCTCGTCGATCATCCGGGCCAGTTCACCGCGTCTGCTCATCAGGGCGCGAAGCTCGAGCGGGCCTTCACGCCCCAGTGGCCGTCCTCGCAGGTGACGACATAGATCGAATCGAACCCTCCGATGACCGAGCCGTCGGCGCGATAACGGGTGAAGCGCGTGTCGAAGTGCACCTTGTCCGGGCCCGCGTGGATCACGGCGCGGCGCTCCCAGGCGGAGTGGTCCCAGTCGCTGAGCGCGCCCTGCTCGAACATGGCCGGCTGGTGATAGCCGGGCTCGATGATCGCCAGCGTGCCGGACGCCAGCCGCACGCTGGGAAAGTTGAAGGTCTCTTCCCAGGCGGGCAGGTCGCGGGCGTTGAACGCCGCCATGAAGGCGTCCAGGACGGCCTGCGCGGCGGCGATTGCGTCGGCGTGGTCAGTGGTCATGCGGCCAGTCTAGTATGGTCTGGCGATGCGTCTCCAGCGGCTTTCGCCCTCGGGCGCCGCATTGCGGCTATCCTTTCAGCAGAGCCTCCGTCACCGTCAGACCGGCGAGCAGATCTGCCCGGGCCTCCGCGGACAGCCCTTCGATCGCGGCGGTCAGGGGCGCGATGCGCCGGGACTGACCCTCGGCCAGAAGACGCCGCCCCTGCCGGGTTGGGACAAGCCAGACCACCCGGCCGTCCATCGGATCAGCCTGACGCTCAATCAGCCCCCCGGCCTCAAGCTCACCGGCCAGCCGCGTGATGGTCGGCCGGCTGACTTCCTCCAGCCTGGCTAGGTCGGACATCCGGACGCGGCCGCTATGGACGACGACCGCCAGGGCCGAGGCCTGCGGACCACTCAGTCTGGCGGCGGCGTCAGCCGCCCGCAGCCAGCGGGTCAGCCGGACGCTTGCGAGGGTCAGGCGATCGGCGAGTTCGGACGCGGGAGCGGTCATTGACACATTCAAAATAGTTAGTTTATGAAACTAATTATACGAGACGATGGATGTCATGACAAGGAATCAGACAGCGGGCTTTTCGGGCGTTGCGGCGGGGGTCGGGTTTCCGATCCTGCTGATCCTGTTCGCCGCGCTCGACCCTGACTATCACCATGGGACCAAGGCGGTCAGCGAGCTGGGCGTCGTCGGGGCGGACAATGCCCTTGCCTGGAATCTGACCGGGTTTCTGGGCATCGGGATGCTGCTGGCCGGATTTGGCTGGGGTCTGGGCCGGAGCGTCGAGGACCGATTCACGGTCGGGATGCTGACGTTGTTTGGTCTGGCCTTTGCGGCGACGGCTATCCCCGCCGACATGGATAACCTCAGGTCCCCCGGGTCGATCGCCCATATCGCCGCCTCTCAGCTGGTGTTCCTGTTCTGGCTTGTCGGGCTTGGCCGCCTGATGTTTGTAAAACGGGCCGGAGGCCTCGTCAGGCTGCTGGCCGTCCTGGGGCTGCTGCTGGCGGTCGGGTCAATTATCTTGCGCGGCTCGGACCTGTTGTCGCCGGCCTGGGCCCAGCGGGTCACCTTCGGCGTCGTGTTCGGCTGGGTTCTGGCGAACGGCATTGTCCTCTGGAGACGCCCGGCCGCCTGAACACCCGGATCAGACGTTGAACCGGAAGTGCATCACGTCGCCGTCCTTGACGATGTACTCCTTGCCCTCGGAGCGCATCTTGCCGGCGTCCTTGGCCCCCTGTTCGCCCTTGAGGGCGACGAAGTCGGCGTAGGCGATGGTCTCGGCGCGGATGAAGCCCTTTTCGAAGTCGTTGTGGATCACGCCTGCCGCCTGCGGGGCGGTAGCGCCGATATCGATGGTCCAGGCGCGAGCTTCCTTGGGACCGACCGTGAAGTAGCTCTGCAGGCCGAGCAGGGCGTAGGCCTCGCGGATCAGGCGATTGAGGCCCGGCTCGTGCAGGCCCAGGGTCTCCAGGAACTCGCTGCGTTCGGCCGGGTCCAGCAGGGCGATCTCGCTCTCGATCTGCGCCGAGATGACCACGCTCTTGGCGTTGTCGGCCTTCGCCCGTTCAGCCACCTTGTCGGAGAAGGCGTTGCCCTTGTCGGCCGATCCCTCGTCGACGTTGCAGACGTACAGCGCCGGCAGGGCGGTCAGCAGCTGCAGCATGTGCCAGGCCTTGTAGTCGTCCTTGCTGATGTCGGCGGCGCGGGCCGGGCGACCGGCGTTCAGCTGCTCCAGCGCGACATTGATCAGGCGCAGGGTGTTGGCGGCCTCCTTGTCGCCGCCGGACTTGGCCTTCTTCTCGACGTTCGGCTTGCGCTTCTCGAGGCTTTCGAGGTCGGCGAGCATCAGCTCGGTCTCGATGATGTCCAGGTCCGACAGCGGATCGATCCGGCCCTCGACGTGGGTGATGTCGGTATCCTCGAAGCAGCGGGCGACGAAGGCCACCGCGTCGCAGTCGCGGATGTTGGCCAGGAACTGGTTGCCCAGGCCCTCGCCCTTCGACGCGCCGCGCACGAGGCCGGCGATGTCGACGAAGTTGATCCGCGAGGGGATGATCTCCTTGGACCCGACGATGCTGGCCAGCACCTCCAGCCGCGGCTCGGGCACGGCCACGTCGCCGGTGTTCGGCTCGATCGTGCAGAACGGATAGTTGGCCGCCTGGGCCGACGCGGTCTGCGTCAGGGCGTTGAACAGGGTCGACTTGCCCACGTTGGGCAGGCCGACGATCGCGACTTTCAGGGCCATGGAACTCTCGAACGAAGGGGTGGCGCGCCTATAGCCGATTGGCGCGGGATTGTCGTCAGGCCTCGCCGTCGTCGCGGGCCTGTTTGCGCGGGTCGGCCTTGGCGGCGGGCGCCAGGCGCATGACCTCGGCCTGGTAGCGCTCGTCGTCGCCGGCGGCGGCGAAGGGCAGGGCGTCGGCGAGGGCGTCGAGCATCGGATCCAGCCAGACCCGGTCGACCTTGTGGAAGTCGCCGAGCACGTAGTGCATCACCGCGTCCTTGTCGCCCGGATGGCCGACGCCGATGCGGGCGCGACGGAAGTCGGCGCCGACCTGGGCGGTGATCGAGCGGATGCCGTTGTTGCCCGCCGCGCCGCCGCCGGTCTTCATCCGGAAGCGCCCGGGGGCGAGGTCGATCTCGTCATGGAAGACGATGACGTCGGCGGGCTTGAGCTTGAAGAACCGCACCGCCTCACCGACCGAGCGGCCGCTTTCATTGTAAAAGGTCTGCGGCTTGAGCATCAGCAGCTTCACCGGGCCATCCGGCGTCTCGACCTGGCCTTCGCAGGCCAGCCCCTGGAAGCGGGCGCGCCACGGCGAGGTCGCCCAGCGACGGGCGATGGCGTCCATCGCCATGAAGCCGACGTTGTGGCGGTTCTTTTCGTACTTCGGCCCGGGGTTGCCCTGGCCGGCGAGGATCAGCGTCATGTCCATCTCCCGGCTGGAGTCCCAAACGAAAACGGGCGAGCCATCGGCCCGCCCGCTTCCAGATCAGGGTCGCGTAGCCGATCAGGCTTCAGCGCCGCCTTCCGAGGCTGCGGCTTCGGACATGCCGGCCGAGGAGACCTTCAGGGTCGCCAGCACGAAGTCGCGGTCGGCGATCGACGGGGTCACGCCCTTGGGCAGGGCGATGTCGCCGATGCGGATGGTGTCGCCCAGCTGGGTATTGGTCAGGTCGAACACCAGCTCTTCCGGGATGGCGTCGGCCGGGCAGTTCAGCTCGACGTCGTGACGCACGATTTCGAGCGAGCCGCCCTGCTTCAGACCGGGGCAGACGTCCTGGTTCTTGAAGTGCACCGGAATGGCGATGCGGATGGTGGAGCCTTCCTCGACGCGCAGCAGGTCGAAGTGCATCGGCTCATCCGTCACCGGATGGAACTGGATGTCCTTGGCGATGACCGGCTGGCTCTCGTCGCCGTACTTCAGCGTCACCAGGTGGCCGTGCAGCTGACCGGTGTAGAGCGACTTGCGGAACTCGTTCGACTTGACCGAGATCGCGACGGGACCCTTCGGGCCGCCGTAGAGAATCCCGGGCACCTTGCCGGCGCGGCGGGCTTCACGGGCGCCGCCCGTGCCGGTGCGGTCGCGGACTTCGACGTTGAGGACGATCTCGGCCATGGTCTTGCGGCTCTCAAAACGAAGTCGCCGCGGCAGAAGAACTCCGCGCGGCGACGGTCGGTGAATTCAGGGTTGCGCTCGATACACGCTTTCAGCGGACGGCGCAACGCCGCCCGGGCAGACTCTTAACGGCGCACGGGCGGCTTTTTCGCGGGCGCGGCGGCGGCGGTGCTCTTGCGTGCAGGTGCAGGAGCGACCACCGGCCGGATCGGCTCGGGCGGCATCGTCGCGCCCGACCATTTCACCATGCAGGCGCCGGTGTCGATCAGGATGTGCTGGCCCATGCAGAAGATGTCTTCGTAGTGCGGCTTGGACACCGCCAGGCACTGATACAGGTTCAGCTTGGCCATATTCAGGCAGTAGGCGGCGTTCGGCTCGGCCGACAGAGTGGTGATCGCGGCGAGGTTCTCCTCGCCGGCTTCGCCGATGGCGGCCAGGGCCGCGAGCGTCAGGCCGCGCACGACCAGCGGCGACCAGGGCGGCGGGGCCGCGCCGGGCGTCAGGCCCAGCGGGGTCGCCGCCGTCGGGCCGGTGCTGGCCTGCTGCATCAGCATCACGTCGGCCGCTTCGCCGGTCATCGGCGTGGCCGACAGGGACTTTGCGGCGATCAGGCGAGCTTCGCGGTTGGGCACGGCGATCTTGGACCAGGCGCTGTGCTGGACCGAATAGGCGGACTGCTTCACGGCGCGGCCGTTGACGACCATGCGCGCGCCCTCGTTGCCGAGCGCCTGCAGCACCAGGCCCGCGGCGCTTTCGGCGCCCGGCAGGATGGTGGCCATGTTGGGATTGGAGATCAGCTGGTCGCGCATGGCGATGCGCTTGGCCGGGTCGGCGGCGACCTTGCGCAGCTCGGCCACGAACACCGGGTCCTGCAGCGCGACGATTGCGGCGTAGGCCACCGCGCCGCGCAGGAACTGCTTGGGTTCATACGCCGCCGCGGTGCGCAGCGAGACCTGGATCTCCTCGCCGTTCTTGAAGTCGGGCGAGATGGCGTTGGCGCGCGCCATGTAGCCGCGCCAGGCGCTGGCTTCCTGGATCAGGCTGGGCGCCAGGGTGATCGGCGGCGGCGGCGGCGGCGGGGGCGGCGGCACATAGGGCGCGGGCGCTTCGGGCCCGCAGCCGGCGAGAACGGCGGCGAGGGCAATGGCGGCGAGCGCCGGCGCGAAACGCGCAGGAAGGAAAGGTTTCATGGTCCGCAGCTTCCCCGTCACACCCCAGCCTCGTCAATACAACGCGCGTGGACGGCGAGAATGTGACGCCCGGGGCTTAAGGCGCACTTTACGGGCGAATAATGACAGGGGCTAGGGCGCAGGACTCAGTCGAACAGCTTCGACACCGACTCCTCGTTGGCGATCCGGCGGATGGCCTCGCCCATCAGGGGCGCGCAGGAGACGGCGCGGATCTTCTGGCAGGCCTTCACCACGTCCGACAGTTCGATGGAATCGGTGACCACCAGTTCCTTGAGCACCGAGCCGCTGACCCGGTCGGCGGCCGCGCCCGACAGCACGCCGTGGGTGACATAGGCCGAGACCTCGACCGCTCCCGCCTCGCTCAGCGCACGGGCCGCGTTGCAGAGGGTGCCGGCGGAATCGACGATGTCATCGAACAGGATGCAGCGGCGACCGGAGACCTCGCCGATGATGTTCATCACCTCGCTCTCGCCGGGACCCGAGCGACGTTTGTCGACGATCGCCAGATCGGCGCTGAGGCGGTTGGCCAGCGCCCGGGCGCGGACCACGCCGCCGACGTCCGGCGAGACGATCAGCAGGTCATCGGTCCTGCCGTAGTGGGCGCGGATGTCCTCGGCCAGAAGCGGCACCGGCAGCAGGTTGTCGGTCGGGATGTCGAAGAAACCCTGAATCTGGCCGGCATGCAGGTCCATGGTCAGGACCCGGTCGGCGCCGGCGCGGGTGATCAGGTTGGCCACGAGCTTGGCCGAGATCGGCGTGCGGCCGCCGGTCTTCCGGTCCTGCCGGGCGTAGCCGAAATAGGGCAGCACGGCGGTGATCCGCCGGCCCGACGCGCGCTTCAGCGCATCGATGCAGATCAAGAGCTCCATCAGGTTGTCGTTGGCCGGGTAGCTGGTCGACTGGATGACGAACACGTCCTCGCCGCGCACGTTCTCGTCGATGGTGACGAACACCTCGTTGTCGGCGAACCGCCGCACCTGGGCGCGGGTCAGCGGGACGTCGAGATATTCGGCGATGGCGGTGGCGAGCGTTCTGTTGGAGTTGCCGGCTAGCAGCTTCATGGCGGCGACTCTTCGCGCTGGGAACGTTGGGCGGCTTCTAGCAGGGAGGACGAAGGGGGCAAGGCGGATTCGGCGGGTGACGGAGGGGGATGTCCCGGGAATCTTCGGGGCGCGCGGAAAACGGGATTTGAACCGCAGAGATCGCGCGGCGAGGGCCGTGTGGGGACGGCTTCGCCCGCTAGGCGGAGCGGTCCCCGTGTTCCGTGTGCTGAAGAGGACAGCTACGCTGCGCGAAACGGTCCCCGGCTGGTGCTGAACCCTGCTCATCCCGACAGGATAACCCCGTCCGGACGGACGGGAGGTCGAGGGCCCCGTTTTGCGCGCGGGAGTCCCGCAAATGTCCGGCTTTGTCCCGGGAGTATTGGTATCGTGAGTCTCGC
>CAIOHT010000049.1 GCA_903858185.1 uncultured Caulobacterales bacterium
TCCGCCGGGGATCGCCGGGGTCTGGAGTTCGACCGCGATATGACCATCTTCTACGGCGACCCCCACTGGGATGCGCGGATGGCGCCCGGTCCCTTGCGCTGGCACGAGACCCTGACGACCCTGTCGTCGGGTGAGGTCGAATGGATCATCACGCCGGCCGCCGGCGCGCGGACCTTCGTGGCGGTGGACACCAATGGCTCCCAGCGCGGCGGCCGGCCCCTGGTCGCCTTCCTGCCGCGCCATGCCGCCGGCTGGGAAGTCGTCGGCCCGAGCCCGGCGATCGCCGCGGACGACTTCGTCCTGCTGCCCCATCCCGGACCCGACGCCCCGGTCTCCGCCCGGATCGTCGTGCGCCTGCGGCGGCGCTGACCGCCGGTCGTCCAGGGACCCGTCGCAGGTTTTTAATAAAAGTACAATAGTTGGCCCGCGCCCCTTGCGCGTTTCGGCCGTCCCATGGTATCATGGCGGGATGCGTCTCCTTGGCAGCCTCTTGGCCGGTCTCGTCCTCGCCGCCCTCATCGTCCTCGCGGCGGAGCGCGTGACCGCGCCCGCCGCCCCGGTCGCGGTCCCCGCGCAGGTGGTCGCACCGGCTGCCTCCGCGGTGACGCCGATCTCCGCCGAGCCGACCGCGGCCGAACTGTGGGCGCGGGCGGCGAAGGAGTACTGGCCGGCGCTCGTCGCCAAGGCCGAGTCGGGAGACTCGGAGGCGCAGTTCCATCGCGCCATGGGGATGTTGTCCGGCTCCTTTGAGCCGGCGAATCCCGCCGCGGCGCGCCGATGGTTCGAGCGGTCGGCCGACCAGGGGCATGGTCGCGCGCTCAACGCCTTGGGGGAGTGCGACAGCACCGGGGAGTTCGGCGCTCCGAATCACACCCGGGCTGCCTGGTACTACCGGGAAGCCTGGAAGGCCGGCGAGCCCATGGGGATGTTCAACCTCGGCCTCCAGGCGGAGCATGGCCTCGGCCGTGCGCAGGACGTCGCCGAGACTCTTCGCTGCTTCCGGCTCGCGGCGGACCGAGGTTGTGCGATCGCCCTGAACCGCCTGGGCTTGATTTGCATGGAAGGCGACCTCGCGCCCAAGGATGAGGGGCAGGCGATCGCTTATTTCCGGCAAGCCGCGGAGAAGGGAGATGCCCAGGCCTGGCTGAACCTAGCCATCGCCTATCGCCTGGGGGAAGGGGTGAGCCCTGATAAAACCCTCGCCTTGGTCTGCGCCCGCGAGGCTTGGGCGCAGGGAGAGGTCGGGGGCGGGTTTCTCGTGGGTGAGCTGCTGACCGAAGCGGGGAGCGATCCCGCCGAAGCCTTCGGCTATCTGCTGGCGGCCCGGTCCTGCGACGGGTCGCCCGAGTCCGTGGCGCGTTTCCGGCGTCTGGTGCGGCCCTTGCTCGACAAGGTCGAGACCGCCGAGGCAAGGCAACGCGGGACGGACACCGAACAACGTCTCCTAGCCGACCGGACCCGCCGGCAGTTACGCGAGATCTTCGGGCGCTGATCAGGCGCCGACGTTCTTCTTAATGTCCTTCAGCTGCTGGAACTCCGGCTTGGCGGTGTAATACTTGTCGAGCGGGTAGCAGCCGGAGATGAGCCCGTTGCGCGGGGCGGTCGTGCAATCGCTGAAGGTGCGGCAGATGAACTTCGTCTCGAGGGCGCCGTTCTTGGCGGCGTCCGCCAGCAACGCTGGGTAGCTGAGGACGGCCCGGCCCACGCCGATGGCGTCGCTGCCGCCGGTGCGGAGGATCTGCTGGGCGAGGTGCGGGAGGTACTCCTGGACGTAGCTCAGTCCAGAGCTCACGA
>CAIOHT010000050.1 GCA_903858185.1 uncultured Caulobacterales bacterium
CCCTCATCCTTGCAAAACCAGGGCCGCAGCGCATCCACAAGTCCCGGGGGCGGCTTGCGCGGCTTTCCGTCGAGACTGATGCAGGCTGCCGACACTTTCGCGACGGCGATCAGCACGTCGCCCAGCATGATCCGCTGGCTGATCTGAAGCCGCGCGCCTTTCGCCTGGTCATAGGTGGTGACGACCTGCAGCGCGTCGTCGATCTTCGCAGGCCGTTTGAAGTCGATCTCCATCCGGGTGACCACAAATGCCGCCGGATCATGCCGCTCCAGCAGGTCGGTGTGCGACACCCCCGCCAGCCGCAGGAAGTCGCTCCGTCCGCGCTCGAAATAGCGGACGTAGTTCGCGTGATAGACGACCCCGGTGAAGTCGGTGTCCTCGTAGTAGACGCGCACCGGCAGGACGTGCTCTCGCCCCTCGAAGCGGCCGGCGGTGGGGTGGTCAGGCATCCCGTTGGCGGCGGTCACGTTGCGTCCCTCGACAAGCGCCTGTCAGGCGCTGCTCAGGATGCCGTTGGTAGTGGATTGCAGGCGCCCCGTCATCCCGCGGTTCCTCTTGCGGGAACCGAATCCGCTTGAGGTGGTTGGGTCTGTGACCGGAGACGAGACCATGACCACCGTGCCCGACCCCGCATCCCCGAGGGTGGTGCTGATCGTTGAGGATCAGCTGCTCGTCGCCATGGCGCTCAAGGACGAGCTCGAGGATCGGGGCTACCGCGTGCTCGATCTGGCGGTGCGCCACCAGGAGGCCCTGGCCATGGCGCGCGCTACGCCTGTGGACCTCGCCCTGGTCAACATTGACCTCGCCGACGACGATGACGGCTCGGCGCTGGCCTGGGACCTCAAGGCGATGGGCGTTCCGGTGATCTTCATAAGCGGACAGACCGACCGGGTCGAACTGGCGAAGGAGGCAGCCATCGCCTCCATGCCCAAGCCCTACAGCGCACGCGATCTGGCGGACGCGGTCGGCTACGTCTTCCGGCAACGGGCCGGCGGCGCCCCGGAAGCCGCCCCGCCGAAACTGGATGTCTTTGCGCTACGGGCGGTCAAACCCTTGGCCTGACACCCGGTCAGCCCTCGTCGAACAGGCCCGGCGCGGCCTTCGGCGCCGGCGGCTCTTTCAGGCCCAGATGCAGGTAGGCCTTGCCGCAGGCGACCCGGCCGCGCGGCGTGCGCTGGATGAAACCCTGCTGCAGCAGGAAGGGCTCGATCACGTCCTCGACGGCGTCCCGAGCCTCGGCGATGGCGTAGGCCAGCGTCTCGACGCCCGCCGGTCCGCCGCCGTAGTTCTCGATCAGGGCGCGCATGTAGCGGCGGTCGAGGCTGTCGAGGCCCGCCTCGTCGACCTCCAGCCGCGCCAGCGCCCTGGCGGCGTGGCCCTTGTCGATCAGCGCCGCGCCGTCGGCGGCCGCGAAGTCGCGCACCCGTCGCAGCAGCCGGCCGGCGACGCGCGGCGTGCCCCGCGCGCGGGCGGCGATCTCGCCGGCGCCGTCCTCGCTGAGCGGCGCGCCCATCTTCCGCGCTGCGCCGAGCAGCACGCGCTGCAGCTCCGACGGCGTATAGAACTCCAGCCGCAGCGGGATACCGAACCGGTCGCGCAGCGGCGTCGCCAGCAGGCCTGCGCGGGTCGTCGCCGCCACGAGGGTGAAGGGCGCCAGGTCGATGCGGATCGATCGCGCCGATGGCCCGTCGCCGATGATCAGGTCGAGGACATGGTCCTCCATCGCCGGGTAGAGGATTTCCTCCACATTGGCCGGCAGGCGGTGGATTTCGTCGATGAACAGCACGTCGCGCGGTTCGAGGTTGGTCAGGATGGCCGCGAGATCCCCGGCCTTGGCCAGCACCGGTCCGCTGGTCGCCCGGAAGCCCACGCCCAGTTCGCGGGCGACGATCTGCGCCAGGGTGGTCTTCCCCAATCCCGGCGGCCCGAACAGCAGCACATGGTCGAGCGCCTCGTTGCGGTCGCGCGCCGCGTCGATGAACACCTTCAGGTTGGCCTTGGTCTGCTCCTGCCCGACGAACTCGGCGAGCGTCTGCGGCCGCAGGGCCTTGTCGGTGGCCTCGAACGGGGCGGCGTCGGCGGAGATGATCCGGTCGTCGGTCATGGTGTGAGGCCGTTGCCTGGTTCGAGACGCTCGCTTGCGGCTCGCTCCTCACCCTGACGTTCATTGGTGTTCGACATCCTCAGGAGGGATCCCTCAGGATCGCGTCTCGAAGGACGTACTGTGGTCCCGCGATCCCTCACCGCCCGATCTCCTTCAGCGCGGCCTTCACCAGCGCGCCGACATCCGCCTCATCCCCCAGCTGGCCCCCGGCATGCTCGACCGCGCGCCGTCCCACCGGCTCGGCGATGCCCAGACCCATCAGGGCGGCCACGGCCTCGCCGGTCGCGCTGGCCTTGTGGACCTTCGGCGCTTCAATCACGCCGCCGCTGACCAGGCCGTCGCCGAGCGGCTTGCCCTTGAGCTCCAGCACGATGCGCTGGGCCAGCTTCGGACCCACGCCGTTGGCCCGGGCGACCAGCGCCTGGTCGCCGCGCTGCACTGCCCCGGCCAGATCGGCCGGCGGCAGCACGTCCAGCACCGCCATCGCCGCCTTCGGCCCGACGCCCTGGATCGCCTGCAACATCACAAAGACGCTGCGCTCCTCGCGGGTGGAAAAGCCATAGAGGCGCGGGCCCTGGGCCTCGCTCCACTGGTGTTCGACATGCACAACGGTCTCGTCGCCGACGGCGGGCAGCCGGCCCAGGGTCCGGGACCCGCAGCGCACGACATAGCCGACCCCGCCGACGTCGATCAGCGCCTCCTCCTCGCCGATCTCGGCGACGATCCCGCGCAGTCGTCCGATCATGCGAACCTTCTTTCCCGGCTCGCCAGGCTCACCGGCCGGGCCTCGAGCGCCCGGGCCCGGCGCGAGTGGGCATGGGTGATGGCGACGGCGAGGGCGTCGGCGGCGTCCTGGGTCGGTCCGCCGGCCGTGGGCAGCAGCCGGGCGATCATGAAGGCAATCTGGGTCTTGTCGGCGGACCCGGTGCCGACGACACACTTCTTGACCTCGCGGGCGGCGTATTCGGCCACCAGCAGGCCGGCCTTCGCCGGCGCGATCATCGCGGCGGCGCGCGCCTGCCCAAGCTTCAGCGTCGACTGCGGGTTGCTGTTGACGAAGGTCTCCTCGACCGCCGCCTCATGCGGCCCATGGGTGGCGATAACCGCGCCGATGCCGTCGAACAGGCTCAGCAGCCGCTCGGCCAGCGGGGCCTTCTCATCGGAGGTGACGACCCCGTGCGCGACCCAGGTCAGCCGCGAGCCCTCAACCGCGATCACGCCCCAGCCGGTGCGCCGCAGGCCGGGATCGAGCCCGAGAATCCGAATCGCGTTCATCATGTGTTCTACAGGATGGCGAAACGGTGAAAGAAGCGCAAAGACCAATCCTCCCTGACGTGAAGCCCAGCGAGCGCACGGGGGGAACGGTCGAAAGGCCACGCGTCCGGACCCTCAGGTCCGCGTCTGGTGTCACGCACCCTTGCGCCGCCAGGGCCGAACGGTGTGAAACTGCGCTTTCAGTCGAGGGGCACGAGTCATGAGTATCTGGCGGAAGATGATGGCGGGCGCGGCCCTGGCGGCGGCGCTGCCCGGGCTGGCCGGCGCGCAACAGGCGGCTCCGCGTCCCGACCAGCTAGCGTTCCGGGCGATCTACAAGGAGCTGGTGGAGATCAACACCACCCTGTCGGTGGGCAGCTGTACCCAGGCCGCCGAAGCGATGGCCGCGCGGCTCCGGGCGGCAGGCTATCCGGACAAGGACCTGCACATCATCGTCGATCCGTCCCGGCCGCGCGAAGGCAATCTGGTCGCCATCCTGCCGGGCACGGACCCGAAGGCGAAGGCCATCCTGATGCTGGCCCATATCGACGTGGTCGAGGCCAACCGCGCCGACTGGGTCCGCGACCCCTTCACCCTGATCGAGGAGGACGGCTGGTTCTACGCTCGCGGCGCGACGGACGACAAAGCCCAGGCCTCGATCTGGGTCGATACCCTGATCCGCTTCAGGCAGGAGGGCTTCAAGCCGCGCCGGACAGTCAAGATGGCCCTGACCTGCGGTGAGGAAAGCGAAGACGCGCTGAACGGCGCAGAGCTGCTGGTCACCAAATACCGCGACCTGATCGACGCCGAGTTTGCGCTGAACGAAGGCGCCGGCGGCCTGCTGGGCGACGACGGCAAGCCGGTGTCGCTGTCGATCCAGTCGGGCGAGAAGGTCTACCAGGACTTCACGCTCAGCGCGACCAACCCGGGCGGCCATTCGAGCCGCCCCGTCCGCGACAACGCCATCACCCACCTGGCCGGCGCCCTGGTGCGGATCGGCGGCTATGACTTTCCGGTCCAGCTCAACGACACGACCCGCGCCTACTTTACCGCCATGGCCCCGCTGGTCGACGCCGAGACCGGCGCAGCGATGAAGGCCATCGTTGCGGACCCGACGGACGCGGCGGCCGCCGCGATCATCTCGCGAAACGCTACCTGGAACAGCATGCTGCGGACCACCTGCGTGGCGACCATGGCCAGCGCCGGACACGCCCCCAACGCCCTGCCGCAAAGGGCGGAAGCGAACGTGAACTGCCGCATCTTTCCGGGCGTGGCGGTGGACGCCGTGCTGGCGCAGTTGACCACCCTGGCCGCCGATCCCAAGGTGACGGTCGTCGCGGACGCCACCACCCGCCTGACCCCGCCGCCGCCGCCACTGACGCCCGCGCTGATGAAGCCGATCCGCGCCCAGGCCGACAAGCTCTGGCCGGGTGTTCCGATCGTGCCCTTCCAGTCGACCGGCGCGACCGACGGCAAGTATCTCAACAGCTACGGCATCCCGACCTATGGCCTCACCGGCATCTTCTCCGGCAGCGAGAGCAATGGCGCCCACGGGCTGAACGAGCGGGTGCGGGTCAAGTCGCTCTATGACGCCCGCGACTTCCTCTACGGCCTGATGAAAACCTACGCCTCGGCGAAGTAAGGACCAGAACCATGACGATCCGGCGCGGACTGCTGGCGACCACGCTCGCCCTGTCGCTGTGTGGCGGCGCTGTGGCGCAGGTGGCCACGCCGCCGGCCACGGTGCGGCCCGACCAGCTTGCCTTCAGGGCGATCTACAAGGAGCTGGTGGAGATCAACACGACCCTCTCGGTCGGCAGTTGCACGGCCGCGGCCGAGGCGATGGGCAAGCGGCTGACGGACGCCGGCTATCCGGCGGCCGATGTGCAGGTGGTGGTCAACCCGAAGCATCCGCGCGAGGGTAACCTGGTCGCGGTCCTGCGCGGTGCGGACCCGAAGGCCGGCGCCATGCTGCTGCTGGCCCACATCGATGTGGTGGAGGCCAACGCGGCGGACTGGACCCGCGATCCGTTCACCCTGATCGAAGAAAACGGCTACTTCTTCGCCCGCGGCGCATCGGACGACAAGGCGCAGGCAGCGATCTGGGTCGACAGCCTGATCCGGCTGAAGCAGGCCGGGTTCAAGCCGCGCCGTGACATCAAGATAGCCCTGACCTGCGGCGAGGAAAGCGAGGGCTACAACGGCATCGAGGATCTGCTGGCCAACCACAGGCCACTGGTCGACGCCGCCTTCGCGCTGAACGAAGGGGCCGATGGCCTGCTGGACGAAAACGACAAGCCGGTCGTGCTCGAGGTCCAGGGCGGCGAGAAGGTCTATCAGGACTTCACCCTGACGATCACCAACCCCGGCGGCCACTCCAGCCGGCCGGTGCGTGACAACGCGCTGGTGCGGCTGTCGGCGGCGCTGTCGAAGATCGGCGCCTACGACTTCCCGGTCGCCTTCAATGACGCCACGCGCGGCTACTTCACCCGCATGATCCCGCTGGTCCCCGCCGACAAGGGCGCAGCCATGAAGGCGCTGGTGGCCAATCCCGACGACGCCGCGGCCCAGGCGACGGTCACGGCCGATCCGATGTGGAACAGCATGCTGCGCACCACCTGCGTGGCCACCATGGTCAGCGCCGGCCACGCGCCCAACGCCCTGCCGCAACGGGCCACGGCCAATGTGAACTGTCGCATCCTGCCGGGCGTGCCGGTCGAGGCGGTCCGTCAGCAGCTGATCGCCCTGGTCGGGGATCCCGGCATCGCCTTCACCCTGGCGCATGAGCCGAGCCAGGCCTCGCCGCCGCCGCCGCTGACCCCGTTCATCATGGGGCCGATCGAGCGCGAGGCCGCAAAACTCTGGCCGGGCGTGCCGGTGGTGACCATCCTGCTGACCGGTGCGACCGACGGCGTGCACACCAACGCTGCGGGCATCCCGACCTATGGCGTCAGCGGCATCTTCGGCAGCTCGGACGGCGACGGCATCCACGGCCTGAACGAGCGGGTGCGCGTCAAGTCGCTGTACGACGGCCGCGATTTCCTGTTCGCCCTGATCAAGGACTACGCCACCACGAAGGACGCCCCGGCGGCGACCGGCAAGAAGCCCGGCTTGATGGGCCGTATGCTGGGCAAGCTGAAGGGCTGACGCTCCCAGGGGACATGCACTTCAGCGCCTGTCCCCTGCCGATGCCTCAGGGCTCGTGCGCCCAGAGCCAGCCGGCGCGCACCTGGCCCAGAAAGATCTGGCGATACTGGATGATCTCGGCCAGCGCGGCCGACTGCGTGCCCGCCACCCGACGGTCGAGGCTGCGCTCGCGGGCGACCTGGCCGGAGAACTTCAGTCGCTGGTAGGCGGCTTCGCCGCGGCCCTCGTTGATGTCCTGCAGGCCGACCAGCATGTTGACCATCAACGCCGTCCGCGACCTTGCCAGCACGGGGTCGGCCGCCAGGCGCCTGTCCGCGCTGCGCAGGTCCTCGAAGGCCTGGCGATAGGCTTCGCGGCCCTCCCGGGTCGTGCCGCCGGCTTCGGCCGCGCTCAGCGACATGTTGGCCAGCGACAGCATGTTGAGCAGAACGGCAGGGGCCGTCGCGCCCTGGACGACGGACCGCCGCAGCATGATGTCGCGCATCAGGGTCATCGACCGGGAGCGCTCGGCGGGGTCGGGTGATCTCCAGCCGGTCACCGCCAGCAGTTCGCCCTGCGAGAAGGCCAGAAGGTCGTCGGGGCCCCGCAGGCGGACGAACGTCTCATAGACCTCGCGCCGCAGGGCCAGCGCCTTGTCGAAAATCTCCAGATTGTCATAGGCGGTCGCCAGTTCACCCTTGGCGCGCAGCGTCCGGCTGTGATCGGGTCCGTAGTCGACGGCGAAGCGGGGCACCAGGGTCTCGCCGAGCTCCCGCGCTTCGGGGTAGCGATGCTCTTCAATCAACAGGCTCAGCTGGTAGCCGGCGGCCAGGAGTTGCTCCGCCTTGTCCGCGCGCGGTCCGGGCGGCGCGGCGATCTGTCGGCGGATGGTCAGGGCGTCGCTCATCAGACCAGCACCCTGGCTGGCTTCCACCAGCAGGTCGCCTACGGTCCTAGTGGGTACAGCGGTCGGGCCCATCAGCTTGATCATGCCCTGGTAGGACGCCGTCAGATGGGGGACAGCCTCCTCGTAACGGCCGGCCATGCTCAGGGCCGTGCCGTAGCCGCCCCGGACAATGATGACCACCGGATCGTCGGCGCCCCGGGGCGCGGCCAGTCGATAGGCTTCGGCCGCAGTGGAAAGCGCGCCCTCCCTGTCGCCGGCATAGGCCTTGGCCGGGGCAAGGGCGCCGATAACCATCAGGGCCTCGGGAGAGTTGGGGCCATCCCGGGCGATCATCACATCGCGGAAGTGCTCGAGATGAACGGCCGCGGTCTTGTAGTCGTCCTGGCTGGCCAGCCAGGACGCGAGGTTGATCTCGGCCAGCAGGGCCCGGTCGTCGGTGGCGCCGTAGCGGGCGACGGCGGCGTCGTAGGCGGCCTGGGCCGGAGAGGGCGCCGCCGCGATGGCCGGGCTGGTCCCCAGCAGGGCGGCTGTGATCGCGAGGGAGGCCCAGAGCCGCATGGTCCTAGCCCCCGAGCTTCGCCATGTCTTCGTCGCTGATGTCGACGTTGGAGTAGACGTTCTGCACGTCATCATCGTCCTCGAGCGCGTCGAGCAGCTTCATCACGGTGCCGGCCTGGTCGCCGCTGACCGGGACAAGCGACTTCGGACGCCAGACGATCTTGGTCGAGGCGGCTTCGCCGAACACCTTTTCCAGCGCCTGGGCCACCTCGTTGAGGTCCTCGAACGCAGTGTAGACGGTGTGGCCGGAGCCTTCCTCGCCCAGGTCCGACTCGACGTCCGCGGCGCCGGCCTCGATGGCCGCCTCCATCATGGCGTCCTCGCTGGCGGCCTTGGTCGGGTATTCGATCTGGCCCATGCGTTCGAAATTGAAGGTCACCGAGCCGGTGGCGCCCATGTTGCCGCCCAGCTTGCCGAACAGCGCGCGCACGTTGGCGGCGGCGCGGTTCTTGTTGTCGGTCAGCACCTCGACAATGATTCCGACCCCGCCGGCGGCGACGCCCTCGTAGCGGATCTCGGTGTAGTCGGCCGCGTCGCCCATCTGCGACTTCTTGATCGCCCGTTCGATGACGTCTTTCGGCACCGACTCGGCCTTGGCGTTGGCCACGGCCAGACGCAGGCGCGGGTTCATCGCGGGATCCGGCAGACCGGTCTTGGCCGCAACGGTGATTTCCCGCGACAGCTTGGAAAACAGCTTCGACCGCACCGCATCGGCGCGGCCCTTGCGGTGCATGATGTTCTTGAACTTTGAGTGGCCGGCCATGCTCGTCTCTGCTGTCGGGCTCCGGCGGGTGCGGGCACCGGGCTCAGGTCGCGCCGTCTAGCTCAACCCGCTCGCTTTGTCACGGAACCCGCAATCGGTATCTCTTCCCGCTGCGCGGACTGTCACATATCCGCGCTAGGGCGAAGTTTTGCAGTGGAGAAGCCGATGCCTGCCGGATCTGACCTTCTGTCACGCCGAGGACTGCTGCTGACGATGGCCGGCGGCGGCGCAAGTCTTGCGTGGAGCCGCGCCCTCGCCCAGCCGGTGTTTGCCGAGTACCCCTTCCAGCTCGGGGTGGCGGCGGGCGATCCTGCGCCGGACGGCTTCGTTATCTGGACCCGCCTGGCTCCGCGCCCCCTGGAGCCAGGTCACGGGATGCCTGCCGCCCCGATGGCCGTCGAGTGGGAGGTGGCCAGCGACTCCGCCTTTGCCCAGGTGGTTCGCAAGGGCGAGGCGATCGCCCGACCGGAACTGGGCCACAGTGTGCATGTCGAGGTTGCGGGCCTCGCGCCCGGGCGTCCCTACTTCTATCGCTTTGCCGCCGGGCGGGAGCGCAGCGGCGTCGGCCGGGCCCGCACCACGCCAGCCCTCGGGGACAAGGTCGCCCGGGTCCGTTTCGGCGTGGTCGGCTGCCAGTCCTACGAGCAGGGCTACTACACCGCCCATCGCAAGGTCGCCGGCGAGGAGCTCGACTTCGTGTATTGCTACGGCGACTACATCTATGAGGGCCGCGGGTCGCGCCTCTGGAACAGCCCGGACGGCCCCCGGGAGAACCCGCGCCAGCACCTGGGCGGCGAGATCTACAGCCTGGACGACTACAGACGGCGCTACGCCCAGTACAAGATGGACGCGGACCTGCAGGCCTCGCACGCCTCGGCGGCCTGGTTCTCGGTCTGGGACGACCACGAGATCGACAACAACTGGGCCCAGGCCATCGACCAGGACGGCACCGATCCCGCTGTCTTCCGCCTCCGTCAGCAGTCGGCGATGCAGGCCTTCTACGAGAACACCCCCCTGCGACGCTCCGCCTTCCCGGGCGGGGCGTCGATGCAGATCTATCGTCGCGCTCGGTACGGCGACCTGCTGGATCTGAACCTGCTCGACACCCGCCAGTTTCGCAGCGACCAGCCGTGCGAGGGCCGTTGGGCGACGACCTGCCCGGGCGCGCGCGACGCGGCCGCCCAGGTGCTGGGCGAGGCGCAGGAACGCTGGCTGTTTGGGGCCCTCGCCGGGTCCGACGCCCGCTGGAAGGTGCTGGCCCAGCAGGTGATGGTCATGGACCTGAACCGGGATCAGCAGGGCGGGCTCGGCTACAACCTCGACACCTGGGCCGGCTACCAGATTCCGCGCGAGCGGCTGTTACGCCACGTCCGCGACCGTCGGATCAAGAACGTGGTCGTGCTGACCGGCGACGAGCATCAGAACTATGCGGGCGAGCTCCATATCGACGGCCGGCAGCCGGAGGGCCCGGCCGTGGCGACCGAGTTCGTGACCACCTCGATCAGCTCCTCCGGCGACGGCGTCGACCAGCGCCCGGACGGCGTTCGCATCCAGTCGCAGAACCCCTTCCTGAAGTTCAACAACGCCCAGCGAGGCTATGCTGTCTGCGATGTGACGCCGGAGCGCTGGCAGACCGATTTCAAGGTGCTCGACAAGGTCACCAGCCGCGACGGAACGCTGACCACCCGGGCGACCTGGGTCGTCCCGAACGGCGAAACCAACCTCGTTCGCGGCTGAGCCGGTTCAGGCGGCGGGCTCGGTCGCGCTCAACCGTCCGCCGATGCGGATCGGTTCGATGCGGCGGGCCAGGCCCGTGCGGTCGTCGGTCTCGACGAACACGCCACAGACCGTCGCGGGCCCCGACGCCGGCTGGTAGCGGCCCTGGCTGATCTTGGTGGTGAACCGGCGAAGCGGCTCTTCCTTCTGGTTTCCGATCACGCTGTCGTAGTCGGCGCAGGCGCCGGCGTCGGTCTGGTAGGCCGTGCCGCCGTTGAGGATCTGGGCGTCGGCGGTCGGCACATGGGTGTGGGTGCCCACGACCAGCGAGGCGCGGCCGTCACAGTAGTGGCCCATCGCCATCTTCTCGCTGGTGGCCTCGCAGTGCATGTCGACGATCACAGCATCGGCCACCTGGGCCAGCGGCGCCTTGTCCAGCTCGCGGTCGGCGGCGGCGAAGGGGTCGTCCATGGCGTCCATGTGCACCCGGCCCAGCAGGTTGACGACGAAGATCGTCTTGCCGCTCTCGGTCTGGAACAGGTGGCTGCCCCGGCCCGGGGCGTCCGACAGGATCGGATAGTTCGCCGGCCGGATCAGACGCGGCTCGCGCACGATATAGGTCAGCGCTTCCTTCTGGTCCCAGCTGTGGTTGCCGAGCGTCAGGCAGTCGGCCCCGGCCTCGAACAGCTCGCGCGCCGTGTTCTCGGTGATCCCGAACCCGGCGGCGGCATTCTCGGCGTTGACGATGACGAACTCGAGGCCGAGGCGGCGGCGAAGTCCCGGCAGATGGTCGGCCAGGCCGTCGCGGCCGGATTTGCCGACGACGTCGCCGAAGAAAGCAAAGCGCATTCAGGTGTCCTTTCGGACCGCTATATACCCCGCCTCGGTCAGAATCCCATCGAGCGGCTGATCATGCGACTCGCGGGGCAGGCCGGACGTCTCCTGGCCGCTGTAGGCGAAGCCGACGGCGGGCGGCGCGCCGGGTCCGGCGCGCAGGGCGGCGAGGGTCCGGTCATAGTGGCCGCCGCCCTGTCCGAGCCGTCCGCCGGTCCGGTCGAACGCCAGCAGCGGGATGAGGATCACGTCGGGCCGCACCTCCGCGGCCGAGGCCAGGGGCGCGGGCAGGCCGGTCAGGTCGTGGGCCAGCCGCTCGCCCGGCTTCCAGCTGCGGAACACCAGCGGCCCGGCCTCGGCCTCGACGGCGGGCAGGGCGAGTGACCAGCCCTGCTTCGTCAGCAGCTCGCCAAGCGGACGGGGATCGAGCTCGGCGCCGAGCGCCTTGTAGATCGCCGCCACGCCCGCCCTGCGCAGGCCCAGCGCCGCCAGCATCTCGCCGGCCCTGTCGGCGGCCATCCAGTCCGCTTCGGGGTGCTGCACCAGCAGCGCCTTGCGACGATTGCGCGCCTCCATCCGGAGGGCGACTTTCTGGGAGGCTGTGACGGGATCGGTCAGCGGGTGCGTCCTTCGAGACGCGATCCTGAAGGATCGCTCCTCAGGATGACGAACATCTGCGCCACCCATCATCGTCATGGTGAGGAGCGAGCCTCAAGCGAGCGTCTCGAACCACGAACCACACACCACGCAAGAAAAGGGTGGCGGCGCCGCAAGAGCCGTGAAGGTCGGTTCTATCCCCTCGACCTGGCTAGCCAGGTGGGCGCCGAGTGCCCAACCCCACGGGGAAGGACAGGGTCAGCTCCCTTAGAGAGAATTAAGGTCGCTGGGATGTGTTGCCTTCGACGAGAGCCGCAGCAGGACCCGCCGCTGGACAAGGTAGGGCTTCGTGCGATGGAAAGGAAGGGCCGTTACCCCGCCGCGATCTTCTCGATCCGCTTGGCGGCGTTTTCCAGCGCAGCGACGGCCTTGACCTCGGTGCGCGACTGATCGCCCTGCAGGCGGGTCAGCTCACCCTGGATGTGTTGCAGCCGCAGCTTCAGGTCAGCCATCTCGTCGGCCAGCAGCAGGGCGCCCATCAGGAACAGGCGCGTCTCGCCGAGATTGCCGACGTCCTGGCTGACCTGGCGGACCTGCTGGTCGAACAGTTTGGCGATCTCGATCAGATGGCGTTCCTGGCCGTCCTCGCAGCCGACGCTGTAGGGCTTGCCGTTTACCTGCACAGTCACCTGGGCCATCGGTCTAGCCTTCCGTGCCGGTTGCGGGCTCGTCGCCCAGGGCGGCCCGGATTTCCGCGATGGCGCGGCCGAGCGCCTGCGACGCCTGCGCCCCGGCCTCTTCAAGCGCCCGCTCGCGAGCGCGGGCGGCGTCCAGTTCGGCGGCCAGCCGCGAGCGGTCCTGATCGAACAGTCCCCCCGCCTCGGCGCCGGCTTCGGCCATCTTGTCGGACATCCGGCTCTCGAGCATCGCCACCGCGCGCTCCAGCCGGCGCACGGCCAGGTCCAGGGCGCTTCCCTCGGCCTCTCCCGTCATGTTCGCGGCTCTCCTGATCGAAGTCCTTTGTATAGACCGCACCGGGGCGTGACAGGAAGGCGGGTTGAAACGATCCTTCCCACGTGCGAACGGGCGCCCATCCCTGAGCGAGTCGAGAGAGCCGAAAATGTCCGTCAGCCCGGTCAAGATGGCCGACGCCATCCGCGTCCTTTCGATGGACGCCGTCCATGCCGCCAAATCCGGCCACCAGGGCGCGCCCATGGGCCTGGCCGATGTCGCCACGGTGCTCTGGACGAAGTTCCTGCGCTACGACGCGAGCAAGCCGGACTGGGCCGACCGCGACCGGTTCGTGCTGTCGGCCGGCCACGCCTCGATGCTGATCTACAGCCTGCTGCACCTGACCGGCAGCAAGGCCGTGACCATGGAGCAGATCCGCAACTTCCGTCAGTGGGGCAGCAACACCGCCGGCCACCCGGAATACGGCCACACCCCGGGCGTGGAAGTCACCACCGGCCCGCTGGGCCAGGGCATCGCCACCGCCGTCGGTATGGCCATGGCCGAGCGCTCGATGAACGCCCGCTACGGCGACGACCTGGTCGACCACCGCACCTGGGTCATCGCCGGCGACGGCTGCCTGATGGAGGGCATCAGCCATGAGGCCATCAGCCTCGCGGGCCGGCTGAAGCTCAGCAAGCTGACGGTGCTGTTCGACGACAACAACACCACCATCGACGGCGCCGCCACCATTGCCGAGACCGGCGACCAGGTTGCCCGCTTCAAGGCCGCCGGCTGGGCGGTGAAGAGCGTCGACGGCCACGACCACGGCAAGATCGCCGCCGCCCTGCGCTGGGCGACGAAGCAGTCCGTCCCGACGATGATCGCCTGCAAGACCGCCATCCTGAAGGGCGCTGGCCCGAAGGAAGGCGACGTCCACGGCCACGGCTACTCGCTGTTCGACGAGGAAGCGACCCTGGCCCGCAAGGCCATGGGCTGGCCCCTGCCGCCGTTCGAACTGCCTGACGACATCGTCGAGGCCTGGCGCAAGGCCGGCCGCAAGGGCGGGTCGCAACGCCGGAAGTGGGACGCCCGGCTCAAGGCCAGCGACCAGCGCGCCGACTTCACCCGCGCGATGAAGGGCGACCTGCCCGCCGACGCCTTCAAGGCGCTCGACGCCCATATCGAAAAGATGCTCGCCGAGCCGGCCGTCAACGCCACCCGTGTCCACAGCGGCGCGGCCCTCGCGGCCCTGACCCCGGCGATCCCGGAGATGATCGGCGGCTCGGCCGACCTGACCGGCTCCAACAACACCTACGTCAAGGGCATGGTCCCGTTCGACCTGCCCGACTATGCCGGCAAATACGTCCACTACGGCGTGCGGGAGCACGGCATGGCGGCGGCGATGAACGGCATGGCGCTGCATGGCGGCGTGATCCCCTACAGCGGGGCGTTCATGGTCTTCTCCGACTATAGCCGCGCCTCGATCCGGCTTGGGGCGCTCATGGGGGTCCGCGTGATCCATGTGATGACGCACGACTCCATCGGCGTCGGCGAGGACGGCCCGACCCACCAGCCGGTGGAACACGTGGCCAGCCTGCGGGCGATGCCCAACCTGCTGGTCTTCCGCCCGGCCGACGTGGTCGAGGCCGCGGAATGCTGGCGCATCGCTCTCGAGCACAAGACCACCCCGTCGGTCATGGCCCTGTCGCGTCAGAAGACCGGCGTGGTCCGCACCCAGGGCGGCAACCTTTCGGCCAAGGGCGCCTACGAAGTCGCCGCCGCCGAGGGCGCGGCCCAGGTGACGATCTTCGCCTCTGGCTCGGAAGTGCCGATCGCCCTGGCCGCCCGCACCCTGTTGCAGGCCGACGGCGTTGCCACCCGCGTCGTCTCCACCCCCTGCTGGGAGCTGTTCGAGCAGCAGAACCCGAAGTACCGCGCCGAGACCATCGGCAAGGCGCCGGTGCGCGTCGCCGTCGAGGCGGCGGTCAAGTTCGGCTGGGAGCGGTTCATCGGCGAGGACGGCGTGTTCGTCGGCATGAGCGGCTTCGGCGCCAGCGCCCCCGCCGACCGCCTCTACAAGGAATTCGGCATCACGGCGGAAGCTGTCGCGGCGGCGGCGAAGGCGAAGCTTTAGGCTTCCCGTGTCCCCGGCGAAGGCCGGGGCCCAGTCGGGGTCTCGGAATTCGGGAAGGGATCCTGAACACCTCGGTTGAATCTGGACCCCGGCCTTCGCCGGGGAGACGGAGCAGGAAATGAAACTCGGCACCCCTCTCAGCCCCTCCGCCACGCGCGTCATGCTTCTCGGCTGCGGCGAGCTCGGCAAGGAAGTGGCCATCGAGCTCCAGCGGCTGGGGGTCGAGGTGATCGGCGTCGACCGCTACGCCGACGCCCCGGCTATGCAGGTGGCCCACCGCAGCCATGTGGTGACCATGACCGATGCGGACGCGCTGCGGGCCGTCATCGCGCTTGAGAAGCCGCATCTGATCGTGCCGGAGATCGAAGCCATCGCCACCGAGGTGCTGGCCGAGGTCGAGGCGGCGGGCGAGATCGTCTGCATCCCCACCGCCCGCGCCGCCCAGCTGACCATGAACCGCGAGGGCATCCGCCGCCTGGCCGCCGAGGAACTCGGCCTGCCGACCAGCCCCTACGCCTTCGCCGCCTCGCGGGAAGCGCTGGAGGCAGGCGCGGCTGCGGTCGGTTATCCCTGCTTCGTCAAGCCGGTGATGAGCTCCTCCGGAAAGGGCCAGTCCTACGTCGAGAGCGCCGCCGACATCGGCGCCGCCTGGGACTACGCCCTGTCCGCCGGCCGCGTGGAGACGGCGCTGGTGATTGTCGAAGGGCGCATCGACTTCGACTTCGAGATCACCCTGCTGACGGTCCGGTCGGTCGGCGCGGACGGCGGGATCGTGACATCGTTCTGCGCGCCCGTCGGTCACCGCCAGGTCAAGGGCGACTATGTCGAGAGCTGGCAGCCGCAGGCGATGACCGCCGCAGCCCTCGCCAGCGCCCAGGACATCGCCGGCAAGGTCACCGCCGCCCTCGGCGGACGCGGCCTGTTCGGGGTCGAGCTATTCGTGAAGGGCGACCAGGTCTGGTTCTCCGAGGTCAGCCCTCGTCCACACGACACGGGCCTTGTCACCCTCGCCACCCAGACCCTCAGCGAATTCGCGCTGCACGCCCGCGCGATCCTCGGCCTGCCTGTCGACGTCAGCCTGCGCGAGCCGGGCGCCAGCGCCGTGATCTACGGCGGCATGGAGGCGAAGGGCGTCGCCTTCGAGGGCGTCGCCGAGGCGCTGTCCGGTCCGGACATCGACCTGCGCCTGTTCGGCAAGCCCGAGGCCTTCGAGCGCCGTCGCATGGGGGTTGCGCTGGCGCGGGCCGCTGATACCAACACGGCGCGAGCTAACGCCGTGGCGGCGGCCGGCAAGGTTCGGGTGGTTCGCGGCTAGAACCTTCCTCCCCTCTGCGTGGAGAGGACTAATTGGAAAGTCGTCACAATCCCTCACCGGATGTGACGGCCCCAAATCCCGCTCCGGGGTTGACTCAACGGCCCCTGACCGCAAAACCCGCGCCCAATCAGAAACATTGCCGCCGGGAGCGCTTCACCCATGACCCTTCGCGTCGCCATCAACGGATTTGGCCGGATCGGCCGTCTGGTCCTGCGCTCGATCGCCGAGCACAACCGTACGGACATCGAGGTTGTGGCGATCAACGACCTGGGTCCGGTGGAAACCAACGCCCACCTGTTCCGCTATGACAGCGTGCACGGTCGCTTCCCCGGCGTGGTGACGACCGGCGAGGACTGGATCGACATCGGCCGCGGCAAGATCAAGGTCACGGCGATCCGCAATCCGGCCGAGCTGCCGCACAAGGAACTCAACGTCGACATCGCGTTCGAGTGCACGGGCCTCTTCACCTCCAAGGAAAAGGCCTCCGCCCACCTGACCGCCGGCGCGAAGCGCGTGCTGGTCTCGGCCCCGGCCGACGGCGCCGACAAGACCATCGTCTACAAGGTCAACCACGAGACCCTGACGGCCGACGACATCGTCGTCTCCAACGGCAGCTGCACCACCAACGCGCTCGCCCCCGTGGCCAAGGTGCTGAACGACCTGTTCGGCATCGAGCGCGGCTACATGACCACCATCCACGCCTACACCGGCGACCAGCCGACGCTGGATACGATGCACAGCGACCTCTACCGCGCCCGGGCCGCCGGCCTCAGCATGATCCCGACCTCGACCGGCGCGGCCAAGGCGCTCGGCCTGGTGCTGCCGGAACTGAAGGGCAAGCTGGACGGCTCCTCGATCCGCGTCCCGACCCCCAACGTATCGGTGGTCGACCTGAAGGTCGTCGCCGCCCGCGACGTGACGGTGGAAGAGATCAACAATGCCCTGCTGGCCGCCGCCGCCGGCCCGATGTCGGGCGTGCTGGCCACGACCAGCGAGCCGCTGGTCTCGATGGACCTGAACCATGTGCCCGCCAGCTCGACGGCGGCCCTGAAGCAGACCCAGGTCGTCGACGGCAAGCTGGCCCGCGTGCTCAGCTGGTACGACAACGAATGGGGCTTCGCGACCCGCATGAGCGACACCGCTCTGGTGATGGCGAAGTTCCTCTAAGTCCCTGCGTGGTTCGAGACGCGATCCTGATGGATCGCTCCTCACCATGACGAACAGGGGTGCGTTTCACAGCTGTCCGTCATCCTGAGGAGCGGCGAAGCCGCGTCTCGAAGGACGCACAATGTGAGATGCACCCCATGACCTTCCGCTCCCTCGAAACCGCTGATCTCGCTGGCAAGCGCGCGCTGGTGCGCGTGGACTTCAATGTGCCGATGGAGGGGGGCGTCATCACCGACGACACCCGCCTGCGCTCGGCGCTGCCGACGATCCGCTTCCTCAGCAGCCGGGGGGCGAAGGTCATCCTGCTGGCCCACTTCGATCGGCCCAAGGGCAAGCGGGTGCCGGAGATGAGCCTCGCGCCCGTGGTCGCGCCGCTGTCGGTGCTGCTGGGCCGGCCGGTGCTGTTCGGCGAGGACTGCATCGGCGAGGCGGCCTTCAAGGCCGTCGCCGCGCTCCAGGACGGCGATGTGGCGGTGCTGGAAAACCTGCGCTTCCATCCGGGCGAGGAAAAGAACGACCCGGCCTTCGTCGCCGAGCTCGGGGCTATCGGCGACCTCTTCGTCAACGACGCCTTCAGCGCCGCCCACCGCGCCCACGCCTCGACCGAAGGGATCGCCCGCCTGCTGCCGGCCTACCCGGGCCTGGCCATGCGGCGTGAGCTCGACATGCTCGACGCGGCGCTCGGCAAGCCGGTCAAGCCGGTGCTGGGCATCGTCGGCGGGGCCAAGGTCTCGACCAAACTGGACCTGCTGAACAACCTGGTGCGCAAGCTCGACCGCCTGGCCATCGGCGGCGGCATGGCCAACACCTTCCTCGCCGCCCAGGGCCACGACGTCGGCGGCTCTCTCTGCGAGCACGACCTTGGCGACACGGCCCGCGAGATCATGGCCTCGGCCAAGGGCGCCGGCTGCGAACTGCTGCTGCCGGTCGACGTGGTGGTCGCCCGCGAAGTGAAGCCGGGCACGGCGACCCGCACCTGCGGCCTCGACGACGTGAAGGCCGGCGACCTGATCCTTGACGCCGGTCCCGAGACGGTGAAGCGCCTGCTCGGTGCCATGGACGCCAGCAAGACCCTGATCTGGAACGGCCCGCTGGGCGTGTTCGAGGTGCCGCCGTTCGACATGGCGACGGTGGCGGCCGCGAAGCACGCCGCGCAGCTGGCGACCGCCGGCAAGCTGACCGCCGTGGCCGGTGGCGGCGACACCGTCTCGGCCCTCAACCACGCCGGCGTCGTGGACGACATGACCTTCGTCTCCACCGCCGGCGGCGCCTTCCTGGAATGGATGGAAGGCAAGGAACTGCCGGGTGTGGCGGCGCTGGAAACGTAGGCCAGGCCGATCCTCGCACGCGAACCCCGTCATCCTCGCGCTTGTCGCGAGGGCCCAGGCGTGGTGAGCGTGACGGTGATGCTGGGCGCTGGACGTGTTCCCTTAAGCAGCTCCGGTGTTCATGGGTCCTCGCGACAAGCGCGAGGATGACGGAGAAGAGCTGTGCGCTTCAGAGGCTGACGATGTTCGGCCACGGGCTGACGTTCCCGTGATCCGATGGTAAGACCCCCGGAAAATCAGAACACCAGCGCAAGAGAGTCCGACCGTGGCCCGTATCACCCTCCGACAGCTTCTCGACCACGCCGCCGAGCACGACTACGCCGTGCCCGCGTTCAACATCAACAACATGGAACAGGGTCTGGCGATCATGGAGGCGGCCGAGGCCGTCGACGCGCCGGTGATCATCCAGGCGTCGCGCGGCGCGCGCAGCTACGCCAACGACATCATGCTGGCCCGGCTGATCGACGCGCTGGTCGAGATCTATCCGAACATCCCGGTCTGCATGCACCAGGACCACGGCAACGGCCCGGCCACCTGCGCCACGGCCATCCAGTACGGCTTCACCAGCGTGATGATGGACGGCTCGCTGGAAGAGGACGCCAAGACCCCCGCCAGCTACGAGTACAACGTCGACGTCACCCGCCGGGTGGTCGAGATGGCCCACAGCTGCGGCGTCTCGGTCGAGGGCGAGATCGGCGTGCTGGGCTCGCTGGAGACCGGCATGGGCGAGGCCGAGGACGGCCACGGCTTCGAGGGCAAGCTCGACCACTCCGCGCTGCTGACCGACCCGGACCAGGCGGTCGACTTTGTGCGCGAGACGCATGTCGACGCCCTGGCCATCGCCATGGGCACCAGCCACGGCGCCTACAAGTTCACCCGCAAGCCCGACGGCGACATCCTGGCGATGAATGTCATCGAGGCGGTGCACAACCGCCTGCCCAACACCCACCTGGTGATGCACGGCTCTTCGTCGGTGCCGCAGGACCTGCAGGACATCATCAACGAGTTCGGCGGCGAGATGCCCCAGACCTGGGGCGTGCCGGTCGAGGAGATCCAGCGCGGCATCAAGCTCGGCGTGCGCAAGATCAACGTCGACACCGACAACCGCATGGCCATGACCGGCGCGATCCGGAAGGTGCTGATGCAGAAGAAGGGCGAGTTCGACCCGCGCGCCTATCTCAAGCCCGCCAAGGAAGCCATGCGCGCCGTCTGCCAGGCCCGTTTCGAACAGTTCGGCGCCGCCGGCTGGGCCGGCAAGATCAAGCCGATCTCTACGGCCTCGATGGCCAAGCGCTACCTGACCGGCGAACTGAACCCGAAGATCGGCGTCAGCAAGGTCGCGGCGGAGTAGGGCGCGCTACCAGCCCCCGTAGACCGGGCTGAACCGCGCCCGCAGGCGGCTCAGGTCGCGGTCGGCCTGGTCGCGGGCGTCGATCGCCTGGCGACGGTCCTCGCCGGCGCTGTAGCGGTCGTCGCGCAGGGCCTTGAGCCGTTCGCGGATGGCCCGCTTCTCGTCGTCGGTGACGGTCGAGTCCGCCAGGCGCGCCTCGGCCTCGCGCATCTGCCGGTCGATGTCGTCAGCGCGCCGCTCGGCGTCATTGATCGCGGACTGGGCCCGGTCGTAGCGTTGCTGCACATCCCAGACGAGCCGGCCGTCCGAGTAGGCGGCGAGGAACGGTCCTTCCAGCGACGCGGGGCAGACGCCGCCGTAGCTTGAGCCCTGCCGGCCGACCCGGAACCCGCGGTCAGGCTGGCAGTAGACGGTCAGGCCGCGCGCCCTGCCGGTCATGTAGACCGACTGCTCGGGCATCACGCCGTACTTCTCGCAGGCCTTCACATGGTCGCCGAAGCGCCCCGTGCCGTAGCCGGCGGCGCCGTCGCCATAGCCGATGCCGGCCCAGTCGCCGGTCATGCACTGGTCTTCACTCAGGCTCGCGCAGCTGCCTGCCAGCAGCCCGCAGGCGGCAACAAGAATGATCCAGACCGGTTTCATGCGCAGCACCCCTGACGAACCGGGTCACGTTCCCTTGTTTTGCGGTTGCTGTGAAGGACCGAAAGGGGGGCTTCAGCCCTCGATATCCGCCCCGTTCATTTCCTTGACGAACAGGAAGCCGATCACCGCCGTAACCGCCGCGACCACCACCGGATACCAGAGGCCGTAGTAGATGTTGCCGGTGGCAGCGACCATCGCGAAGGCGGTCGTCGGCAGGAAGCCGCCGAACCAGCCGTTCCCGACGTGGTAGGGCAGGCTCATCGAGGTGTAGCGGATGCGCGCCGGGAACATCTCCACCAGCGCCGCCGCGATCGGTCCATAGACCATGGTCACCAACAGGATCAGGACGAACAGCACGCCGACCACCTTGGGCCGGTCGACGAGCGCGGGATCGGCCTTCTCCGGGTAGCCCTTCGCATGCAGCGCAGCGCCGAGCGTCTTGCGCCAGCCGGCCTGCTCGGCGTTGAAGGCCTTGGTCGCCATGCCCGCACCCTCGAAGGCGGGTACCTGGGTTCCGCCGATGTCGACTGTCGCGACCGAACCGGCGACGGCTTCCCGCGTCTGATAGGAGACGCCCGCCGAGGCGAGGGCCGACTTGGCGATGTCGCAGGATGATCGGAACGCGGTCTTGCCCACCGGATCGAACTGGAACGAACAGGTGTCAGGGTCGGCGATCACCGTCACCGGCGCGCGGTCGACCGCCGCCGCCAGCGCCGGGTTAGCGGCCACCGTCAGCATCTTGAACAGCGGGAAGAAGGTCAGCGCCGCGATCAGGCAGCCGGCCAGGATGATCGGCTTGCGGCCGACCTTGTCGCTCAGCCAGCCGAACAGGATGAAAAACGGCGTGCCCAGCAGCAGGGCGATCGCCACCAGGCTGTTGGTCAGGGCCCCGTCGACCTTGAGCATCTTCTCGAGGAAGAACAGGGCGTAGAACTGGCCGGTGTACCAGACCACCGCCTGGCCGGCGGTCAGCCCGACCAGCGCCAGCAGCACCAGCTTCAGGTTCGGCCAGCGCGCAAAGGACTCGGTCAGCGGCTGCTTGCTGACCTTGCCGTCATCGATCATCCGCTGGAACACCGGGCTCTCGTTGAGCTTCAGCCGGATCCACAGTGAGACGCCCAGCAGCAGGATCGAGGCGAGGAACGGCACGCGCCAGCCCCAGTCGCTGAAAGCATCCTCGCCGATGTTGGTCCGCACCAGCAGGATGACGATCAGCGACAGGAACAGGCCCAGCGTCGCAGTGGTCTGGATGAAGCTGGTGTAGAGGCCCCGCTTCCCCGGCGGCGCATGCTCGGCGACATAGGTCGCCGCGCCGCCGTACTCGCCGCCCAGCGCCATGCCCTGGACCAGCCGCATGGCGATCAGCAGCACCGGCGCGGCCACTCCGATCGACTCATAGGACGGCAGCAGGCCGACAACGAAGGTCGACAGACCCATCAACAGCATGGTGACGAGGAAGGTGTTCTTGCGCCCCCACAGATCGCCCAGCCGTCCGAACACCAGCGCGCCCAGCGGCCGTACGGCGAACCCCGCGGCGAACGCCAGCAGCGCGAAGATGTAGCCGGTGGTCTCGTTGACCCCGCTGAAGAAGTGCTTGGTGATGAACCCTGCGAGCGAGCCGTAGAGGTAGAAATCGTACCACTCGAAGATGGTCCCGACGGAGGCGCCGCCGATGACCATGCCGTGGCTTTGCCGCGCTGCGGCTGGCTGCTCGTTCATCCCGTCCCCCTTCGGTAGCGCCGGACTCTAGCGCGGGAGACGGGCGTGGCTCAATGGAGCGTGGGGTCGGGTCGCCACCCCGCTAGCGACGGGTCTCCCAGGCCATCCACAGGGCGATGGCGGCCAGCATCAGCGCGAAGACGGCGCGCAGCCCCCGCCTCGCCTTGTCGGCCGGCATCACCAGCGACGCGGTCCTCCAGGTCAGCAGAACAATCGCGGTGTGGATGACGACGCTGACCGCGATGTGGGTCAGGCCGAGCGTCAGGGCCTGTGGCGCGAACGGTCGGGCGGGATCGGTGAAGGCCGGCAGCAGCGTGATGTAGAACACGGCCGCCTTGGGATTGAGCAGATTGGCCAGCAGGCCGCGGATCATGAACTTGCGCGCTGACGGGGGCTCATCAAGGCCGGCGACATCGGCGTCCGGGCTGCGCCAGATGTCCAGGGCCAGCCATAGGAGGTAGGCTACGCCGGCCCAGCGCAACAGGCTGTAGAGCCACTCCACCCGCAGCACGACCGCGGTCAGGCCGAACACCGCCGCCAGCATGTAGACGGTCAGGCCGGCCGTCACGCCCAGGATCGTGGTCAGTCCGGCGCGACGGCCATAGCGGGTCGCGACGATCGCCAGATAGCCCATGTTCGGGCCGGGCGTCAGTTCCAGCAGCAAAACCGCCGCCAGGAACGGCAGGAACAGGTCCGGGCCGGGAAACACGACGGCTCCCGCCAATCGCCCCTAGTGTCCGCCGCCCTCAAGTTCGCCGAGCGCACTCTGCAGGTAGTTCTGCTCGCCCAGCGATCGCACGAGCGACAGCTGGGTCTCGAGGAAGTCGATATGGTCCTCGGTGTCCGACAGGATCTCCTTGAAGATCTGGCGGCTGACGTAGTCGTGCGCCGTCTCGGCGGCCGTCACGCCGGCGATCAGGTCGGCGCGGCCACCGACCTCGACTGCCAGATCGGCGGCCAGGCACTCGGGCACGGTTTCGCCGATCTTCAGCTTGTTCAGGTCCTGCAGGTTGGGCAGGCCTTCGAGGAACAGGATGCGCTTGATCAGCTTGTCGGCGTGTTTCATCTCGCCGATGGATTCGTCGTAGGTGATCTTGCCCAGCCGCGCGAAACCCCAGTCCTGGTACATGCGCGCATGCAGGAAGTACTGGTTCACGGCGGTCAGCTCATTGGTGAGCACCGCGTTCAACAGCCTGATGATCGCCGCATCGCCCTTCATGGCGCACTCCTTCGTGTTCGAGTCAGCTCGACCCTGAACTGGCCCGATCCGGGCCGCAACAGCAATATCTGCAAGTGTTTCGCGCTTTCAAAGATAAGGCGCGGAACGGGGTTTCGAACGCTATTCGGCGGCGAAGCGCAGCGCTTCGCGGGACTCCTGGATCATCTCGCGCATCTCGCAGACGCAGCGCGCGCACTGGACCTTGCAGCCGTGGATTTTGAACACCTCGGCCGGACGGGTCGCGCCCGCCTCGATGGCGGCGCGGACCTGACGCTCACGAATGCCGTTGCAGTTGCAGACGTACACAGGAGGTTCCCGACTTGCGAACGAGACGCATTTAGCGATTCCCCCGCGTCTTTGCAACTCATTTGCATCTTGTCCCGGCGAGGATCCGCCTCTGGCCCCGCCTATGCCCCGAAGGCCCTGCTCGTGTAGAGACGGCTGCATGACCGCCAAGCTTTCGCACGACTGCCGCCTCTACCTGATCACCCCGCCGCGCCTGGATGACCTGGCCGCCTTTGGCCGGACCCTGGCCGGGGCGCTCGACGCGGGCGATGTCGCCGCGCTGCAGATCCGCCTCAAGGACGCGCCGGACGATGTGATCGCCGCGGCGGTCGAGGTACTGGGCATCATCGCCCGTTCGCGCGATGTCGCGGTGATCCTGAACGACAGGCCGGACCTGGCGGCGAAGCTTGGCTGTGACGGCGTGCATGTCGGCCAGTCAGACGCCACCTGCGCCGAGGCCCGCCGGATCATGGGCAAGGACGCGATGATCGGCGTCACCTGTCACGACAGCCGGCACCTGGCCATGGAGGCGGCCGAGGCCGGCGCCGACTACGTCGCGTTCGGCGCCTTCTTCCCCACCACGACCAAGGAGGTCACGGCCCGGGCCGACCCGGAGATCCTGTCGATCTGGCAGGAGACGATGTCGCTGCCCTGCGTGGCCATCGGCGGGATCACGGCCGAAAACGCCGCGGGCCTCGCCGCTGCCGGTGCGGACTTCCTGGCCGTCAGCGCCGGGGTCTGGGCCCATCCGCAAGGTGCCGCCGCCGCCGTGCAGGCGCTGGAAGCCGCCATCGCGGCGGGTATGACTTCGCGATGAGCCTGCGTCTGCAGAGCCGCTGTTCTGGACAGCGACGCTCCGGCCAACGCTCGACCGAAAACCGGGTCAAGTGACCCGACAACCACCTTGCCTTGCTATCGGGCGGTCCCGCCGCTAGGTTCCGCCGCCCTTTCCCGACCCCTTTCGGCGACCGAACCCAATGTCAAAGATCAACGGCAACACCATCAAGCCCGGCATGGTGCTCCAGCACGAGAACGGCCTCTGGGTCTGCGTGAAGGCCGCTCACGTCAAGCCCGGCAAGGGCGGCGCCTTCGCCCAGGTCGAGCTTAAGAACCTCATCGACGGCCGCAAGCTGAACGAACGCTTCCGCTCGGACGACAAGGTCGAGCGCGTGACGCTCGAGCAGCGCGACAACACCTTCCTGTACGCCGAGGGCGACATGCTGGTGTTCATGGACATGGAAAACTACGAGCAGATCAGCCTGCACAAGGACTTCGTCGGCGAAGACCAGGTTCGGTTCCTGCAGGACGGCATGACCGTCTCGGTGGAATTCCATGAGGAGCGCGCCATCGGCATCTCCCTGCCCGAGCAGGTGGTCCTGACGATCATCGAGGCCGACGCCGTGGTGAACGGCCAGACCGCCTCGTCATCCTACAAGCCGGCCAAGGCCGACAACGGCATGCGCATCCTGATCCCGCCCTACATGGAAGCGGGCGAACGCGTGCTGGTCTCGACCGAGACGGGCGAATACCTGCGCCGCGCCGACTGACGTGGCCACAGCCTCCGCACTTCTCACGGTCATGATCGACGCCGCCCGCAAGGCGGCGAAGGGCCTGGCGCGCGACTTCGGCGAAATCGGCGAACTGCAGGTCTCGAAGAAGGGGCCGGGCGACTTCGTCTCGGCCGCCGACATCAAGGCCGAGCAGGTGCTGTTCGAAGCCCTGGAGAAGGCGCGCCCCGGCTACAGCTTTCTCGGCGAGGAGCGGGGCCTGATCGAGGGCACCGACAAGAGCCACCGCTGGATCGTCGACCCGCTCGACGGCACGACCAACTTCCTGCACGCCATCCCGCACTTCGCGGTCAACATCGCGCTGGAGCGCGAGGGGACCATTGTGGCGGCGGTGACCTACAATCCGATCACCCACGACACCTACTGGGCGGAAAAGGGCAAGGGCGCCTTCCTCGGCAACGAGAAGCGCCTGCGTGTCGCCGCCCGCACCCGGATGGACGAGGCCCTGCTCGGCACCGGCGTGCCGTTCATCGGCAGGCCGGGCCATGGCCAGTTCCTCAAGGAACTGCACCAGATGACCCAGCGCGTCTCGGGTATCCGCCGCTTCGGGGCGGCGGCCCTCGACATGGCCTGGGTGGCCGCCGGCCGCCTGGACGCCTTCTGGGAGCGCGGGCTGCAGCCCTGGGACGTCGCGGCCGGCATGCTGCTGATCACTGAGTCGGGCGGCAAGGTCACCAACCTCGACGGCGGCGACTACAAGCTCGGCGACGAGGGCATCCTCGCCGCCAACCTGGAACTGCACCCGCTGGTGCTCGAGAAGCTGCAGGCCGCTCAGTAGCCGCCGGGGACATGTACCAAAGGTACGTGTCCCCTAATCGAGCCACTTCTGAACCGGAATCAGGGGACGCGTGCCTTTGGTGCATGTCCCCCCGGCAGCATAACGCTTGCGATCACGCCGACCACCGACACCGCCCAGGCCAGGCCGATCAGCCAGGTCAGCAGCCCGATGTCGAAGTTGCCCGGGTTGCTTGACGACGGTTCGATCAGCTTGCCGAAGAAACTTCCGTACAGCATGCCCGCGTTGGCGCCCCAGCCGGCGGCCAGCAGCGCGCGGTTGCGAAGGTTGTCGGTCTTCATGGCCAGGGCGCCTGCGAGCAGCAGGGCCGATATCCAGTAGTCGTCGACCACGAACAGCCAGTGGCGGCCCGCGCCCCAGCTCCTGTAGGTCTCGCCAATGATCAGCGAGAGCGCCTGGATGACGGCGATGATGCGAAGAATGAGCATGGCTGATCTACCCACGGCGCCAGATGTCAGCGAGTCTTCCACCGGGCTCAGGGATCGCTAGAAGCGCTCGCCCCTCATGACCGAAACCTCGCTGATGGACACCACGCCGGGATAGGTCTGGAAATAGTCACTGAGCCAGCCCAGCGCGGATTCCGTCGCCGTTTCCCCGCCTATCGCAATGACCAGACAGGCTTCGGAGTCGGCGACGCCGGTGTGGCGCCAGGCGCCGTGTGCGCCGGCGCCTTCCGCTCCAATAAAGACGCTCCATCCCTTGAAGCCGGCCTTGCCCAACATTGTCTCGATGTTCTGGAGTGCGTGTCTTTCGACAAAGATGTCCAGTTTCTTCCGAAGCGTCAGGTCCACGGGATCATCCCACGAGCAGTTGCGCGCCCGCGTGATAGAGCGGGATGCCGACAACGAGGTTGAAGGGGAAGGTCATCGCCAGTGACATGGGGATGTAGATGCCCGCGTCTGCCTTGGGCAATGCCATGCGCATCGCAGCAGGCACGGCGATGTAGGATGCCGAAGCTGCGAGCACCGCGAACAGGGTGGCGTCGCCGACCGACAGTCCGATTGCCCTGGACGCCAGGAGCGCGACCCCCGCGCTGAGTAGAGGCCACAGCAGCGCAAAGGCCAGGAGGCCAGGTCTCGGCAGGGGCGCATCCGCCAGGCGCCGGGCGGCGATGATGCCCATGTCGAGAAGGAACAGGCACAGGGCTCCCTGGAAGATCGGGCCGCCCACAAATCCCGAGAGACGCTCCATTCCGCGCTCGCCGGCAAGAAGCCCGACGAAGAAGCTCCCGACGAGCAGCACTGCGGCTCCGTTCAAGAGCACTTCGCGCCACAATTCTGGTTTGAACCGGGCCCCGGGATCTCGCGCGCTGGATCCGGCGATCACCAGCGCCGCGAGGATCGCGGGTGTCTCCATCAACGCAAGCACAGCCGCCATGTGTCCGCTGAACTCAACGCCGAGTGTGCGCAGAAATTCGCTTCCCGCCGCGAAGGTCACAACCGAAACGCTGCCATAGTGCGCCGCGGTCGCTGCAGCGGTCACCCGCTGAAGCCCACCCAGAGTGCGTAGCGCGGCGTAAGCCGCAAAGGGCGTCAGGAAGCTGAAGGCCAGCCCGAGGCCGCCGACTGCCAGCATTCCGCCGCCCAGGCCGCTTGCCTGGGCTTCAACGCCACCCTTGAAACCGATGCAGAGCATCAAATAGAGCGAGAGGGCCTTCGCGGCCTGATCCGGGATGGAAAGGTCGGACTTGGCCCATCCGGCAAAAGCTCCGAGCGCGAAGAACAGGAGTGGCGGGGCAAGAAGATTGGCGCTCGCGGCGTTCAGGGCCGTCTCTAGCATGCCACCTGACCGACAGCGTATTCGAGGACGTTCAGGGTCATCATGGGTCTTGGAGCCTCCGGAGTTCGGCAAGTCTACCGAAGCCCGGCGTCGGGGCCAATCGATTGGTCGCGCGGCCGCTCGCCGACCAGAGAGACCCCGCTGATGCGGTCCGACATCACGCACTTTCGCTGCGCCAGAGGGGCCCGTCCGGCAGCAGGCGGGTTGGTGGCCGCTGGATCCATCGCAGGGGCGCCGCCCTGAATAATCCGCCGGCTCTCCGACGCCTTGACGAACCCGTCATGAGGGGCGGCTAATCCTGCCTCATGAGCCTTACCCGCCGATCCCTCGCCGCCGCCGGACTCGCCATGGCCGCCAGCTCCTCCCTCGGTCGCCCAGCCTCGGCCGGCGCCCAGCCACCGATTGTCATCGGCCATCGCGGCGCCAGTGGCGAGCGGCCGGAGCATACGCCGATGGCCTATCGCCTGGCGATCGCCCAGGGCGCGGACTACATCGAGCCGGATCTCGTCATCACAAAGGACGGCCATCTGGTCGCCCGGCACGAAAACGAGATCGGCGGGACGACCGACGTCGCCTCCCGCGCCGAGTTTGCCGCCCGCAAGACCGCCAAGCTCATCGACGGCCAGTCCGTCACCGGCTGGTTCACCGAGGATTTCACCCTCGCAGAGCTCAAGACCCTGCGGGCCCGTGAACGTCTGCCGCAGCTGAGGCCGGCCAACACTGCCTTCGATGGTCAGGAGGCCATTCCGACCTTCACGGAGGTTGTCGCCATCGCGAAGGCGGCGGGCGTGGGCGTGTACCCGGAAATGAAGCACCCGCGTCACTTCGCTTCGGTCGGCCTGCCGTTCGAGCAGCGCATGGCCGACGCTCTCAAGGCCGAGGGGCTGAATTCGAAGCGCGCAAAGGTGTTCGTCCAGTGCTTCGAGGTCGGGCCGCTGAAGACGATCCGCACCCTGACAAACGCACGGCTGGTGCAGCTGGTCGATTCGGAGGGTTCGCCGGCCGACCGTCCGGACCTGACCTACGCCGGTATGGCGACGGCCGACGGACTGCGAGCGATCGCTGCCTATGCCGATGGCGTTGGGCCCGACAAGTCGTACGTCGTTCCGACGGATGGAAAGGCGCTGCTGCCGGCGACATCGTTCGTGAAGGACGCCCACGCCGTCGGCCTGAAGGTCCACCCCTGGACGGTGCGGGCGGAGAACTACTTCCTGCCGAAGGATCTGCAGAGGTTGCCCGCGTCGCTCCGTCCCGACACTCCAACGGTTCACGGCAACGTCGCGGAGATGTTCCGGGCGCTCTATGAAGCCGGCGTCGATGGCGTCTTCAGTGACTTTCCGGGCCTGGCCGTCGCGGCCCGCAAGGACATGTTCGGATGATCCGTCTCGCCCTGGCGGCCCTCGCGGCCTGTATCGTCTTCGCCACCCCGGCCGCAGCGAAGTCGCCGCTGGACCCGTTGGCCGAGCAGTACGTCAAGCTGAGCCTGGAGATCGGCGAGAAGGAAGACGGCTACATCGACGCCTTCTACGGGCCGCCCGAATGGCAGTCCGCCGCGAAGGCCGCGCCGCGTGATCTGCCCGCGCTGAAGGCCGAGGTGGCCGCCCTGTCGCTGGCCGTGACGCGCATCAAGCCAGGCTGGCTGGTCGCCGAGGAGAAGCGCCGCCGGGTGTTCCTGCTCGCCCAGCTCAAGGCCGCTGACACCCGCCTGCGGATGATGTCCGGCGAAAAGCTCAGCTTCGAGGACGAAGCCGAGGGGCTGTTCGGCGTCCGGCCGGTGCTCAGGCCGCTGTCGGCCTACGATCCTGTGCTGAAGGAGATCGAGGCGCTGGTCCCCGGCGAGGGGCCGCTGTGGCAGCGGGTCGACACCTTCAGTGACCGGTTCATCATCCCGGCCGACCGGCTGCAGGCCGTCATGGATGCCGCCATCGCCGAATGTCGCAAGCGCACGGCGGTCCACATCGCCCTGCCGACGGACGAGCGGTTCACCCTCGAGTTCGTCACCGGCAAGTCCTGGTCCGGCTACAACTGGTACAAGGGCGAGGCGACCAGCCTCATCCAGATCAACACCGACCTGCCGGTGCGGCTCAGCCGCGCGGTCGACCTGGGCTGCCACGAGGGCTACCCCGGCCACCATGTGCTGAACTTGCTGCTCGAACAGCGCCTGACGAAGGCGCGCGGGTGGGTCGAGTTCAGCGTTTATCCGCTCTATTCGCCGCAGTCCCTGATCGCCGAGGGCAGCGCCAACTACGGCATCGAGCTGGCCTTCCCGGGTGACGAGAAGCGCGCGTTTGAGCTGGCGGTCCTCTACCCGCTCGCCGGCCTCGATCCGAAGGACGCCGCCCGCTACGACGCCCTGCTCGTGGCCCAGAAGGCCCTCGCCGGCGCGCGGTTCACCATTGCCAGCGAGCTGCTGTCCGGCCGCATCACGCGGGAACAGGCGATCGCCCTGACCCAGACCTACGGTCTGGTCTCCGCCAAACGCGCCGCCCAGACCGTGTCCTTCACCGAGCAGTACCGTAGTTACGTGATCAATTACGGCCTCGGCCTGGATATGGTGCGGGCCTACGTCGAGGCCGCCGGGCCGGGTCAGGCGGAACGCTGGAAGCGCATGGAAGCGGTGATCAGCGAACCGACCTTGCCGGGGGACCTGACCCGGCCCTGACAGCGGGCGGGCTTGATGCAGATCATCACGGTGCGCGCGGATCGAGCGTCAGGTGCAGGGCCACGGAAAGGCTCCGCCATGCCAGGCCCTTCGCGTCTCGCGCTCTTACTGATGCTGGGTCTCGGCCTTGCCGCCTGTGCAACGTCCGGCGAGACTCCGCCCGGGCGCAGCGGTTCAGCGAGGATGGAAGGCGCGATGACGCGGCCGCTCCGGGACCTGGGGATCATGCGCCGGGCGATTCCCGATGTTCTGGCCGACGCGACCGTCGCGCCCTACGGCCTTCGGGGCCCGGTCAACTGCGCGGACGTCTCTGCCGAGATCGCCCGCCTTGATACGGCGTTGGGGCCGGACCTGGACGCGGATCACGTCAAGCCTGGCGGCGCGGCCGGCGAGATGCTGTTCGATGCCTTTCAGGGCGCCCTGGACATTCCCTTCCGGGGCCTGGTTCGTCGTGTTTCCGGAGCCGAGTCGCGAGATCGGGCCCGGGCGGCGGCTGTGCTCGCCGGCATGGTGCGCCGAGCGTGGCTCAAGGGCGTGGCTTACAACGCGGCCTGCGTCGCACTGGCGCCGGCCCGCTAGGCCGCCTCCACCCCGAACTGCAGCCGGGCCAGCTTGGCGTACAGGCCGCCGGCCTTGCTCAGCTGCGTGTGCGTGCCTTCCTCGACGACGCGGCCCTCGTCCATCACCACGATGCGGTCGGCCCGCAGGACGGTCGCCAGGCGGTGGGCGATGACCAGGGTGGTGCGGTCGCCCATGGCGCCTTCGAGGGCCTTCTGGACCAGTCGCTCGTTCTCGGCGTCCAGCGCGCTGGTGGCCTCGTCGAGCAGCAGGATCGGCGAGTTGCGGACCAGCGAGCGGGCGATGGCCAGCCGCTGCTTCTGGCCGCCGGAGAGGGTCTTGGCCCGCTCGCCCACGGGCGTGTCGTAGCCTTCGGGCAGGGCGCTGATGAAGCCGTCGGCCTCGGCCGCCCGGGCGGCGGCATGGATCTCCTCCAGCGTCGCGTCCTCGCGGCCGAAACGGATGTTGTCCAGCGCCGAGCCGGAGAACAGGGACGCGTCCTGGGCGACCAGCGCCATGCGCGCGCGGACCTCGCCGGGGTCGGCGTCCTTCAGGTCGACGCCGTCCAGCAGGATGCGGCCGACCTGGGGGTCATAGAACCGCAGCAGGAGGCGCAGGACGGTGCTCTTGCCGGCGCCGGAGGGGCCGACGAGCGCCACGGTCTCGCCGGGCCGCACGGTCAGGTCGAAGCCGCGCAGCGCCGGCAGGTCCGGACGACCCGGATAGGCGAAGGTGACGCCTTCGAAGGCGATGTCGCCCCTTGCGGGGACCGGCAGGGCGCGCGGCGCGGCCGGAGCGGCGATCAGCGTCTTCGACGCCAGCAGCTCGAAGATCCGCTGCATTGCGCCGGCGGCCTGCTGCACGACGCCCCAGACTTCGCCGAGCGCGCCGACCGAGGCGCCGGCAAACACCGACAGCGCCAGGAACTGGATCAGCTGGCCGGGTGACATTGTCCCGTTCACCACCGAGTGGGCGGCGGACCACAGCAACAGGCCGATGCCGCCGAAGACCAGGCCGATGACCACCAGGGTCATCAGCGATCGGGCCATGACCCGCTTGAGAGAGGTGCGGAAGGCCGTCTCGACCGAGTCGCCAAAACGGGTGTCGGCCATCTTCTCCCGACCAAAGGCCTGAACGGTCTCGAGCGCGTCCAGGCTTTCGCCGGCAAAGCCGACGGCCTGTGCGAACCGGTCCTGGGTCTTGGTCGACAGGGCGCGCACCCGGCGTCCGAAAATGAACAGCGGCGCGATCAGCAGCGGCGCGCCCAGCATGACGAACAGCGTCAGCTTTGGCGACACGATCGCCAGCATCACGGTGGCGCCGATCAGGCCGAGAATATTGCGCAGCGCGATCGAGGCCGCCGAGCCGACCAGGTTCTCGATGATCGTGACGTCCGTGGTCATCCGCGACAGCACCTCGCCGGTGCGCGTCTTCAGGAAGAAGGACGGATCGAGCGTAAGCACGTGTCGGTAAAGCGCCTTGCGCAGGTCGGCCACGACCCGCTCGCCCAGCACGGTGATGAAATAGAAGCGCGCCGACGTTGCGAAGGCCAGCACCAGCACGACAAGCGCTGCGAGGCCGAAATAGCGGTTCAGGTTGTCCGCCGACAGGAAGCCCTTGTCGACGACCAGCCGCAGGGCCTGGGTGATGCTGAGGGTCGCGCCGGTGGAGAACAGCAGGAAGAAGCCGGCCGCCGCGGCATGTCGCCAATGGGCGGTGATGAACGGCACCAGGTGGACCAGATTCCGGACATCGCGACTCTTCGGTCGGCGAGCCGCTGCTTCACTCAGGGCCGCGGCCAGTTCCGCGCCTTCACTGGGCCGCCCGTCGGCCACGGCGTCGGCCGCGTTGGTGTCACTCATGCTCGGCCCCTTGCCTTCATCGCAGCCCTTCTGTATAGCCGCGCCTCTTCGGTGGCCCGAACTTTCGGCCGCCAGATCAACATTCCTCTCAAGTCGGTTGGACCGCCCGATGAAACAAGACACCCATCCCGACTATCACTTCATCACCGTGGTGATGACGAACGGCACGACGTACCAGACGCGCTCCACCTACGGGAAGGAAGGCGCGACCCTGAATCTGGACATTGATCCTTCGACGCACCCGGCCTGGACCGGCGGCAACGCCCACCTGCTGGACCGCGGCGGCCGCGTGTCGCGCTTCAACGCCAAGTTCGCCGGTTTCACCGCGAAGAAGTAGGCGTCGGCGTCAGCCAGCGAGATTCGAAAAGGCCGGCAGGGGAAACCCCGCCGGCCTTTTTTCTAGAAAGCACTCAGTATTCGAACGTCACTGGTCCTTGCTGGCCAAACGATAGTTCCCATTCGGCCTGATGAGACCTCAAGACGGCCTTGGCGATCTGTAGGGACAGGTCTACCGCCTGAAATGGAAATGCACCGACGCCGCGCATTTCCTTGTCCACGACTCCAGATATGTGAATCTGGCATTCGTAGTTGCCTGGATAGCCCTCGACGGGGCGAGGCGTGTGAATCTCGACAACTAGCGTCCCCTGACGCCTGGTTTTCAGATTGGTAGCGCCGAACTCAAATCTTATCATTCAGCCAATGCCAGCAGGGTAGGTATCGTTACAATTTCGATGACATTGGGCAAATATCATCGCAGCCACTCCGTGACAAATTGCTCTTTGCTGCGGCAGTATTCCGCCTGATCCGGACATACATCTCAGTGTATCGTGAGCGTATCCGTCATCACATTCTATTCGACACTGATTAAGGGGTGAGGGGCATGTCCCCGATCCAAAGCCCATGGTGTCGCACGTGAGGGATGCCAGTCGTGTGGAGGTTGGTTGATCGGATGGAGACGTTGCGTCCCCCAAAGACTTTGGCGTCGGGCTTGATGCGACGGCAATCGCGACCGCCAAGACGAGAACTTTCATAATCCCCTCCAGGTAGCTGAGTCAACAATACGCGTAATAGTAGTGATCCCGTTTGTCGCGTCAAGGCCGCCGACACCATCTAAGCGCGTATTTTGCCTTTCGCTCGCCGGGACAGGTCGGGCTGAACGCGGAAAAGCCGGCAGGGGAAACCCCGCCGGCCTTTTTGGTGTTGTGGTCGTCGCGAGGTTCGAGACGCTCGGCCGGGGCCTCGCTCCTCACCATGAGGGGCACTTGTGTTCGTCATCCTGAGGAGCGATCCCTCAGGATCGCGTCTCGAAGGACGCAGTCAGTTCGCGCCGGCCCCGAACGCGTCCCGCAGGCGGTCCATCTGCGACAGCACCGGATGGGGCGCGGTCTCGACGCTGGCCTCGACGTACATGCGGCGGTCCAGGTGGCGGACGCGGTCGTACAGGCGCGCCGACCGGTCGAGCAGTTCCAGCAGGCCGAGCGGCAAATCATGCAGGGCTTCGGCCTCGCTGACCGAGGTGTCCTCGGCGTCGAGGCGATATCGGCTTTCGCAGGCGGCTTCCGGGGCCATGTCGCCTTCGCGCACCGCGCGCTGCACCAGCAGCCAGGACGCGACCCGCATCAGCCGGGTGGTCAGGCGCATGCTTTCGGAGGCGTAGGACAGCGCGGCGTTGCGGGACAACAGTTTGGAGTCCTGGCGCCCGCCGCCGTCGAGATAGGCCGCGGTCTCCTCGACCAGGTCCATGCCCTCGAGAAAGGTGCGGTCGAACAGCTCCGAGCGGGCGAAGTCGGAAATCACATTCGCTCGCCACGGCGCCGTTGCGGGCGCGCCGAGTTCATTCATGGACAAGATCGCCCCTCACAAAACGCGCGGGATCACATTCCCGCCTCACCCATCGGCTGCAACGGACGTGCCAAGCGGCGGCGTCAGTCGTTGCCGAACTTGAAAAACGCATCCGCGGCCGACTTGCTGGCCTGCTTCTTCTCGATCTGGCCGCGGGTGCGGACGATTTCGGACTGCAGCAGCCCGACGCGCTCCTCGAGATCAGCGACGCTGTAGAGTTCGAGATCCTCGCGCAGGGCCAGCGAGAGCGCCTCGCCCCTGTGTCCGCGCGGTTCTGCCGGTTCTTCACTCATCGCCGGGGCCTCCCTATCGCATCCGAGGTCTTTCACGATATCAGACGTTCGCGGACGATAACACGCAAGTGCAGGAGCGAGACCATGGCCGAGCCCACGATGACCGCCATCGCCGTCGAGGGCGGCAAGGGCCCGGCCGACGCCCTGAAGCCCGTTGCGGCGCCGCGGCCTTTTCCGAAGGATGGCGAAATCCTGATCCGGGTCAGGGCGGCCGGGGTCAATCGTCCCGATCTGCTCCAGCGCATGGGCTTCTACCCGCCGCCCCCGGGCGCGCCGGCCACGCTGGGCCTTGAAGTCGCCGGCGAGGTCGTTACCGGCGCCGGGCGCTGGAAGGCGGGCGACACGGTCACCGCCCTGCTCGGCGGGGGCGGCTACGCCGAGTACGCGGTCGTCGACGCCCGCCACGCTCTGCCGATCCCCACGGGTCTCGACTTCAACGCGGCCGCGGGCCTGCCCGAGACCGTGTTCACGGTGTTCGCCAACGTCTTCGAGCATGGGGGGCTGAAGGCCGGCGAGACCTTCATGGTCCACGGCGGCACCTCCGGCATCGGGGTCACCGCGATCCAGATGGCCAAGGCCGCGGGTGCGAAGGTGATCTCCACCGGCCGCGGCGCCGACAAGGCTGCCCAGGCCCTGGCCATCGGCGCGGATATCGCCGTCGACACCACGACCCAGGACTTCGCCGAGGTCGCGCTGGCCGAGGGCGGCATCGACGTGATCCTCGACATGGTCGGCGGGTCCTATTTCGCGAAGAACCTGCAGGCGCTGAAGACCGGCGGGCGGATTGTCTACATCGCCTCGCTCGGCGGCGGCACGCTGGAGGTCCCGATCCTGGCGCTGATGCAGAAGCGGGCGGTACTGACCGGCTCGACCCTGCGCCCCCGCTCCGCCGACGAAAAGGCGCGGCTGGCGGCGGAGATCGAGCGGATCGTCTGGCCCTGGATCGGGGCCGGCAAGGTCAGGGCCGTGGTCGACCGCACCTTCCCGCTGGCTGATGCGGCCGCGGCCCATGCGTTCCTCGAGGCCGGCGCCCATGTCGGCAAGGTCGTCCTGGAGGCCTGACGTGAGCACGCCCGGACAGCCCGTCGACGCCCGCGCCCTCGTCCAGCAGGCCATCGAGGCCCTGCGCAAGGGCGATCCCGCGACCGGCCGCGACCGGTTCCAGCAGGTGATCGCTTCGGGCGTCGCCGACGCCTCGGTCTGGCTGGGCCTGGCCCTCGCCCTGCGCGGCACCAACGACAAGGAAGGCAGCCTCGTCGCCATCGAGCAGGCCCTGAAGCTGGAGCCGCGCAACATCCGCGCCCGGGTGATGAAGGCTGACCATTACGCCGAGATGGGCGACGCCCGCGCGGCCTCGGCCTTCTATGCCTCGGTGGTCCGCGCCGCCCCGCCGCCTGAACAGCTGCCGCCGGAGCTGCGCAACGAGGTCGCCCGCGCGGAGGTGATGAGCCGCCGCTACGCCGCCGACTACGAGGTGTTCCTGCGCGACCGGCTCTCCGGTCTGGCTTTCGCCGATGACAGCGCCTTCGCCCAGTCGCTCGACCTGATGCTGGGCAAGAAGCAGATCTACCTGCAGCAGCCCAAGCACTTCTATTTCCCGGGCCTGCCCCAGACCCAGTTCTATGACCGGGCGCAGTTTCCCTGGCTCGACGCAGTCGAGGCGGCCACCGACGCGATCCGCGCCGAGCTGCTGGAGGTGATGAAGGATCACGCCGCCTTCACCCCCTATCTGGAAAGCCGCGCCGACCGGCCGTTCCAGGACGTCCATGGGATGCTCGACAACCCGGACTGGAGCGCCTTCTACCTTTGGAAGAACGGCGAGCCGGTCGCCGACAACATCGCCCGCTGCCCGAACACCATGGCCGCCCTGGCCGGCGCCCCGCTGGCCCGGATCAAGGGCCGCACGCCGTCGGTGCTGTTTTCGCTGCTGCGGCCGGGTGCGGTGATCCCGCCGCACCATGGCTTCGTCAACACCCGCCTGATCTGCCACCTGCCGCTGATCGTGCCGGAGGGCTGCGCCTTTAGGGTCGGCAACGACACCCGGCCCTGGCGCGAGGGCAAGGCCTGGCTGTTCGACGACACGATTGAGCACGAGGCCTGGAACCGCAGCAACGAGACCCGCGTGATCCTGCTGTTCGACGTCTGGCGGCCGGAACTGTCTGACGAGGAGCGGGCGCTGGTCGCAACGATGTTCGAGGCCATCGACGCCTATGGCGGCGGCGGTGGCGAATGGAGCGTTTGAGCCGTTTTTCGTCCGGTAGGCGTCGCGGCAAATGAACGCCGTTTCCTTTGTCCGGGAACGGCTCTATATGACCAATCCAACATCCCGCCCGGCCGAAAGGCCGGGCGCCGTCGTATCTGGAGCACGACATGTCCGACCAAATCCTGATGCCGAAGGCGACCGCCGTCTGGCTCGTGGACAATACCTCGCTGACCTTTGAGCAGATCGCCGACTTCTGCGGCCTGCACCGTCTGGAAGTCCGCGGCATTGCCGACGGCGAAGTGGCGCGCGACATCCGCGGCGCCGACCCGATCGCCAACGGCCAGCTGAACCGCGAAGAGCTCGACAAGGCCGGCGCCGATCCCGCCTACCGCATGGTCGCCCAGGTCAGCCGCCATGCCGCGCTGCTCAAGCCGGTGAAGAAGGCCCCGCACTACACGCCCGTGTCGCGCCGCCAGGATCGCCCGGACGCCATCAAGTGGTTCGTCACCCACCATCCGGAAGTGACCGACGCCCAGATCGCCCGCCTGCTGGGCACGACCAAGTCGACCATCGAGTCGGTGCGCACGCGCGCCCACTGGAACAGCGCCAACATCAAGGCCGTCGACCCGGTGACGCTTGGCCTGACGACGCAGATCGACCTGGACGCCCTGGTGCGCAAGGCGGCCGACAAGAAGGCCAAGGACGACGCCCGCAAGGGTATCGTGGCCCCCGACGGCGCGACCCTGAAGTCCGCCGCCGAAGCGGACGTCGAGCCTGAAGTCGAGACCGACGAGGAAGTCGCCGGCCATGTCGACCTGAAGAACGTCTTCCAGGACCGTGACGACGACGACGGCGACGAGGACTAGAACCCGGAGGGGATATGCACGTCCGTGCGTGTCCCCGCGCCGTCAGACGATGCCGACGTGCCGCGCCGTCTGATAGCCGGCGAGCAGCAGCACCAGCACGCCGACGGCGCAGGTCAGTATCCTGACCGGCACGAGACGGACCACATAGCCGGCCAGAGGCGCGGCGAGCAGACCCCCGACAATCAGACCGCCCACGGCGGTCGCGTGCGACGCCAGCGCGCCGGCGTTCTCCCAGTGTCCCGTGAGCAGGGCGGCGAGGAAGGTGGCCGATATGGTGGCGGTGACGAAGAACTCGGCCGTATTGGCCGTGCCGATGCTCAGCCGCGGCTCAGCGCCGGCGCCGACCATCGTGGAGGTCACCGTCGGGCCCCAGCCGCCGCCGCCGACCGCGTCAAGGAACCCGCCGACAACACCGAGGGGTCCGCTCAGCCGCACCGGAAAGGGACGGATCGAGATGGTCCGCCAGGCCCGGTAGAGGATCGCGACGCCCATGAGCGCGAGATAAGCGGTGATGAAGGGTTTGAGGACGTCGCCGTCGATCGAGGTCAGCAGGAAGGCCCCCGCGGCGCCGCCGATGCACCCGCCCACGGCAAGCGGTGCAAAGAGCTTCCAGTTGACGTTCCTGTTGACCGCATGGGAGCCGGCCGAGGCGGCGGTGGTGAACACCTCTGCGGCGTGCACGCTGGCCGAGGCCATCGCCGGCGGGACTCCGAAAGCCAGCAACACCGTCGATGAAATGACCCCGTAGGCCATGCCCAACGCCCCGTCGACCGACTGGGCGAGGAAGCCGACGAGAAGGAACAGCAAAAAAACTTCCAAGGGCCGCACTCCGACTGGAGGACGACGCTAGCTGGAAATCCTACCAATCCGACAGGGATAAAATCTACATCGGGTCCCAGCATGTCTTAACGATGGCCAGAGCCCAGTGCTCCTGGCCACCGGACCCTGCAGAGTCCGATGCTGTCCCGGGATTCAGGAGCAAAACCGGGCCAACGCCCCGCCCTTCATGAGCGAGGCCGGAGCGTCGAACCGGTCAGGGGCCCGGCCGAAGCCGGGCGATTGATCAGTGAACCCGCAGGCGGAGGGATTCGATTTCTTCCTTGAGGCGGAGTTTCTGTCGCTTGAGTTCCTTGAGGCGGAGCTCATCCGCCGAAGGTCGTCTCATCTCGTCGTGGATCAACCGCTCGAGAGTCTGATGACGATTACCAAGTTCGCGAATGCGAGCATCCAGCGCCATTCCTCGGCTCCTCTTCTGTGACAGAATTATTGAACACCCGTCTCGGGCGAGAGTCAGATCACAAAGGGTTGCGCTTGATGGCGAAGGCGTTGCGGGCTTTCGCGCGTTCATGTGTGCGCGTAGAGGGGGTGGGAAATGACCGTAACAGCGCGCAAAAAACTCGTGGTGGGGATCTCCGGCGCGTCCGGGGTGGCCTACGGCTTGCGGACCCTCGACGCCTGCCGCGAGCTCGGCGTCGAGAGCCATCTGATTCTGTCCAAGGCGGCTGTCCTGACCCTGACCCAGGAAACCGACCGCACGCTCGCCGACGTCAACGCCATGGCGGATGTGGTCCACAAGGTCGGCGACGTCGGCGCTTCGGTGGCCTCCGGCTCCTTCCGGGCGCTGGGGATGATCATTGCCCCCTGTTCGGTGCGGACGATGAGCGAGATCGCGACGGGCGTGACCTCCAGCCTCCTGACCCGCGCCGCGGATGTGACGCTCAAGGAGCGCCGGCCGCTGGTGCTGATGGTGCGCGAGACACCGTTCCACCTTGGCCACCTGCGCACCATGGTCCGGCTGGCCGAGATGGGCGCGACCATCGCTCCGCCGCTGCCGGCCTTCTACGCCATGCCGCGGTCCATCGCCGAGATGATCGACCAGTCGGTCGGCCGCGCCCTCGACCTGTTCGGTCTCGACTGGAAGCCGGTGAAGCGCTGGGGCGAAGACCTCGATCCGATCGTGAGCGGACAGTGAGCGGCGCCCTTTGGGCCTGGACGCTCGACACCTATGACCGTCCCGGCGTCGCCGAGGCGACGCTGGCGCTGCAGGACGAGCACGGCTTCAACACCGCCTACCTGCTGTGGGCCGTCTGGGCGGACCCGGATCGCGAGATCCTGGCCAATGGCGTCCAGACGACGGTGCTCTGGGACGAGACGGTGCTCTGGCCGCTACGCAATGTCCGTCGCGCCCTAAAGGGCCACCGCCCGCCGTTCGCCGACGCGCCGCGCGTAGCTCTGCGCGAGGACGTCAAGGCGGCCGAACTCCGCGCGGAACGGACGCTGATGGAAACGCTGGAATCGTTCGGCGGCCCGGCGTCGAACGTCGACATCATGGCGGCCCTGACCCGCGCGGCGATGGCCTGGTGTGGCCAGGCGCCGGCCGCCCCGCTGAAACGCCTCGCGGAAGCTCTGGCGTGACGCGGATGCCGGCTGTATTTTCCCGCTGGTGAGGGAGCGCGCCGACCATGAATGACGACGATGGGCTGTACGTCATGCCCAACATGGAGGTGCGTGGCCGCCTGATGGAGCTGCGTCAGCGGCACCAGGATCTCGACGCCGCCGTCGCCGCGCTGATTGAAAAGCCGCTCCCCGACCAGCTCCAGATCGCCCGGCTGAAGAAGCAGAAACTGATCCTGCGCGACCAGATCACCAAGCTGGAAAACCAGCTGACCCCGGACATCATCGCCTAGGTCTTTCCTCTCCCGACCTGCTCCGCAGGTCGCCTTCTCCCTCCGGGAGAAGAGAGATAGGCTCCCCCCGGATACACCCTGGGGAGGGATCACTGATGAACCTCGAAACCATCTTCTCCGCCATGAGCTTTCTCGCCATGGCCGGCTGGCTCTGTCTGGCGCTCGCGCCCGTGCGGAGACCGGCCCTGGTCGGCGCGGCCCGGGTCGTCGCGGCGCTGTTGAGCCTCGCCTATGTGATCCTGATCTATCAGGCCCTGTCGTCACCGGACGCGCCGGCGGGCGGCGGGTTCAACTCGCTCGCCGGGGTGATGATCCTGATGTCGACGCCCACCGCGATGCTGCCGGGCTGGATCCACTACCTGGCGTTCGACCTGTGGGTCGGGACCTGGCAGGCGGAGGACGCGCCGAAGAGCCGCGTGCCGCACTGGCTGCTGCTGCCGATCCTGGCCCTGACCTTCATGTTCGGCCCGGCCGGCCTGCTGGCCTATCTCGTCGTGCGACTGGTCATGAGCCGCATGAGGCCCAAAGCCGCCTGATCAGGGCCTGGCTGCGGCCTTCGCGGCCTCCTGGATGCCGGCGATCTGGACGGTGAAATAGGGCGGGTGACCCTTCCGCTCCAGGTCGTTGTCATACCATTTCAGCAGCGCCACCGCCTCGGCGGGCTGGCCCTTGCGGACCAGTTGGCGGGCGAGGTCGCCGCGCACGTCGACGAGGCTCGCGACGATCTGCAGCGACTTCTTGTTGTAGTAGATGGCGTGGTCGAGGCTGCCGGTCGCGTCCAGGCTCCTGGCGTAGAAAGCGAACAGGTCGTAGGTCACCTGACCGGCCTTCACCGCCGTATCGTAGAACGGCAGGCTTTCGCGGTGCTTGCCCGCCTTGGTCAGGGTGATGGCCAGCACCGCCGTACTCTCGCTGTCCGTCGGGTACTGCTTCAGATAGCCGCGCAGATTGGCCTCGGCGCAGGCCAGGTCGTTGTCCCGAAGACAGGTCATCGCGGTGTCCTTGCTGGCGGGCGCCGGTGCGGGCGGGGCCTTTTCGCAACCGGCAAGGGCCAGAACCCCGATCAGGGCGGCGTATGCGAACTTCATCGGCAATCCCCCGTAGCGATGCACAGACAGCCCGGAAGGCCAAACTGGCGAAGGGCTTCGAATAAACCGGTTACGGGCGGGGGGCGCACTTCACCAGCTGTCCACCCAGCGCCGCGCCGGCTTCGTGCGGGCCGGGCAGCTGTCGAGGCCGCGGGTGATCCAGCGGCGGGTCTCGGCAGGGTCGATGACGGCGTCGATCTCCAGGGCGGCGGCCATGCTGGTCGCCTTGCCGGCGGCGTAGAGGCGGCCGACCAGCTGCTCGAACAGGGCCTTGTTCTTCTCGGGGTCGGTCTCGGCGGCCAGCTCCTTGCTGTAGCCGAGGCGGACGGCGCCCTCGAGCCCCATGCCGCCGAACTCGCCGGTCGGCCAGCTGGCGATGAACACCGGGGCATGGAAGCCGCCGCCGGCCATGGCCTGGGCGCCGAGGCCATAGCCCTTGCGCAGGACGATGCAGAACAGCGGCGTGCCCAGCTTGGCGCCGGCGATGAACTGGCGGCTGACCCGGCGCACGGCGCCGGCCGCCTCGCTGTCCGGCCCGACCATGAACCCCGGCGTGTCGCACAGGCTGACGACCGGCAGGTCGAAGGCGTCGCACAGTTGCAGGAAGCGGGCGGCCTTCTCGGCGCCGTCGCAGTCGATAGCCCCGCCCAGATGCCGCGGATCATTGGCCATCAGCCCCATCGGCCGGCCCTCGATCCGCACGAAGCCGGTAATCATTCCGGCCGCGAAGCCGCGCCGCAGCTCCAGGAAGCTGCCCGCATCGGCCAGGGTCTCGATCAGCGGCCGGATGTCGTAGACCCGCAGGCGGTTCTCCGGGATCGCCCGACGCAGATCGCGCTGGTCCGGCGCGGTCCAGTCGGCGACCCGCCCCTGGAAGGTCGACATGGCCTGTTTGGCCAGGGCCGTGGCATGGGCCTCGTCGTCGGCGAGGATGTCGATCACCCCGTTGGCCCACTGCACATCACTGGGGCCGATGTCGTCCGGTTTGAAGACGCCCAGGCCGCCGCCCTCGATCATCGCCGGACCGCCCATGCCGAGATTGGAGTCCTTCGTGGCGATGATGATCTCGGACAGCCCGGCGATGGCCGCGTTGCCGGCGAAGCAGCGGCCGGCGACGATGGCGATCTTGGGCATCTCTCCCGACAGGGAGGCGAACTTGCCGAAGGTGGTGACGTCCAGCCCGGCCACGCCCGTGCCGTCGGTGTCGCCCGGCCGTCCGCCGCCGCCCTCGGCGTACCAGACCAGCGGCAGCTTCTGGTCCTCGACGATGTGCAGCAGCCGGTCGGTCTTCTTGTGGTTCATGTGCCCCTGGGTGCCGGCCAGAACCGTAAAGTCGTAGCTGAGCGCTGCGACCCGGGCCTTTTCCGGCGGGAACAGGTGGCCGTTGATCGCCCCGATGCCGGCGATCAGCCCGTCTGCGGGGGTGGCCTTGATCAGGTCTTCCAGCGTCCTGCGGCGGCGCTGGGCCGCGATCGTCAGGGCGCCGTATTCGATGAAACTGCCGGGATCGAGCAGGTCGTCGATGTTCTCCCGCGCCGTCCGGTGACCGGTCCTGCGCCGCTTGGCCACGGCCTCGGGTCGGTTGGCGTCCAGGGTGAAGGCATGTCGGTCGATGACCTCCTGCAGGTCAGGCCGGATGTGGTCGGGGTCGACCAGCGCCGCCTCGGCCGCCGCGTCCGCCGCGACGTCGGCGGGTTCGAGGAACAGGATCGGCTGGCCCTTCATCAGGGTCTCGCCCTTGCTTGCGGCGATGCGCACGACCCGGCCACCCTCCGGCGCAGTGACGACGTGCTCCATCTTCATGGCTTCAAGGATGGCGACGGTCTGGCCGGCGGCGACGAGATCGCCCTCACTGACCTCGATGATCCCGACCGTCGCCTGCAGCGGGGCGGTGACGTTGATCGCGCCGTCGAGCACTTCGAAGGCTGTCTCGGCGACAACAGGTGCGGCTTCGGCTGTCCGCAGAGCCGGGGCTGGCAGGTTCGCGAGCAACGCCGCCAGGCTGGCTTCCAGGAAGCGCGTCGTCGCGATCCCGCCGGTGACGGCCGGATCGGCCAGCACGGTGCGCAACAGCGGCGCGTTGGTCTCGACCCCGTCCAGCCGGAATTCACCCAGCGCCCGGGCCGTTCGGGCGCAGGCGGCGGCCATGGTCTCGCCCCGGCCGATGACCTTGGCCAGCAGGCTGTCGTAGGCGGGGCTGGTGACGTAGCCGGCATAGCCGTAACCGTCGACGCGTACGCCCGGACCGCTCGGCGGCTCATAGGTCTCCAGCCGTCCGCCGCCGGGCAGGGTCGAGCCGTCGGCGGTCAGGGTCTCCAGATTGACGCGCGCCTGGACGGCGAAGCCGCGCGGCCTGGGCGCCTCGGCCAGGCCCAGCTGGACCAGGGTCTTGCCCGCCGCCAGCTCGAACTGGATCCGGACCAGGTCCAGCCCCGTGACCTCCTCGGTGACCGTGTGCTCGACCTGCAGCCGGGCGTTGGTCTCGATGAAGGCGAAGCCACCCTTGCTGTCGACGAGGAATTCCACGGTGGCCAGGGTGCGGTATTTGACCGCCGCGCAGAGCTTCTCGGCCGCCTCGTGCAGGGCCTTGCGCAAGGGCTCGGGCAGGATCGCCGGGGCGCTCTCGACCAGCTTCTGATTGCGCCGCTGGATCGAGCAGTCGCGGTCGCCCACGGCCAGAACGGCCCGGCCGTCGGCAACGATCTGCACCTCGATGTGGCGCGCGTCGGCGACCAGCCATTCGGCATAGACCGCGCCGTCGCCGAACGCTGCCTGGGCCTCCCGCGCACAGGCGGCGAGGGCGAACTCGATCTCCGCCTCGGTCTGGACGATGCGCATGCCGCGCCCGCCGCCGCCGGCCACGGCCTTGAGCATCATCGGGCCGTTTTTTCTGAAGAAGGCCTTGGCGCCGGCCAGATCGATCGGGCCCGTGCCGGCCAGCACCGGAACCTTGGCCTTGGCCGCCAGGGCGCGGGCCTTCGCCTTGTCTCCGAACAGCTCCAGCGCATCGGCGGCCGGGCCGATGAAGGTGATCTTCGCGGCGGCGCAGGCGCGGGCGAAGGCGGCGTTCTCCGACAGGAAGCCGTAGCCGGGATGGATGGCGTCACACTTCGCCGTCTTTGCCGCCGCGATGACGCCGTCGATGTCGAGATAGGCCTTCACGCCCGAGCCCTTCAGGGCCACGGCCTCGTCGGCGGACCGCACGTGCAGCGAGGCTTCGTCGTCCGTGGCGTGGATGGCGACGCTGACGATGCCCAGCTCCGCCGCGGCCCGGGCGATCCGGATGGCGATCTCGCCGCGGTTGGCGATCAGCACGCGCTTGATGCTCAAGGGAATCCTCCGTCGGCTCATACGGCCGTTTGAACGCACCATAGCGTCCCGGCTTGACTCTCCAAGCCTGCAGCGCGAGAACAAAAGTAGAACATTGGAGAACAGTCATGCCGGCGTCGCGGCTCGCCCGCCTCGCGGCCGTGAAGGGCCAGATCGCCGCTCTGGAAGCGGGGACTCGGACTCCATCTGCGGTTCTGCCGTTCGGTGACGCGCGTGTCGACGACTGCTTGCCGGGCGGCGGTCTGCCGCTGGGCCGCTGGCATGAACTGACCGGGAGCGGGATGGAAACGGAGACCTGCGCGGCCACCGCCGGCTTCGCGGCCCTGCTGGCGCTACCCCTGGCGTCGCGGGGTGCGGTGGTCTGGATCCTGCGGCGGGATGACCTCTATGCGCCGGGTCTGGCGACGCTGGGCTTTCCGGCCCGGCGGCTCATCCAGGTGCGGGTTCGCGACGAAACGGCGGCCCTGATGGCCCTGGAGGACGCCCTCGGCTCGGCCGGGGTGTCCGCCGTGGCCGCCGAGATCGAGGACGTCGACCTGACCGCCGGTCGCCGGCTGCAGCTGGCCTGCGAGAAGCACGGCGCGACCGGGTTCGTGATCCGAAGACGGCCGTTCGGCGGCGCTTCCCGCAAGGCGGCGACCGGCTCGGCGGCCTCCACCCGCTGGCGGGTCAAGGCCGCGGCCAGCGATCCGCCGCCGGGCGAACCGGGACTGGGGCCGCCCCGCTGGACCGCGGCCCTTGAACGCTGCCGGGGCGGTCGTCCCGGCGAATGGACCTTTGAATGGCGGCAGGAGGCTGACCATGGCTCGCATCCTCTCGCTGTGGCTTCCGGACTGGCCGGTGACGGTGTGGCGGCGGAAGAACGCGCCCGCCTCCGGGCGTGATCCCAAATCCGCTCATCCCGGCGAAGGCCGGGACCCAGGTGTTTTCGGGACAGGTCAGGCTGGCTCGGGCAGGTCAGAAAAAGCCTGGGTCCCGGCCTTCGCCGGGATGAGCGGTGATAAAAATCCCCTCGCCCTCCTCATCACCGAGCACGGAACCCGCCGTCTCCATGCCCTCGACGCCGGAGCCCGGGCGCTCGGCCTCTATCCCGGCCAGAAGGCCACGGACGCCGCCGCGCTGGTCCCCGAGCTGCAGACCCATGACGCCGACCCCGAGGGGGACGCGGCGGCTCTGACCGCTCTGGGCGACTGGTGCGTGCGGTTCTCGCCGGCGGTGGCGCTCGACGGGACCGACGGGCTGTTCCTCGACATCACCGGCGTTTCCCATCTTTGGGACGGCGAGGCGGCCATGCTGGAGGACCTGCTGGCCCGGCTGGCCGCCAACGGCATCCGGGCCCAGGGCGCGGTCGCCGACACCGCCGGCGCGGCCTGGGCCCTGGCGCGGTATGGCGAGGGCCCGGTGGTGATCCCGTCGGCCGGCCAGTCCGCTCTCCTGGCCCCCCTGCCGGTGGCCGCCCTGCGACTGGACGCGGCCGCTACAGCCCAGCTTCCGCGTCTCGGCCTGACCCGGGTCTCGCGCCTGCTGGCCCTGCCGCGCGCGCAGCTGACGCGGCGGTTCGGGCCGCTGGTTGTGCGCCGGCTGGACCAGGCCCTGGGCCAGGTCGAGGAGGCGCTGGTCTATCGCCGCCCGCCCAGCCCGTGGTTCGACCGGCTGGCCTTCGCCGAGCCGATCAGCGTGCTGGACGACCTGGTCCGGGTCACCGGCGACATCGCCGAGAGGCTTTGCGAGCGGCTGCGGACGGAGGCGCGCGGTGCGCGGCGGTTCACGCTGACCTTCCACCGGCTCGACGGGAAGGCCTTCCCCGTCCGCGTCGGCCTGTCGACCCTGGGCCGTGACGCCCGCGCCCTGACCCGGCTGTTCGCGCCCAAGCTGGAGACCATCGATCCCGGCTTCGGCATCGAGGTGGTCACCCTGACGGCCGATGACGTCGAGCTGGTGTCCGCCGCCCAGGGCCAGCTCGACAACAGCCGCGCCGCGATGGCCGAGGAGGGGCTGACGGCGCTGGTCGACCGGCTGAGCAACCGGCTGGGCGAGGCCCAGGTCTGGCGCGCCGAGGTGTTCGAGAGCCATGTTCCCGAGCGCGCCGTCCGCGCCGTCGCGCCGATGACGCCGGCGGCCGCCACGGGCTGGAGTCCGGACCGGCCGCGACCCCTGCGGCTGCTGGCGCACCCCGAGGCGATCACCGCCGTCGCCGAACTGCCCGACGAGCCGCCTGTCGCTTTTACCTGGCGCGGCCAGCGGCACCGGGTGCGGCTGTCGGAAGGTCCCGAACGCATCGCCGAGGAATGGTGGCGCAAGCCGATCGACGCGGTCCGTACCGGCCTGGTCCGCGACTACTACCGCGTAGAGGACGACGTCGGCGGCCGGTTCTGGATCTTCCGCGCGGGCCTCTACGGCGATCCGGACGTCACGGTGCGCTGGTGGCTGCACGGGGTGTTCGCGTGACCCGCCCCCCGACCCGCTACGTCGAGCTCCAGACCACCACCAACTACAGCTTCCTCGAAGGGGCCTCCCATCCGGGAGAGCTGGCCGTGACGGCGCATGCGCTGGGCATGCCGGCCCTGGGGATCACCGACCGCAACAGTCTGGCCGGGGTGGTGCGGGCCTGGGCGAAGGCGAGGGACCTGAATACCCGCAGCCTGACCGGCTGCCGCCTGGACTTCAGCGACGGCTCGCCCAGCCTGCTCTGCTACCCCTCCGACCGGGAGGCCTATGCCCGGCTGACCCGGCTGCTGACGATCGGCCAGAGCGGGGCGGAGAAGGGCGACTGCATCCTCCTCCTCGACGACTTTCTCGACCAGTCGGAAGGGCAGCTGTGCCTGATCGCGCCGCCCGCCCGTCTCGATGAGGCGTTCGAGAACCAGGCCCGCCGGCTGCGCGGCGAACTGGGGGATCGCGTCTGGCTGGCGGCGTCGCGGAGCTATGGCGCCCGCGACGCCAAGCGGCTTCATCAACTGGCCGATCTGGCCCGGCGCATCGACACGCCGATGGTCGCCACGGGCGACGTTCTCTACCACGCGCCGGAGCGGCGGCCATTGCAGGACGTGCTGACCTGTATCCGCGAGGGCTGCGCCATCCAGCAGGCCGGTTTCCGGCTGGAGGCCAATGCCGAGCGGCACCTGAAGTCGCCCGACGAGATGGCGCGTCTGTTCGCGCGGTGGCCGGGCGCGGTTGAACGTTCCGTCGAGATCGCCGACCGCATCGCCTTCGACCTCGGCAAACTGCGCGAGGAATATCCCGACGAGCCGGTCCCGACCGGCAAGACCGCGATCCAGCACCTGACCGATCTCGCCTGGGCCGGCGCCGACTGGCGCTATCCGCATGGCGTTCCCCGCAAGGTCATCGACCTGATGAACAAGGAGCTCAGGCTGATCGCCGAGCTCGACTACCCCAACTACTTCATCACCGTGCACGACATCGTCCAGTGGGCTCGGGCGCGACCGGTTCCGATCCTCTGTCAGGGGCGGGGCTCGGCGGCCAACTCGGTGGTCTGTTTCTGTCTCGGCGTGACCGCCGTCGACCCGACCCAGGAAGATCAGGACCTGCTGTTCGCCCGCTTTCTGTCGAAAGAGCGCGGCGATCCCCCGGATATCGACGTCGATTTCGAGCACGAGCGCCGCGAGGAGGTGATGCAGTATGTGTTCCGGCGCTACGGACGTCACAGGGCGGCCATCTGCGCCACGGTGATCCACTACCGGCCGCGCAGCGCCATCCGCGATGTCGGCAAGGCGCTGGGTCTGACCGAAGACATCACTGCGGCCCTGGCGAACACCGTCTGGGGCAGCTGGGGCGATGGCGTCCCCGATGAGCATATTCGCCAGGCCGGGCTCGACCCGGAAAATCCCGAAATCCACCGCGCCGTAACCCTGGCGACCGAGCTGCTGAAGTTTCCCCGCCACCTGTCCCAGCACGTCGGGGGCTTCGTGCTGACCAAACGGCGGCTCGACGAGACCGTGCCGATCGGCAACGCGGTGATGAAGGACCGCACCTTCATCCAGTGGGACAAGGACGACATCGACGCCCTGGGGCTGATGAAGGTCGATGTGCTGGCGCTGGGCATGCTGAGCTGCATGAAGCGCAGTTTCGACCTGCTCAATCTCCACCACGGTGAGGCGCTGGAGCGCGACCACGGGCGGCGGTCGTTCACCGACATCGCCCACGTCCCGCAGCAATGCGCGCAGACCTACGAGATGCTCTGTCGCGCCGATTCCGTCGGCGTGTTCCAGGTCGAAAGCCGGGCGCAGATGTCGATGCTGCCCCGGCTCAAGCCGCGGAAGTTCTATGATCTGGTCATCCAGGTGGCGATCGTCAGGCCCGGGCCGATCCAGGGGGACATGGTCCATCCCTATCTCAGGCGGCGGGACGGGATCGAGCCGGTGACCTATCCCTCGCCTGCGCCGCCCCATGACCGCGACGAGGTGAAGGGTATCCTGAAGAAGACGTTCGGCGTGCCGCTGTTCCAGGAACAGGCCATGCGTCTGGCCATAACGGCGGCGGCCTTTTCGGACGAGGAAGCCAACCTGCTGCGTCGCGCGATGGCGACCTTCAAGAACCTGGGCGATCTGGAGGACCACAAGGAGCGGTTCATCGGCGGTATGGTCGGCCGCGGCTATGATCTGGACTTCGCCACCCGCTGTTTCGAGCAGATCAAGGGCTTCAGCCACTACGGCTTCCCGGAAAGCCACGCGATCAGCTTCGCCCTGCTGGTCTACGCCTCGTCCTGGGTGAAGTGCTGGTATCCGGATGTGTTCTGCGCCGCGATCCTGAATTCCCAGCCGATGGGGTTCTACCAGCCGGCCCAGCTGGTCCGGGACGCCCGGGAGCACGGGATCGAGGTGCTGGCGCCTGACATCCTGCACAGCCACTACGACTGCACGCTCGAGCCGGCTTCCGATCCGGCCGCGCGGCTGAAGGCGGTCCGTCTGGGGCTGAGGGAAGTGAAGGGGCTCAGGCGGGACGAGGCCGAGCGTCTTGTCGCGGCCCGCGACGCCGGCGCGCGGACCCTGACGGAGCTGGCCCGCGCCGCTGCGCTATCGCGCCGGTCGCTGGAACTGCTGGCGGAAGCCGACGCCTTCCGCTCTCTCGGCATGGACCGGCGGCAGGCGCTCTGGGCGGTGAAGGGCGAGGCGGCGGAGGCGGCGCGGGACGACAGCGCGATGCTGGCCGGCCTGCCGCTGTTCGAGGCGGCAGTGAACCTGCCGGCCATGACGCTGCCGCAGCATGTGGCCGAGGACTACCGGACCACAGGTCTGTCGCTGAAGGCGCATCCCTGCCGGTTCTTCCGCGCCTCCCTGGACCGGATGGGCTGCACGCCGGCCGGCGACCTCCCCGGCGTGAAGAGCGGCACGCAGGTCGCCGTCGCGGGCCTGGTGCTGATCCGTCAGCGGCCCGGCACGGCCAAGGGCGTGATGTTCATCACCCTGGAAGACGAGACGGGCCCGGCCAATGCGGTGGTCTGGAAGAACGTCTTCACCGCCAATCGCCGCCTGGCCATGAGCGCCGCCTTCATCGTCGTACACGGCAAGGTCCAGCGCGACTGGGACGCGAAGAACAATCGCGAGGGCCAGGTCATTCACATCGTCACCGAGCGCTTCACCGATCTGACGCCACAGCTGTCGCGCCTGCGGGAGGAGGGGGGCGTCGAGCCTCGTCCGGGCGAGGCGGTCCGGTCACGCCTGGTCCGCAGCAGGGATTTCCACTGAAACCATGACAGCGCCCCGAGGGGCGGGAAGGTCAGGCCGCCGCGACCGCTCCGGACTCGCTCCGCGCCGCGGCGTCGGACAGGGCGGCGAACAGCTCGGCCAGATCGATCGGTTTGCGCACCACGCCGTCGGCGCCGGCGGCGCGATAGCGGGCGACATCTTCCTCGAAGACATTGGCCGTCAGCATCCAGACCGGTGTCGCTGCCCCCGGCCCGCCGCCGGCGCGGATCGCGCGCAGGGCCGTCAGACCGTCCATCACCGGCATGTTGGCGTCCATCAGGACGATATCGAAGTCGCCGAGCGCCATGGCCTCGACGGCCTCACGACCGTCCTCGACCAGCGTCAGAATGACGGGCAGGGGCTCCATCAGAACGCGCAGCACGTGACGGTTGGCCGCGTTGTCCTCCGCGGCCAGCACCCTGAGGGGACGGGCGTCGTCCAGCACGGGCGCGCTGTAGTCGGCAGCGGCTTCCTCACCCGACTCGGCGGCAGGCGCGACAAAGGCGACCCGGAAGGCGGCTCCGCCGCCTGGCGCGTCGTCAACCGAGATGGTACCGCCGATCAGCGCGATATTGCCGGCGCAGATCGCCAGACCCAGGCCGGCCCCGCCCAGCGCGCGCCCCTCGGGAGTCTGTTCGAACGTTTCGAAGATCCGTTGGCGGTGTTCAGCGGGTACGCCCGCGCCCTGATCGAGAACCTCGATGGTCACGGCGAGGTCATCGGCCCGGGCCGAGGCTGACAGCCGGATCGTCACCGCGCCGCCGCGCGGCGAGAACTTCACCGCGTTGGACAGAAGGTTGACCAGCATCTGCTCGATCTTGCCGCCATCGGTCATCAGGCCGCAGGGATCGGGCAGACCCTCGACATCAAGCACCAGCGAGACGCCCCGCTCGGCCGCCCGCGGCGTCCAGATGCGCACCACCGTCGTCGCCATGCGACGCAGGTCGAACGGCGCCGTCTCGACCGTCATCTTCCCGGCTTCGATGCGGGTGATGTCCAGCACCGAGTCGAGCAGGCGCTTTAGCAGGGCGCCGGCGTCCAGAACCCCGGCCGCCATCTCCTTCTGGGCGACCGTCAGTCTGGTGCGATGCAGCGCCTCGGTCAGACCCAGGACCGCGTTCAGCGGTGTACGGATTTCGTGACTGGTCATCGCCAGGAAGTCGGACTTGGCCCGGTTTGCGGCCTCGGCCTGCGCACGGGCGGCCTCCGCCTCGGCGACCATCGCGGTCAGGGCGAAGTTCTTTTCCTCGAGAGCGAGCCGAACCTTCGACAGACTTCGGTCGGTCGATTGCTGGCGCCAGCTGGCGGCGACGACGGCGACGACGAACACAAGCACGGCGGCGCCGAAATGCGCGCTGGGCATCTGCTGCTTCTGGTCGATGCCGATCCACAGCATCGCGCCGATCGACGGGGTGATGGCCGCCAGATACCCAAGCCGGCTCATATGCACCTGCAGGGCGGTGAACATCAGCACACCGATAATCAGCAGGCCGGACTCGGTTCGCAGGACGCTCGTGGTCGCCACGCTGCGAATCTCCATCGCCATCCAGCAGGCATGGAGTGAGATCAGGAAGACGATCAGGCCGGTGCGGACGGTCAGATCGCTCAGGGCGCTCCGCGCATCGGGATGTCGCGCTGCGACCTCGACCGACCAGGCGAGGCAGGCGTAGAGCGCCAGGTGCAGCAGACCAAAGCCGATCGAGAACGACAGCGGCGCAACGGTCGCCAGCAGGCCCGTCAGACCCAACGCCACCGCGAAGCGCACGATGGCCATGCCCCGATAGTGCTGGACGTAGCCGTCGAGCCGCAGGCTGTCCGCTGTGAATGAGGTCCCGGTCATTGAGCGACAGGAGATCATGGTTTCGTGAACATCAGCCTAAGCCGGGCAAGCCCTCGGGAGGGTGCGCCAGAGTCTTCACCCGGCGGCCGGGTAGGCGATCAGGCCCGATCGAGTCGCAGGATATCCACTGTCTCTCCGCGCTGCGCCGCGGGCGCCCCGGGCAGCCGCCGCAGCAAGGCATCGGCGGCGGCGAATACGGTCACAAGCGAACTGTCCTGGTCGCGGAAGGCCGTCACGCCGTCCTGGCCGATCCGTGCGCGCATCCAGTGTTCGCGAGGGCCATTGGCGGGCAGGGGCTCGGCGAGGCGGGCGGCTTCCATCCGGTGCGGATGCGTCGCGCCCTGCAGCGCCAGAACCAGAGGCCTCAGGAACAGTTCGGCGCAGACGAAGGCCGAGGCCGGGTTGCCCGGCAGGCCAAGAACCAGCCGTCCATCGGCCAGCCTGCCGAACCAGGTCGGCTTGCCGGGGCGGACATTGACGGTCTCGACGTCGAGCTCGAGCCCCAGGGGCGCTATCGCCGGCTTGACCAGATCGTAGTCTCCGACCGAAGCGCCACCGACCGTAACGATCACGTCGGCTGCGACGTCCCGCACAGCCTCGGCGATGGCGTGGGCGTTGTCGCCGGTCGGGGTCAGCCGCGTCGCCAGACCGCCCCAGCGGCGGATCATCGCCAGCAGGCCTGCGCCGCCCGACTCGTAGATCTGGAACGGCCCGGCTGCCGCGCCAGGCGTCGCCAGTTCCTCGCCGGTGGCCAGCACCGCGATGCGTGGACGCCGCGCGACGCTCAACTCGCCCCGTCCCGCCGCCGCGGCCAGGGAAAGCCGCCAGGGATCGAGGCGCATGCCGGCGTCCAGCAGCACGGTCCCGGCCTTGAAGTCACCACCGCGAGGGCGGATGTTGGCCCCGCTATCGCCGATCGGGCCCGTCGTCATGTGACGGCCGTCGGACCGGACGTTTTCCTGGATGACCACGCAATCGGCGCCGGCGGGAACCGGAGCGCCGGTAAAGATGCGCACGGCCTCGCCCGGTCGCAGTGGTTCGGAATGGCCTCGTCCGGCGGCGCTTTCACCGGCGATGACCAGTGTTCCGCCGGACTCGACGTCGGCGCGCCGGACGGCCCAGCCGTCCATCGCCGAGGCATCGAAGGGCGGCTGGTCGCGGAGGGCGGTGACGGTCTCGGCGAGCACGCGCCCGTCGGCGTCGAGCGTAACCTTTTCAGCCGGCCGGACGACGGCGTGCGCGAGCATGCGGGCCCGCGCCTCTTCGACGCTGAGCCCCTTCAGACGCGGCGCGGGATCAGCCAACAAAGGCCCGTTCAAGCACAAAGTCGCCGGGCTCGGCGTTCGACCCTTCGGTCATGCCCTGGCTTTCCATCACGGCGGCCATGTCCTTGATGAACTCCATGCTGCCGCAAAGCATGACCCGGTCTTCTTCAGGATTGAAGCGATCCTCCGGGATGCCGAGATCGCGGAAGAACTGGCCGGAGTTGATCAGATCCGGGAAGCGGCCCTGATGCTCGAACGGCTCGCGGGTGACCGTCGGATAGTAGACCAGCTGGGCCTTCGCCTCGTCGCCGACCAGCGGATCGTCGTGGATCTCGCTGGTGAACAGGTCGCGGTAGGCCAGTTCGGTCACCTGGCGGACGCCGTGGCAGACATAGACCTTCTCGAATCGGGAGAAGGCGTCCGGGTCGCGGGCGACCGACAGCCAGGGCGCGAGGCCCGTGCCGGTGCCGAACAGGAACAGCCGCTTGCCGCCCTTGACCGCGTCCAGCACCAGGGTGCCGGTCGGCTTTCGGCCCATCAGGACCGTGTCGCCCGGCTGGATATGCTGCAGACGCGAGGTCAGGGGGCCGTCCTGGACCTTGATTGACAGGAACTCCAGCGTCTCCGACCAGGCAGGACTGGCGATCGAATAGGCGCGCAGCACCGGCTTGCCGCCGTCTTCGCCGGGCAGGCCGATCATCACGAACTCGCCCGACCGGAAC
>CAIOHT010000051.1 GCA_903858185.1 uncultured Caulobacterales bacterium
ATGGGGCGGCCACGACGACACGCCGGTGGTGACAGGGCCGGCGTGAAAATCATCATCCGGCCGGCCGTCGACGAGCATGCCGTCCTCTATCCGGCGCTTGAACGCTCCGCCGGTCAGGCCTTCCTGGCCATTCCCGAGCTGACCTGGATCGCAGATCACACGATCACCCCTGCCGAAGACTTCTATCCGCTCATCGCCGCCGGCACAGTCTGGGAAGCGGTGGACACCGACGGGGCGCCCGTCGGTTTCCTGATGGCCGAGGGCTTCCCTGACCATCTGCATGTTCTTGAACTTTCCGTGGCCTCGACCCACCAGAAGCTGGGCATCGGCCGGCGCCTGATGGAGGCCGCGGCGGACCATGCGCGAGCCGCCGGCCTGACCGCCGTCACCCTGACCACCTTCCGGTCGGTGCCATGGAACGGCCCATTCTACGCCAGTCTTGGCTATCAGACGCTGGAACCGCCCCTTCCCGGCGATCTGCAGGCCCATATCGACGACGAAAAGGCGCGGGGCCTTACGGATCGCTGCGCCATGCAGCTGGTGTTGTAGAAGCGCCCCTAGCCCATCCCTCACCCGTCATGGCCCGGCTTGTCCGGGCCATCCATGCACACGGTCGATAACGTGTTGCCGCGCGACTTCAGCCCCCTTCGGCCTCACGGTGTTGTTGGGTGGCCCGGACAAGCCGGGCCATGACGGTCAGGTGAGGGCAAGTTACCGCAGCGGCGGCGAATACAGCAGGCCCGCCGGTCGCGCGTTCCACAGGGCGTTCTGCCCCCGCTCCAGTTTCAGGGCCGAATCCCTGCCGAGGTTGCGATCAAACATCTCGTCATAGGCGCCGACCGCCTTGATCGCGCGGAAGGCCCAGGCGTCATCCAGACCGAGCATGGCCCCATAGCCGGTGTCGACCCCCAGCAACCGCCGCACCTCCGGTCGGGTCGACTCCTTGCGCATCCGGTCCGCCGTCTCTGAGGTGACGCCCAGTTCCTCGGCGAGGATCAGGGCGTTCAACGTCCAGCGCACCACATCGGTCCAGCCTGGATCGCCCTGCCGCACAGCCGGCCCCAGCGGCTCCTTGGAAATCACGTCCGAGAGCAGCACATGCGCGCCTGGGTCGACCATGGTCGCGCGGGCCGAGGCCAGGCTTGATACATCGGCCGACATGACGTCGCAGACACCGCGTTCATAGTCCTGGCGCGCCCGCTCAAGCGTCGGCGCCAGCACCGGCTGCCAGTTTATGTCGCGCACCCTGAACCAGTCCCGCAGGTTCAGTTCGCTGGTCGAGCCTGACTGGACGCAGACCTTGGCGCCCGAGAGGTCCGATGCGCTTTGCAGATCGAAGTCCCTGGGGGCCAGGAACCCCTGACCGTCGTAGTAGGCGACACCGGCGAAATCGACACCCTCGCCGGCGTCGCGGCTGAAGGTCCAGCTGGTGTTGCGCGACAGCAGGTCGACATGGCCGGTCTTCAGCGCCGTGAACCGTTCGTCGTTTGTCAGGGGCACGAACACCACGCGATTGGGGTCGCCGAGCACCGCGGCCGCCAGGGCGCGACAGAAATCCACGTCGAACCCCCGCCAACGTCCCGCCGGGTCGGCCAGCGAAAATCCCGCCAGCCCCGGATAGACGCCACAGCGCAGGGCGCCACGAGCCTTGACGGCGGCGAGCGTGCGGCTGGCGGACGCCGCGACGCCCGCTCCGTCGACCACCGGCGCCCGGTCGGGCGCGCTGGACACCGGCGTTGTTCGCTCGCACGCCGCCGCCGACAGGGCGACCAGAAGAGCGAGCGCGAGTCGTTTCACAGCGGGTTTCCTTGATCGGCGGCGCCAAGCCGCCCTATGGATGAAGGACAATCGCTCTGACGCGCCAAGGCTGGCAACCCGCATGGACGAAGAAACCCGCCTGATCCACGCCGGCCAGATCGAAGGCCTGCCCGCGAAGACGGTCAGTCCACCGGTCCAGCGCGGGTCCACAGTCCTGCTGCCCAATGCCAGGGCTCTGTATGACGGCACGCTCGGCTACGGCCGCGCCGGCCTGTCCGCCCAGTTCGCGCTGATGGACGCGCTCGCCGAGCTCGAGGGCGCTGAGGACGTCCAGCTCTACCCCTCGGGTCTAGCAGCGATGACGGCGGCCATGCTGGCGGTGCTCAGGGCCGGCGATCATGTCCTGGTGGTCGACACAGTCTATCGGCCGGTGCGCTACTTCTGTGACCGGGTATTGCGGCGGTTCAGGGTGTCGGTCGACTACTACGACCCACGCCTCGACGCCGACGGCGTCCTGGCGCTGGCCAGTCCGTCGACCCGGCTGCTCGTGCTGGAGTCGCCGGGCTCCCTGAGCTTCGAGATGCAGGATGCGACCGCCATCGCCGCGGCGGCCCGGGCGCGCGGCATCCTGACCCTGCTGGACAACACCTGGGGCGCCGGGCGGCTGTACAAGCCGCTCGCTCACGGCGTCGACATCAGCGTCCAGGCCCTGACCAAGTACGTCTGCGGCCACTCGGACGTGTTCATGGGTTCTGTCGCCACGGCCGACACGGGCCTGGCCATGCTGATGCAGGCCTCGATCCAGGACCACGGCTGGTCGGTCGCGCCCGAGGACGCCTACCAGGCCCTGCGCGGTCTGCGCACGCTGGCCACGCGGCTGGACCGGCACGGCGAGAGCGGCCTGACGGTCGCCGCCTGGCTGGTCGACCAACCGGACGTGCTGCAGGTCCTGCACCCGGCCCTCCCCGGCGCGCCCGGACATGACCTCTGGGCCCGCGACTACAGCGGCGCCTGCGGCCTGTTCGGCGTCGTGCTGCAACCGGGCCCGCCGGCGAGGGTCGAGGCCTTCCTCGACGCCCTGGATATCTTCGGCCTCGGCTTCTCCTGGGGCGGCTTCGAAAGCCTCGCCATCAGCTGCGACCCGCAACTGATGGCCCGAAAGATCCGGGTCGACTACGGCGGCCCACTGATGCGCCTGCACGTGGGTCTGGAAGCGCCTGCCGACCTGATCGCAGACCTGCGGACTGGCCTGGATGCTTACGGGGCCTAGCGGCTCGCTGAGCCGCAGCCCGACGGGCAGGAAGTTGGCGACCCCAGCAGGACTCGAACCTGCAACCCCCTGCTTAGAAGGCAGGTGCTCTATCCGGTTGAGCTATGGGGTCTCGCTGGCGGGTTTAGCGGTGTTCGAGCGGCGGGAACAGGTTGCGTGGTTCGAGAGGCTCGCAATGCTCGCTCCTCACCATGACGAACACACGTGCCCTCACTTCTGGTCGTCATCCTCAGGAGCGGACCCTCAGGTCCGCGTCTCGAAGGACGCCACAGCCCTAGTGCGTCCAGGACTGCCGGCGGTTGGTGGCGAAGTTGTCGGCATAGGCCTTGAGGATCTTCTTCGGCTCCTTCGGCTCGAACAGCTGGAAGGCAATGCCGTGCCGCTGGGCGTAGGCGACGGCCTCCTCGCGGGTCTCGAAGGTCAGCCGCACCTGCCCGTTCATGTCGGTGGACTGGGTCCAGCCGGTCAGCGGATCGGTGCCGCGGGCCGAAGCCGGTGCGAACTCGAGCAACCAGTCCTTTGTCTTGCCACGACCGGACTGCATGGCGGTCTTTGCGGGGCGATAGATGCGCGCGAGCATGTCGGGCCTCGTGTTGGTCGTCTTTTCCGTGGTCGGGGCGAGAGGATTCGAACCTCCGACCCTCTGGTCCCAAACCAGATGCGCTACCAGGCTGCGCCACACCCCGCGATCACGGAAGGTGTTGCTCTACAAAGCTTCGCCCCCGGGAGCAAACGTATTGCGCAGAAGGCTTGCGGTTCCCCGACGATACCCGTCGAAAGGTGGTTTCCGGACCCGGACGGATGCTCTAGGCCGGTAGCCGGGATCAGCCTTCGCCTGGCGTCGCCACGAGCGCCGGCGATCGGGAAACGCACATGACCGAACCAGCCATCGCCGCAGGCGTCGACGCCATCGATCCGGCCTGGATGACCGCCGCGCTGCGCGCGTCGGGCGCCCTGCCGACAGGCGAGGTCGTCGCGCTGGACGTGAAGCCGGTCGGCAACGGCCTGGTCGGCGACAGCTTCCGCCTCGCCATCACCTATGACGGCGCCCCCGCCTCGGCCCCGGCCAGCGTGGTCGGCAAGTTCGCCGCCGCCGATCCCGGCAGCCGGGCGACCGGCGCGGCCTTCAACCTTTATGGCCGCGAGGTCGGCTTCTACCGCGAGCTTGCCGCAAGCGTCGGGATCATCACCCCGAAGACCCATTTCGCCCGTATCGATCCCGAGACTTCGGCCTTCACACTGATCTTCGAGGACTTCGGGCCGGCGCGAGCGGGCGACCAGCTTACCGGCTGTTCCATCGCCGACGCCAGGACGGCGATGCTGGAAGCGGCGGCCCTGCACGCACCACGCTGGAACGATCCCTCGCTCCGGGACATCAGCTGGCTGACGTCCGGTGCGGACATGCATCCGGCGATCATCGCCGCCCTGCCAGGGATCATCACGGCTTTCCGCGAGCGCTACGACGGCATCCTCGAAGACGATCACATGGCGCTGGTGACGCGCCTGCCGGAGATCATGCGCCAGTTCCAGGGCGCATCGGACGGACCGTTCACGATCCAGCACGGCGACTTCAGGCTCGACAACATCCTGTTCGACATCCAGGGCGGAAGGCGCCGCATGGGCACACTCGACTGGCAGACCCTGGCCATCGGCCACGGCATGACGGACGTGACCTATTTCCTGAGCGCCGGCGTCTCGCCAGAGCTGCGCCGCGCCCACGAACGCGAGCTGGTCGGCGCCTACCACGACGAGCTGCGCCGCCTGGGCGTCAACGACTATGCCGCGGACCAGTGCTGGACAGATTATCGCCGGATGGCGGTGCACGGCATCTTCATGGGCGTCTTCTCGGCGATCGCCGTGGAGCGGACCGAGCGCGGCGACGCGCTGTTCCTGACCATGACCCGCGGCGCCTGCGCCCAGGCGCTGGACCACGACACCTTCGATATCTGGACTGTTTGAGAGGCTCCGCCATGCAGGTCACCGCCGCTGTCGCCCGCGCCCCCGGCACCGACTTCACCCTCGAAACGGTCGAGCTTGAGGAGCCGCGCGCCGACGAAATCCTCGTCCGCATCGCCGCCGTCGGCGTCTGCCACACCGATCTGGTCGCCCGCGAGGGCGCCATGCCCTTCTCGATGCCCGCGGTGCTGGGTCATGAGGGCGCGGGCGTGGTCGAACGGGTCGGGTCGGCCGTGACCAAGGTCGTCGCCGGCGACCGGGTGGCCCTGACCTTCCGTTCCTGCGGCCAGTGCGACCGCTGCAACAGCGGCGATCCGGCCTACTGCTACGCCATGCCGGCGTTGAACTATATCGGCATGCGCCCGGACGGAACCAAGGCCCTGAAGCAGGGCGACGAGGCAGTTTCATCCAACTTCTTCGGCCAGTCCTCGTTCGCCACCTATGCCCTCGCCTACGAGCGCAATGTCATCCGGATACCGGACGACATCCCGTTCGAGATCGCCGCGCCGTTCGGCTGCGGCGTCCAGACCGGCGCGGGCGGTGTGATGCTGGCCCTTGCCTGTCCGGCGGGCTCTACGCTGCTGATCACCGGCGGCGGGGCTGTGGGCCTCTCGGCCGTGATGGGGGCGGCGATCCAGGGCTGCGCGACGATCATCGTGGTGGAGCCCCACGCCGCGCGCCGCGCGCTGGCGACCGAGCTGGGCGCGACCCATGTGATCGATCCCGCGGCCGGCCCGGACCTCGCCGCCGCTGTGCGCGCGATCCTGCCCCAGGGCGTGGACTATGCCTTCGACACCACCGGCCGCCCCGACACCCTGACGGCCATCATGGGCGCCCTGGCCCCCAAGGGCGTGCTGGGCATCGTCGGTATCCCCCCGGCGGGCACGCCGTTGCCGGGCGACCTGGGCACGGTCCTGACCTTTGGCCAGACGGTCCGCGGCATCATCGAGGGCGACAGCGATCCGGATGTCTACCTGCCGGAGCTGATCGCCCACTGGCGTGCGGGGCGGCTTCCGGTCGACCGCCTGGTCAAGACCTTTCCCTTCGACCAGATCAACGCCGCCATCGCTGCCCAGCATCACGGCGACTGCGTGAAGGTGGTGCTGACGCTGCCCTAGGCCTTCGGCTTCGCGCCGGGCGCGGGCTGATCGGCGCGGCGGTGGACGGGCTTGAAGATGCCGCTCGCCCGCATGACGTCGCGAGTCCCGACACGAATGCGGCCCTCGACGAAGATCAGGTCCTTCGTCTGGCGCGTGACGACGGCGTCGCCGAAGACCCAGTCCCCGGCGCGCGCCATCGACAGGAAATCGAGCGAAAGGTGCACGGTCACGGACGCCGTCCCCGCCTCACGCCCGACGGCGTTGGCCAGCACCCCGTCCATGAAGGTCGACAGCATCCCGCCGTGGACGATGCCCAGGCTGTTGCAGTGTCTCTTGAGCGCGAAGAAGGCGTGCTCCAGCGCCTCGGGCGTCGAGCGGTGAAAAAAGGGGCCGTTGTGCGTCGTATAGGGGCCGCGTGCGCTGGGCTTGAACCCTTCCGGCGGGGCCGGGATGGTCTCGTCGGTCACTTGCCGAATATCCGGTGATGGACCCGGTCGCCGATGGTGATGCCGAGCTCGGCCGCCCGCCCGCCCGCGATTTCCAGCACGCCCAGCGCCGCACCCTCCGAGGGAAGCGGGGTCTCGTTGAACGGCTCGGCCATGGCGGCGATCGACAGGATCCGCCCGTTGACCCCGATGTAGATAATGTCGAGCGGGATATAGGTGTTCCGCATCCAGAATGCGCGCGGGGCCGGTGAGGTCCAGATGAACAGCATGCCGGCGTCGGGCGCCAGGCTGGTCCGGTACATCAGGCCGCGCTCGCGCTCGGCGTCATCGTCGGCGATCTCGACCTTGAAGCTGACCGGTCCGCGCGCGGTATCCACGGTCACCGTCTCCAGCGCAGCCGCAAGCGGCCTGGCCGGCGCCGCCGCCGGCGCGGGTGTTTCCGCCCGGCAGGCCCCCGCCGATAACGGCGCGAGCATCGCCAGGGTCAGGACGAGCGTCCGACCAGCGCTACGCATCAGCGAAATCAACAGGCTTACTCCAGGTGCGTCGGGCGTCAGGACGCCGCGATTTCGGCCACGACCAGACCCTTGGGCCCTTCCGCGAAACGCACCATCACGCCTTCGCCGGGCTGCAGGTCATCAAGGCCGCTGCGACGCAGGGTCTCGATGTGGACGAAGATATCCCCCGGCTCGGCGTCGCGCACCACGAAACCATAGCCCTTGGTGCGATTGAACCATTTCACCGTGCAGTGCTCGAGCGGACCATCGCCTTGCAGCGCCGCCGGGCGGCGTGGTGCGTCACGATGGCCGCCGCCAAAGCCGCCGCTGCGGTCGAAGCGGTCCCGTTCGCGGCCGAAGCCCCCGGTCTCGCGATCAAAACGCCGCTGGGGGCGCTCGCCGACCGGCGGCGCGGCCGTTTCGTCGAGATCCACGATGTCCGAAACCTGCCAGCCCTTGGTGCGCCGGACCACGTCACAGACGATGACCGAGCCTTCCACCGCCGATTCACGACCGGCGTTTCGAAGCGAGGTGATGTGCAGCAGCACATCCTTGAGGCCGGTCTGGCCAGGATCATCCGGAACGATGAACCCGTAGCCCTTTCCGGCATCGAACCATTTAACGCGGCCATTGATCCGCACGGATTCCTCGTGCGGCTCCTGGGCCTCGAAATCGTAACCAGACATTCCGCCCCTCTGCCCCGCCCAAAGTGCTCTGTGGACGGGAGACCTAGTGTAACACTGTTCTCGCGGAGGGAGAGCCGTCAATGCAGGAATTCGCGCAGACGATGACTCGGGCCGAAGCCGCGACAATTAGTCGCACACGTCAAGGATCTGTCACTCGCGGCGGTGGTACGCCCTAGGGGAGTCGAACCCCTCTTACCAGATTGAAAATCTGGGGTCCTAACCGATAGACGAAGGGCGCCCGGTCGCGAGGAAGCGGCTGTATATTCGCGACTCTCCGCAGGCGCAAGCCCCCTGCGGACCGGAAGTTCACCGGTTTGTTCAGAGAACCATCCGGGGGTCGGCGGCGTCCTCGATTTCCAGCTCGACGGCCTCGCGCCCCTGCCAGTCGTCGGGCTTGAGGCGACCGACGAAATGCATCGCGCCGCCACCGGCCATGATGCGCGCGCCCATCGCGGTTTCGCCCGCGCGCCAGGCGACGGCCTTGAGGCGCCCACCGGACGCATCCATCAGGGTACAGCGGATATGGCCGCCCTTGAGCATCATCGGCCGCTCGATCCGCGCATCGGCGACGGCGAATGTCGGCTCCGGATTGCCCGGACCGAACGGCGCCAGCCGCTGAAACTCGGTGTAGAGCGCGCGGGTCGCGCCCCCTGGACTGACCAGGGCGTCGATCTCGATGGCGTCCAGCCCCGCCGCCTCGACCATCTCGCCCGCCAGACGCTCGCACAGGAAGGCGCGCAGGTCCGGAATGGCAGAGGGCCGGATCGTCAGACCGGCCGCCATGGCGTGCCCGCCGCCAGCCAGCAGCAGCCCCTCGTCGAACGCCGCCTGCACGGCCCGACCGAGGTTCACGCCCGGCTGCGAGCGTCCCGAACCCTTGCCGGTATCGGAGGGTCGGTCGATACCGATAACCACGACCGGCTTGCGATAGCGCTCGCGCAGCCGCGCGGCCGCGATCCCGACGACGCCCGGATGCCAGCCGTCACCGGCGACCACAATGGCCGGCGCGTCCGGGTCGAAATTGCTGTCGCGCTCGATCGCCAGCACGGCCTCGTCGATCACGCCCTTTTCGACGTCCTTGCGGCTGGCGTTGAGCGCATCGAGCTGTTCGGCCAGATCGCGCGCCTCTTCCGGATCGTCGGTCGAGAGCAGCCGGGCGCCCAGGTCGGACCGGCCGATCCTGCCGCCGGCGTTGATCCGGGGCCCCAGAATGAAGCCGGCATGAAACGTCGTGGCCGGTCCCTGCGCCTTGGCCACGTCGAGCAGGGCCTTGAGCCCGGGATTGGCCCAGGCGGACATGGTTCGCAGGCCCTGGGCGGCGATGGCCCGGTTGAAGCCGGTGAGGCTGGTGACGTCGCAGACCGCGCCCATCGCCGCCAGGTCGAGCCACTGGCGAATGTCGGGCTCCGGACGGTCCTGGAACAGCCCCCGGCGCCTCGCCTCGCGGTTCAGCGCGGCCAGCAGCACGAAGGTGACCCCGGCGGCGGCCAGATGCCCCTGCCCCGAGGTGTCGTCGGGCCGGTTCGGATTGACCAGCGCCGCCGCCGGGGGCTGCTCGCCCCGCATGAGGTGATGATCGATCACGACGATATCGAGGCCGATATCCCGCGCGGCGATCAGGGCGTCATGTGCCGCCGCGCCGCAGTCGACGGTGACCACCAGATCGGCGCCCTGGGCCTGCAGGTGGCGGAAGGCCGCCGGACTTGGGCCGTAGCCTTCGATGATCCTGTCCGGGACATAGATCGCCAGCTCACGCCCCATGGCCCGGAACCAGCGCACCAGCTGCGCGGCGCTGGAGGCGCCGTCCACGTCATAGTCGGCGAACACGGCCGTCGGCCGGCCGGTTTCGACGGCGTCCACCAGGATGCTGGCCGCCAGATCCATGTCTGCAAAGGTCGAGGGATCGGGGAACTGCGCCTTCAGCGTCGGCGTCAGGTAGTTGGCGGCCCCGTCGGCATCGATGCCGCGCGCGGCGAGCGCCCGCGCCAGCGGCTCGCTCAGGTCATGGCGCAGCTGATGCTCCCGCACGAGGGCGGCGTCGGCGGGACGTCGGCGCCAGGCCCGCCCGGACAGCGAGCGGCGCACATCGAGGAAGCCGGCCTCGATCGCGCCGTCAGCCATGGTCAGAGCGGCCGCTTCATCCGCACTTCGCGCACGGTGCGGGTCGAGGAGTTCATGACCAGGGTGTGGGTGTGGACAAAGCCACCCTCCAGACGGACCCCGTCGAGCAGCGCGCCGTTGGTCACGCCGGTCATGGCGAAGATGGCGTCGGCGCGAACGATCTCGCCCAGCACATACTTGCGGTCCAGATCGGTGATGCCCCACTTGGCGGCGCGGCTGCGCTCGTCGTTGTTGCGGAACACGAGGCGGCCCTGGAACTGGCCACCAACGCACTTCAGCGCCGCGCAGGCCAGCACGCCCTCGGGTGCGCCGCCCTGGCCGATATAGAGGTCCACGCCCGTCTCGGGATCGGCGGTGTTGATCACGCCGGCCACGTCGCCGTCGGTGATCAGATAGACGCGCGCGCCGACGGACCGCAGGCTGTTGATGATCTCGGCGTGCCGCGGGCGGTCCAGCACGCAGACGGTGATCTGGTCGGGCTCCACGCCCTTGGCCTTGGCCAGCGCCTTGACGTTGTCGGCGGGCGACGCATCCAGATCGATCACACCCTCGGCGTAGCCGGGACCGCAGGCGATCTTGTCCATGTAGGTGTCCGGCGCGTTCAGCAGGGTCCCGGCGGGCGCCCAGGCCATCACGGCCAGGGCATTGGCCATGGCCTTGGCGGTCAGCGTCGTGCCTTCGAGCGGGTCCAGCGCAATGTCCACGCGCGGGCCTTTGCCGGTGCCGACCTTCTCTCCGATGTAGAGCATCGGCGCCTCGTCGCGCTCGCCCTCGCCGATGACGATCTCGCCGTCGATCGACAGTTCGTTCAGCGCATTGCGCATCGCGTCCACGGCGGCCTGATCGGCATCCTTCTCGTCGCCGCGGCCCACGAGGCCCCAGGCGGCGATCGCTGCGGCTTCAGTCACACGGACCGCGTCAAGAACCAGTCCCCGGTCCAGCGTCTCGGAACTCATGAAAGTCAGTCTCCCGGCCCTGTCAGGGCTCTCTCCGCTATTGTCGGAGGATTCTCAAATGCGCGCGATGCGCAACAGCCGCGGACGCTCTAGCACGGCCGGCAGCTTTTCGATGCGGTTTATCGCGTCCGTCAGGACCGACTCGGCGATGGCGTGGGTGGTCAGCACGATCGGCACGCCGCCCGCGTCCTCCACAGGCTTCTGCAGGAAGCTGTCGATCGACACGCCGCACTCGGCCAGGGTCTCGGACACGGCGGCGATGACGCCGGCCTGGTCCTTCACCAGCAGCCGAAGATAGGCCTTGCCGACCCGGCGCGTCGGAGCGACCGCCACGAACGGCTTGAGCTGGCCCGCCGGGCGCTGGAACACCGGCCGCGTGGGCAGGGTCATGACGTCGGCGATGTCGGCGGCCACTGCTGCGGCGGTCGGGCCCGCGCCGGCGCCCGGCCCCTGGATGAAGATCCGGCCGATCCGCGTGCCCTCGATGAACAGCGCGTTGAGCGCCCCGCGGGTCTCGGCCAGCGGATGCCCCTGCGCGACCAGCGAGGGATGAACGCGAACGGCCACGCCGTCGGCTGTGCGATCCGCCGAGGCGATCAGCCGGATGCGATAGCCGAGGTCCTTGGCCAGCCGGATATCGAGCAGGTCGACCTGGTCGATGCCCTCGATCTCGGCGGCGGCGTAGTTCGGCGCGCAGCCAAACGCCAGTGCCGCCAGGATCGTCACCTTGTGCGCCGCATCGAAGCCGCCGACGTCCATCGTCGGGTCGGCCTCGGCGTAGCCCATGCGCTGGGCCTCGGCGAGCACGTCGGCGAACGAGGCGCCGCGCTGCTCCATCTCGCTGAGGATGAAGTTGCAGGTGCCGTTGAGGATGCCGGCCACGCCGACCACATCGTCGCCGACCATGGCCTCGCGCAGCATCTTCACCGCCGGAGTGCCGCCCATGACGGCGGCTTCGAACAGCAGCGGCACGCCGGCGGCTTCAGCCAGTGCCGCCAGTTCCGCGCCATGCTCGGCGATCAGGGCCTTGTTGGCGGTGACGACCGGCTTGCCGGCCTTCAGCGCCGCCTCGACGGCCGCCTTGGCCGGGCCGTCCGACCCGCCGACCAGCTCCACGAAGATGTCCGTATCCGGCGAGGTCGCCAGCGCCACAGGATCGTCGAACCAGGGAATGGCGGCGATATCGATGCTGCGCGGCCGCGACCGCGAGCGGGCGGTCACGCCGGTGATCACCGCCCTGCCCCCGGCGGGCGCGAAGTCCGGCCGCTCGGCGAGAAACTGCAGCAGCCCGCCGCCAACAGTGCCGAGCCCGGCGACCCCGATCTTCCAGGTACGCGGGCTCATTGGGCGGCCACCGCGTTGTGGGCCTTGCCCAGGATGCGGTCGGAGTCAGCGAGGAACTTCTTCACGTTGCGGGCCGCCTGTCTGATGCGGTGTTCATTTTCGACCAGGCCGATGCGGACATAGCCCTCGCCATACTCGCCGAACCCGGAGCCCGGCGCCACGGCGACGCCCGCCTCCTCGATCAGCATCCGCGAGAACTGCATCGAGCTGACGTCCTTGTAGGGCTCAGGCAGCTTCGCCCAGGCGAACATCGAAGCCGGCGGCGCGGGAATGTCCCAGCCCGCGCGCTTCATGCTGCTGACCAGGGTGTCGCGGCGGCCCTTGTAGATATTGCGGATCTCCTCGACGCAGTCCTGCGGGCCGTTCAGGGCCGTCGCAGCCGCCACCTGGATCGGCAGGAACGCGCCATAGTCGAGATACGATTTCACCCGGGCCAGCGCTGCGCACATCCGGGCGTTGCCGACCACCATGCCGACACGCCAGCCGGCCATGGCGTAGGTCTTGGACAGACTGTTGACCTCGACCGCCAGGTCCTTGGCACCCTCCACCTGCAGGATCGACGGCGGCGGATTGTTGTCGAAATAGATCTCCGAATAGGCGACGTCGGAGATGATCAGCAGATCATGCTGCTTCGCCAGCTTCACCGCGTCGCGGTAGAAATCCAGGTCGACCCACTGGGCCGTCGGGTTCGACGGATAGCTCAGGATCAGGATGCTCGGCGGGGGTGCGGAGTGTTTCACGGCGCGGCTGATGCCCGCCAGGTACTCTTCCGGCGACAGCGCGGGCACGTGGCGGATCACGCCGCCGGCCATGATGAAACCGAAGGCGTGGATCGGATAGGCGGGGTTGGGGCAGATGATCACATCGCCAGGCGCGGTCAGGGCGTTCGCCAGGTTGGCGAAGCCTTCCTTTGAGCCCAGGGTCGCGACGACCTCGGTGTCGGGGTTCAGCTTCACGCCGTAGCGACGGTCATAATAGCCGGCCATCGCGCGGCGCAGGCCTATGACACCCTTGGAGGCGGAATACCGCCCGGCCTTGGGATCGCGGGCGGTCTCGATCAGCTTCTCGACGATATGGGGCGGAGTCGGCATGTCGGGATTGCCCATGCCGAAGTCGATGATGTCCGTGCCCTCGGCCCGCAGCTTGGCCTTGATGCGGTTCACTTCCTCGAAGACGTAGGGCGGCAGACGCCGGATACGGTGGAACTCGGTGGTCATTTAGGGGCTCTCTGCGCCATCGGCGGCGCGCTGGGAGCGGATGTCGCGCATGGATAGCCCCCTGCGGGGCCATATCCAAGCGGGTTCAGGGAATATCTTGCCTCCGCCGCGCCGGCTTACCTCGGCGACGGAGGCGGAGTAGCTCGCTTGCGCAGGGCGCGGGCATAGGCTTCCGACTCGGCCATCTCGGCGTCGGTCGGGGCCTTCAGGTCGAGCGGGTTGGCTTCGGCGCGTGCGCGGGCCTCGAAGGCCTCGGTGGCCGACAGGCTCCAGGTGTCTTCGGCGGCGGTGCGGCTGGTGTAGAGACCCTCGGCCTCCTGGTCCTCAATCGCCGCCTTCCAGGCGGCGGCGTTACGCACGTCCTCGGGAATGTCGGGGATCCCGGCGAAGGTCGGCCACGGTCCCGGGTTGTTCAGCACGGCCGCAACGGCAGGCGCCGCAGCGGACTTCGGATCAAGCGCAGCGTTCGCGCCGGGCTCGAGTTCCGGCAGACCGGCGCAGGCCGTCAGCCCGCTCGTCACGCTCGCCAGGAGCGTCAGCCGGGCCGTTCGCCAGAAAGTTCTCGTATCGGCGTTCATCTTGGGTCCGGTCTTATGCCATGATCGGGTTCAGCGGAAGGGCGCGAGACGTCCACGCACCCGGGAAGGAACGCGGTATGGCCGGCACGAGCAGCAAGACCCCTGCAAAAAAGGCAGCGCCGAAGAAGGCTGCGCCGAAGAAGCCGGCGGCCCCGAAGGCCGCCCGGGCCCCCGAGCAGCCCGCCGCCGCCGAGGCGCCGAAAGCCGCGCCAGCCCAGCCGGACTGGGCTTCCGCCGCTGATCCGGCTGCATTCCTGTCATCCGATCAGCGCGAGGCCCTCGAAAAGCTGTCCGCCAATCTCGCTCGCGCGGCGGTCACCGCCCAGGGCGCGATCGCCGAGGCGGCGCTGCGCCAGGCCGACAGCCCGGCGGCCCTCAGCACGGATCCGTTTCATGTGGCCCCGGCCCTGACCGACGTCATGGGCCGACTCGCCGCCCAGCCTGACCGGCTGCTGCGCGCCCAGGCCGACCTGTTCTCGCGCTACCTCGACCTCTGGCAGACGACGGCACGCCGCATGGGCGGCGAACAGGTCGAGCCGGTCGTCGTGCCGTCCAAGGGCGACAAGCGCTTCAACGATCCCGAATGGGGCGCACATCCGGTCTACGACGTGATGAAGCAGTCCTACCTGCTGACCAGCGGCTGGCTGAACGAGCTGATCGCCGACGTCGACGGCGTCGACCCGCTGGAAAAGCGCCGCGTCGAGTTCTTCATCAAGATGCTGACGGACGCGATCTCGCCGTCCAACTTCCTGCTGTCCAATCCGGCGGCGCTGAAGGAAGCCATGACCAGCGGCGGCGAAAGCCTCGTGCGCGGCATGGAGAACTTCGCCGCCGACCTCGAGCGCGGCGGCGGCCAACTGGCGATCAGCCAGACCGACATGGAGCAGTTCATCGTCGGTGAGAACGTCGCGACCGCGCCGGGCAAGGTCGTCTACCAGAACGACATCCTGCAGCTGCTGCAGTTCGCCCCGACGACGGAACAGGTGCGCGAGATCCCGCTGCTGCTGTTCACGCCCTGGATCAACAAGTTCTACATCACCGACCTGCGGCCCGATAACAGCCTGATCCGCTGGCTGACCGGCCAGGGCTTCAGCGTGTTCGTCACCAGCTGGGTCAATCCGGACGAGACGCTCGCGGCCAAGACCTTCGAGGACTACCTGGTCGAGGGCATCTATGACGCCACGACCCAGGTGATGAAGCAGTGCGGCACAGACCGCGTGAACACGGTCGGCTACTGCATCGGCGGCACCCTGCTGTCCTGCGCCCTCGCCCACATGGCGGCCAAGGGCGACAAGCGGATCCAGTCCGCGACCTTCTTCGCGGCCCAGCAGGACTTCGAGGAGGCGGGCGACCTGAAGCTGTTCGTCGACGACGCCTGGCTCAAGTCGATCGAGGAGACCATGGACCAGTCGGGCGGCTTCCTGCCCGGCAAGTCGATGGCCGACACCTTCAATTCGTTGCGCGGCAACGACCTGATCTGGTCGTTCTTCGTCAACAACTACCTGATGGGCAAGGAGCCCAAGCCCTTCGACCTGCTGTTCTGGAACAGCGACCAGACGCGCATGCCCAAGGCCCTGCACCTGTTCTATCTGCGCAACTTCTACAAGGACAATGCCCTGTCGAAGGGTGAACTGACCCTGGCCGGCGAAAGGCTGGACCTGAAGAAGGTGCAGACCCCGATCTACGTCCAGTCCTCGCGCGACGACCATATCGCGCCGTTCAGGAGCATCTATCGCGGGGCGAAACTGTTTGGCGGGCCGGTGAAGTTCACCATGGCCGGCAGCGGCCACATCGCCGGCGTGATCAACCACCCGGACGCCAAGAAGTACCAGCACTGGACCAACGGCGCCCTCCCCGCGACGGTCGCCGAATGGCAGGCCGGCGCGGTCGAACACCCTGGCAGCTGGTGGCCGCACTGGGCGGCGTGGCTCAATGAGCGCTCCGGCGACATGGTGCCAGCGCGCGATCCATCAAACGGCCCGCTCGGCAAGCCGCTGGAGGACGCGCCGGGGAGCTTCGTGAAGGTGCGGAGCTAGAAAGGACTCCCGATACCAATCCTTCCGGGACAAGTCGGGACATTCACGGGACTCTCGCCCGAAATCGACGGGTGATCCGCGCCGCTGCCCCTCTGGTGGCCGTAAACTGTCGGCATGGCGAGCGACAGACACCACCGCGCGGCCCCCTCTCCCCTTGCGTGAGAAGGACGGGCAGTGCGAGACTCAAGTACCTACTTCAGCAATGCCAGTTCAAACTTCGGCCGATCCCAGCTGATCCCGGCTCCGGGCGGCGAGACCCCGACCTCTACCGCGCCCATCTTGCGATAGAACCCCGTCGCCTCCGGATTGGCGCTGATCACCACCTTCGCAGCGCCCAGCGCCCGCGCCCGCCCTGCCATATGATCGAACAGGCGACGCCCAAGCCCGGTCCCCTGGCTGTCGTTGGCGGTGAAGAACAGGTCGAGTTCCTGGTCATCGCCGTGCGGGATCAGAACGTAGAATCCGGCGACGCCATGGATCGTCTGGGCCAGCCAGACCTCGTGGTCGCCTTCCGGAACGGACCAGCCGGCGGCGAACCCGAAGATCATCGCCCGGGCCGCCGGCCGCTGGTAGCCGTTGCTGCTGGCCATCATCGCCCGCAGGGCCGGCGTGTCCTCGGGCACAGCCCGCCGAATCATCACAGCCCGGCGGCCTCGGGCAGGCCGAGCATCAGGTTGAGGTTCTGCACCGCGGCCCCGGACGCGCCCTTGCCGAGGTTGTCCAGCAGGGCCACCAGTCGCGCCTGCCGGCCGCTCTCGGATCCGAACACGAACAGCTTCATCCGGTTGGTGCCGTTCAAGCCTTCCGGGTCGAGCGTCTTCAACGCCTCGCAGTCGTTGATCGACGCCACCTCGACGAAGGCCTCGCCGCGATAATGTTCGGTCAGGGCCTCATGAAGCCGGGCCAGCGACGCGCCCGCGCCCAGAAAACCCAGGTGCAGGGGAACCTCCACCAGCATGCCCTGGGCGTAGCGACCGACCGACGGGCTGAACAGCGGCCGGGACAGCAGGCCGGACCGGACCTGGATCTCCGGCACATGCTTGTGCTCCAGCCCGAGCCCGTAGATCCGGTACGGGACCGTCGTATAGGTCGCGCCGCCCTCATCCTCGAACTCGGCGATCATCGCCTTGCCGCCGCCGGAATAGCCGCTGATCGCATTGATGCTGACCGGATAGTCCGCCGGCATGATGCCGGCCTGCACCAGCGGCCGGATCAGGGCGATGGCGCCGGTCGAGTAGCAGCCGGGGTTCGACACCCGCGTCGCCGCCTGGATCGCCGCCCGCTGGTCCCTGTCCAGTTCGGGGAAGCCGAACGACCAGCCGTCGGCCGTGCGGTGCGCCGTCGAGGCGTCGATGACCTTGACCGCCGGGTTGCTGATCAGGCTGACGGCCTCGCGCGCGGCGTCGTCCGGCAGGCAGAGGATGACAGCGTCGGCAGCGTTGAGCAGCTCGGCCCGGGCATCGGCGTCCTTGCGGCGCTCCTCGGCGATCGACAGCAGCTCAAGGTCGGTGCGGCCGACCAGGCGCTCGCGGATCTGCAGGCCGGTGGTGCCGGCTTCGCCATCGATGAAGACCTTGGGGTTGGCCATCTGCTGTTTCCCTGCGTGGTTCGAGACGCGCTACGCGCTCCTCACCATGACGAACAGTGTGAAAGCCCACCCCTCCTCGTCATCCTGAGGAGCGAGCACATTGCGAGCGTCTCGAAGGACGCACGAACGCACAAAGAAAAAGGGCGCTCCGGTTTCCCGAAGCGCCCTTTCGCAAACAGTGGTTCGCGAACGACTAGCGCTTCGAGAACTGGAAGGAGCGGCGGGCCTTGGCCTTGCCGTACTTCTTCCGCTCGACGACGCGGCTGTCGCGGGTCAGGAAGCCATGCGGCTTCAGGGCCGTGCGCAGCGCGGGTTCGTAGTAGGTCAGGGCCTTGGAGATGCCGTGACGCACGGCGCCGGCCTGACCCGACAGGCCCGAACCCTCAACCGTGACGATGACGTCGAACTGGCCGACCCGGTCGGTGACCTGGAACGGCTGGGCGAGCATCATGCGCAGCACGGGGCGGGCGAAGTAAACTTCCTGGTCCCGGCCGTTGATGGTGATCGAACCCTTGCCCGGCTTGATCCACACGCGGGCGATGGCGTTCTTGCGCTTGCCGGTCGCATAGGCGCGACCGTATTTGTCCAGCTTCTGGACCGCGGGCGCGGACTCCGGCGAGGACGACAGGCTCTGGAGAGCGTCGAAACCTTGAGCTTCGGCCATGATCTATTGGCTCCGGGTGTTCTTGGCGTTGCGTTCAGCGAACGCAACGGGCTCAGGGCTCTGCGCCTGGTGGGTGTGCTCGGCGCCGTTGAAGATGCGCAGGTGGGTCAGCTGCTTGCGGGCAAGCGGGCTTTCCTTGGGCAGCATGCGCTCGACGGCCTTCTCCAGCACGCGCTCGGGGAAACGACCGGCCAGTTGCTTTCCGGCGGTGATTTCCTTGATGCCGCCCGGGTGGCCGGTGTGGCGATAATAGATCTTCTGGTCGAGCTTGCGGCCGGTGAACTTCACCTTCTCGGCGTTGACGACAACGACATAATCGCCGCAGTCGACGTTCGGGGTGTAGTCAGGACGGTGCTTGCCGCGAAGACGCATGGCGATGAACGACGCGAGGCGGCCAACGACCACATTCTCGGCGTCGATCACGATCCACTTCTTCTCGACCTCGGCGGGCTTCAAAGAAGCCGTGGTCTTCATCATGGGACTGATCCGTTGCAGGCGGAGACAAGCGGTCCCCGACGTGAGGGCGCGCTGATACCCGTGCGACGCAGACCTGTCAACATCGGAAGAACGGGATTGCGCTCAACCCCCTTCTGCAGAAGGGAAACTAGGCCTGCGGTATCATGATACCTAATTGAATCAGCGGTCGCATTGTCCGTCAGAACGGCCAAAGCCGCCGCTTCCCGGACTTGCGAACCGTCGCGGGCGCCGGGGCCCCGTCAAGGCCGAGCGCGCGACGCGCCACATGGAAGGTGTAGGTCTCATCGACCACGCCGCGAAACAGGTAGGCCTGCGGTCCTGTGGCGTAAATCACCACATCCTCACCGCTGTGGGCGGCGCTGCGCAGGCCAACCGCCGCCACCTGGCGATAGTCAGGGTCGGACGTGTCGGTCGTCGAGGGATCACTGCGCCCGGTCGCGCCGTCCGGGCCGCCTGGCCCTGTAGCAAACATCAGGGTCGTATAGGGCTTGCCATCGAGACCCACGACCCGCGAACCTTCGTCTCCGGCGATGCCGAGGACGGGGGCATTGCGGTCGGCATAGCCCGACAGCACCAGGCCATGACTATGGTCTGCCGTGACGATCACCAGGGTGTCCTCGAGGTCGACCGCGCCCAGCGCCGCCTTGACCGCCTCGGCAAAGGCCACGGTCTCGGTCAGGGTGCGCCTGGCCAGGCCAAGATGACTGGCATGGTCAATTCGCCCGCCCTCGACCAGCAGTACATAGCCCTCCGGATTCTGCGACAGCACGTCGATGGCCTTCAGGGTCATCTGGGCCAGCGAAGGGGCGGTCGAACCGGGGGCGACCCGCTCGATCTCGAACGGCATATGGTCTTCGGCAAACAGGCCCAGCACTCGGGTGGACGGCGAAACTGGCGCGGCGGCCAGTTCGGCAGCGGTTTGAACGTAGAGCGCGCCGGGCCCGCCGGTGTCCCGCCACTCACGCGGGAGGTCACGGCCATCCGTACGCTTGCCCCCGGCGCCGGCAGGAAGAAACCGCGAACGGCCGCCGCCGAGCGCAACGTCCATCCGCACAGCGGGCGCGGCCTCGACCAGTTGACGGGCGATATCCACGCAGCCGGCCGCGATGACCTCGGCCGACATGTCCTGGCTCCCCTCCCAGTCGCGGTGGGGCGTATGGGCGTAGGCGCCGGCCGGTGTCGCGTGCGTAAGGCGCGTGTTGGTGACGACCCCGGCCGACCGGCCGGAGGCCTTGGCCATCTCGGCGAGGCTGAGCGCCATGGCTCCCCGGGCGGAGGCGCAGTCCTTGCGAACCGCCGCCTTCGTCAGTCCGACAACGCCGTTGCCTGTCTTCACGCCGGACATGATGGCGGTGATGCCCGCAGCGCTGTCGGTGACCTGCATGTCGTCGCTGTAGGTCTTGGACAGGGCGACATAGGGAAAGCGTTCGAACACCAGGCTGTTGGACTCCCCGTCCACCCCGCGCTGCTGGCCTTCGAAAATGCGCGAGGCGACCACGGTCGACAGCCCCATCCCGTCGCCGACGAAGATGATGACGTTGCGCGCCCGCCCCGTGTTGGGAACTTCCGCCAGCGCCGTCCTCACCTGCCGCGCCGATTCCTGAAAATAGGCGTCGCCGGTCTGACCGGCGGGCAGCGCGACCGTCTGCGCGGACGCCCCCGAGGTGACGAGGCAGATGACAAGAACCAGGCTGACAATGGCGCGCATGGGTATCTCCGGGGTGGCGGGCCACTAGTCACCGCCCCCCTGCCCGGCGCTAGGGGATCATAAAAATTTCAAACTCCCCGAACATGCCGCCCGCCGTAGTGACAATGTCACGCACGGGTTCTAGCGAGATATCCTCTCAGGAGTTTTCCCATGATCCTCAATCGTCGCACGGTCCTCGGCGCCGCAGCCGCGTCCCTCGCCTTCGCCGGCCTCGCGCGCACGCAGGACGCCGCCGAGACCTACAGCAATGACATCGAGGGTTACGGGCCGCTGAAGGCTGACCCCAACGGCATCCTGGATCTGCCGGAAGGCTTTTCCTACAAGGTGGTCTCGTTCGCCGGCCAGACCATGGACGATGGCTACGTCGTGCCGGGACGGGCCGACGGCATGGGCTGCTTCCCGGGCCGCGGTTCGCGCGTGATCCTGATGCGCAACCACGAGAACACCTACAAGACGCCGAATCTCGGCCCGCTCGGCATCGGCCGCAGCGTCACCAAACGCCCCAAGCCCGAGAAGATCTTCGGCCTGGACGCAGCAGGCCACCCCATGCCGGGCGGCGTCTCGCGGCTGGTGTGGGACACCGAGCAGGGCAAGCTGATCAAGTCCGAGATGGCGCTGTTCGGCACCACGACCAACTGCTCCGGTGGCCCGACGCCCTGGGGCAGCTGGTTGACCTGCGAGGAGGCCACGGTCGGCCCGCAAGACGGCCTGTCGCAACGTCACGGCTGGGTCTTTGAGGTCCCGGCCGGCGGGCGCGGACTGGTCGACCCCGTTCCGCTCAAGGGTATGGGCCGGTTCATGCACGAAGCCGCTGCTGTCGATCCGGCCACCGGCATTGTCTACCTGACCGAGGACGCCCCCTCACCCGACCGCGCCGGCCTGTTCTATCGCTACATCCCCGTCACGCCGGGAGAGCTTGCCCGGGGCGGCAAGCTGCAGGCCCTGGCCTTCAGGGATGCCCCCGGCGCCGACGCCCGCAACTGGGACGGCAAGATCACCTGGAAGCAGGGTGACGTGCGGCAGGTCCGCTGGGTTGATCTGACGGATGTCGAATCCCCGAATGACGATCTGCGCCTCCGGGGCCACGCCGACGGCGCGGTGATTGTCGGTCGCGGCGAAGGCATCTTCTGGGGCAAGGGCGAGGCATGGTTCACCTGCACCAGCAGCGGGCCGACCAAGCACGGGCAGATCCTCCGGTACCGGCCCAGCCCCAGCGAGGGCCAGCCCGGAGAAGTGGATGCGCCCGGAACGATCGAGCTGTTCCTCGAGCCCACGAACGACAAGGTCATGGACTACCCCGACAACCTGACGGTCGCCCCGAACGGGCACCTGATGATCTGCGAAGACCGCTACTCGGACAATCTCCGCAACCACCTGCGCGGCATCACGCCGGAGGGCAAGGTCTATGCGGTCGCCCGGAACGTCTACCGCGACAACGCCGAGCTGGCGGGTGTCTGTTTCTCGCCGGATGGCGCGACAATGTTCGTCAACATCTACCACCCGGGCATCACCCTGGCGGTGACCGGGCCGTGGAACAGCCTGAAGGGCTAGAGCCGCCGCACGCGCCAGGCCAGGCCCGTCGCGACCGCCAGCAGCGCCACCGCGCCAAGCTGGTGCAGAATGCCGAGCCAGAGCGGCACGCCGGCCATCAGCGTCGCGACGCCCAGCGCCGCCTGGAACAACGTCACGCCGCCCACAGCGAACGCCAGAGCCCTCGCCTGGGGCGCCATGAACCGGTCCCGCCAGGCGAGAAGCGCCACGCTGATCGCGGCCGCCAGCAGCAGATAGGCGCCGATGCGGTGGTTGAACTGCACCGAGGCCTGGTTGTGCGCCACCGTCGCCCAGACCGAGTCGCCGGCATAGTCGTGCGGGACCACTGCGCCGCCCATCAGCGGCCAGTCGTTGTAAATCAGGCCGGCGTCCGCCCCGGCGACCAGCGCGCCCAGCAGGCACTGCAGGAAGACCGCCGCGAGGAAGGCCAGCGATCCGGCGCGCCAGCGCGTGGGGTTACCCTGTCGCGGCTGCCCGGTCTCGGCGTCCAGCGCGGTCCAGACCAGCAGCACGAACAGCGCCAGCGCCAGGCCCAGATGGGTCGCCAGCCGTTCCGGCGCGACCGAGACGCGGGTCGACAGACCGCTGGCGACCATCCACCAGCCGACCGCGCCCTGCAGACCGCCGAGGCCGAGCAAGGCGCAGCAGCGCCAGATCAGCCGTCGAGGCAGGTCCTTGCGGATCAGGAAGACGACAAACGGAATGGCGAACGCCGCCCCGACCAGCCGGCCGAGCAGCCGGTGCGCCCATTCCCACCAGTAGATGGTCTTGAAGCGCTCAAGGCTCATGCCCTTGTTGATCTGCTGGTACTGCGGGATCTGCTTGTACTTGGCGAACTCGCTCTGCCAGCCTTCCTCGCCCAGGGGCGGGACTGCGCCGGTGACCGGTCGCCACTCGGTGATCGACAGGCCCGAGCCGGTCAGCCGCGTCGCACCGCCCACGATGACCATGGCCAGAACGAGCGCCGCGACGGCGAAGAGCCAGACGGCGACCGGTCGCGACCGGTCCGAACGCAGAAACGAAGTCATGACGGGCTATCTAGACGGAGTTCAAAGCCGGAAAAGGGGCGGCGATCCCTACGCCCCTCGCGCGGGACCGTCCATAGCCGTGACGGCGGGTCCCGGGCCTGCCATGATCACGAAATGGGGACGCCCGGCCTTTTCCTTGTCGTGGTTATCGGACTGCTGGCTGGCGGGCTCGGTCGTTTGCTGCTGCTGGGGCGGCCCTCGCGGTTCGCCAGCCTTCTCGCCGGCGTTGTCGGCGCCCTCCTCGGCCCACCGCTGGCCGCCACGCTGGGCTACCCTTTCGAGGGTGTCGGCGGCCTCGCCCTGGGGGCCCTGGCCGGCGCGATCATCCTGCTCGTCCCGGTCGCGGTGTTCACCCGACGCTGATCTGTGGAACCTTGCGGCGAGGGCCGCATTCCCTCGCCTGCACAGGCTTCAGGAAAGGACTATCGGGCATGGAAGGCGTCAACTGGATCGTGGCGATCATCGTCGGCATTTTCGCCGGCTGGGTCGCCGAGCGGATCATGAAACGCAATCACGGGATCCTCGTGAATCTGATCGTCGGCCTCGTCGGCGCGGTGATCGGCAGCTGGCTGGCCGGTCTTCTCGGCGTCAGCTACTCGGGCATTCTGGCCAGCATCGTTGCGGCGGTCGCCGGCGCGGTGGTGCTGCTGTTCGTTCTGGGCCTCTTCAAACGCCGCGAGGCGTAGCGTATGGCTCCGGCGGCGGATCAACCGCCGTCGGAGTTGTCCATGTCGCCCCGTATCCGGAAGCTCGTCGGCATGGTGGCGATACTCGCCTTCCTGTTCGGGTGGGTCGTGGCCGCCGTCGCCATTGCCGATCATCTGCCCAGGCACCCGGCCGTCGACCTGATCTATTTCCTGGTGGTCGGAACAGCCTGGGGAATCCCGCTCTTTCCGCTGCTGTCGTGGATGAACCGGGAACCGCCCTCAAAGGGCTGATCGGGAGAAGATGGTCGGAGCGACAGGATTCGAACCTGCGACCCCTTGACCCCCAGTCAAGTGCGCTACCAGGCTGCGCCACGCTCCGACATCTTCTCCGACGGTCGCGAGCGACCGCCTTGGGGAGCGCCCTTATAGGGACCGGACCCCGGCCCGGCAACTCGAATTCAGCGGCCTTTCAGAAGCCCGTCGAGGCGGGCTTTCACCGCTTCAAGATCCGCCAGCGCAAAGCTCAGCCGGTCGCGCGCTTCGCCGCCAATATCAGGGGTCTCCTCGACGCCGAAATCAGCCTCCGCCAGGGGCGAAGGGCCGGCGCCGCTCTCGCCGGCGACCGCCAGCCGCCGAACGCCCTGCTCCTTGTGCAGCTTCTGCACGCCCTTGATGGTGTAGCCCTCGTCGTGCAGCAGGGCGCGCACACCGCGGAGCAAGGCGATATCCTGCGGCCGGTAGAAGCGGCGGCCGCCGGCCCGCTTCATCGGGCGAATGAACGAGAACTTGGTCTCCCAGAAGCGCAGCACATGCTGGGGCACACCCAGTTCCTCGGCTGCTTCCGAGATCGTGCGGAAGGCGTGGGGGCCCTTCGCCACGGGGGCCGTCAGTCGCTCAGCGCGCGGTCGATCCGCGCCTTCATGACCTGCGAGGCGCGGAAGCCGATCACCCGGCGCGGCTCGATCTCTGCCGGCTCACCGGTCTTGGGATTACGGCCCATGCGGGCGCGCTTGGCGCGAACCTGGAACACGCCGAAGCCCGACAGTTTCACGGTTTCACCGTTCTCGAGCGCCTCGGCGACAAGATCAAGGGTCCGCTCGACGAGCCCGCCGCAGTCCTGCCGGGTCAGCCCCACTTCTTCGTGGACCGCTTCCGTCAGTTCCGCCCGCGTGAGGGTTTCGCCCTTCATGCCCCGCTCCCGATGCCCTTAACCTATCGGTGCATGAGCCGATTGGTCCGTCAAGTCAAAGGGTTCCCGGCAGGAGCGGAATTGCCGGACTAAAGCCGGATGACGCACGCGCCCCAGGTCAGACCACCGCCCATCGCCTCGATCAGCAAGAGATCGCCCTTCTTGATCCGGCCATCCGCCATCCCGGTCGCCCAGGCGAGCGGAATTGAGGCCGCCGAGGTGTTCGCATGCTCGCCCACCGTCTGGATGACCTTGTGCTCATCAATCCCCAGGCGGTTGGCCACGCCCTTGAGAATCCGCTCGTTGGCCTGGTGGGGAATGAACCAGTCGACGTCCGACACCGCGACGCCCGCCTGGGCCGCCGCCGCGACGACAGCCTCGGAAATGTTGATCACCGCGTGCTTGAATACCTGGTTACCCAGCATGCGCAGCTTGCCGACCGTGCCGGTCGTCGATGGACCGCCATCGACATAGAGCAGGTCCTGCTTGGTCCCGTCGCAGCGCAGGGCGAATCCGAGCAGGCCCCGATCTGCGGTGGTCCCCTGACCTTCCTGCGGCTCCAGAACGACGGCGCCCGCCCCGTCGCCGAACAGCACGCAGGTGCCCCGGTCGGTCCAGTCCATCAGGCGCGTCATGGTCTCGGCGCCGATGACCAGCGCGCACGTGGAATGGCCGCGACCGACGAAGCCGTCCGCAACGGTCAGGGCGTAGACGAAGCCCGAGCAGACCGCCTGGACGTCAAACGCGATGCCAACGGGGCAGCCGAGCTTGCGCTGCACGATCGCGGCCGTCGCGGGGAAGGTCAGGTCGGCGGTGGTCGTGGCGACCACGATCAGGTCGACGTCCGCGGCAGTCTTTCCGGCCGCCGCCAGCGCCCTCTTCGCGGCCTCGACCGCAAGGTCGGAGACCGCCTGGTCCTCGCTGGCGCGATGCCGCTGGCGAATGCCGGTGCGCTCCTGGACCCAGGCATCCGTGGTGTCGACGATCTTCGACAGGTCGTCGTTGGTCACCACCGTATCAGGGAGATAGCCGCCGACGCCGGTCACAACGCTACGCACAACGCTCACTGGGCTACTCCCTCCGCCGGCTCCGTGGCGGTCACTTCAGACAGGGTCGCCGTCAGGCGCTGCATGTTGCGGTCGACCTCGGCCGCAAAGTCGCTACGCGCCAGGTCCGCCGCGACACGGATGGCCGCGGCATAGCTCCGGGCGTCGGCGCTGCCGTGGCTCTTTACGACGATGCCGTTGAGGCCCAGCAAGGGGCCACCGTTGACCGCGCCCGGATCCATGCGCTTGCGCATCCGGCCAAGCCCCCCCGACGCCAGCAACGCGCCAAGGATCTCCAGAGGACCGGAGGTAAAGGTCGCGCGGAGCTCCGTAGCGAAGAATCGCGCGAGCCCCTCCGCCGTCTTCAGGGCGATGTTGCCGGTGAAGCCGTCCGTGACGATGACATCGACGGTGCCCTTGGCAATGTCGTTGCCCTCGACGAAGCCGCGATAATCGAGGTCGAAGGCCGTGGCGCGCAGCAGGGCGTGGGCGCCGCGAACCTCATCGTGGCCCTTTTCTTCCTCGGAACCGACGTTCAGCACGCCGACTGTCGGCCGGGCCGAGCCATGCACCGCATGGTGAAAAGCCGCGCCCATGATGGCGAACTCGACCAGTTGTTCAGCGTCGCACTCGACGTTCGCGCCGACATCCAGCACCGCCGTCACGCCATTCAGCGTCGGCCAGCTGGCGACAATGGCGGGACGCGAGACACCGGCGGCCATCCGCAGCACGAGCTTGGAGATGGCCATCAGGGCGCCGGTGTTGCCGGCCGAGACCGCCGCCGTCGCCTCGCCCGCCTTGACCGCCTCGACCGCGTTCCAGACGCTTGAGCCCTTGCCCCGGCGCATGGCCTGGGCCGGCTTCTCGTCCATCGAAATGGCCTTGTCGGTGTGACGAACAGTGCTGACCGCCCTTGCCGACGGCAGTTTGGCCAGCTCGGCGTTGATCAGGGACTCGTCGCCATGCAGCAGAAAGCGCAGATCGGGCATGGCGCGCGCGGCGATGTCGACCGCGGGGACGACCACGGATGGGCCGTGGTCGCCACCCATGGCGTCAATGGAAATGACGATGTTCTGGGGCAATGGCCGGTCGCGATTCCGTTGCGGGCCCCGTTCGGGGCGAAGCCGCCGGAACTTACCCCCGCACGGCGACGATGCAAGCCCGGCCTCTATTCCGGTGCATCGTCCTTCTTGAGCAGCCGAAGCACCGCGAACGGCGACAGGTCGGTATCGTCCTTCGGCGCGATGAATTCTGCGCCCGGCGCCCGCGGGAACGGATCGAGCTCCAGCGACAGGTGCTCGACCAAATAACCACCCAGATCGATGTCTTCACCGTCCAGAACGTCCGGCGGATCGTCCGCGTCCGGATCGAGCTCCAGCTCGTCCACAGCCTCCTGTGGCGCGTTCGGGCTGCCGGGCGGGAGGACCCGGATGGTGAACTCGCCCTCGGCTGATTCCTCGAAATCCTCGGCTGTGACGCTGCAGGTCTGGGTGATGTCAGCTGCGAAGACGCCCTCGATCTCCACGCCGTCCATCCAGGACCGGATCTTCAGATCCGCTGTCAGGGCCCCGATGGAAACAAGGTCGAGGTGGCGGGCGATCTTCGCGCGGGCCGCTTCATCGGCTTCCAGTCGTTTCGTGATCGGACCGCGGCTGACCTCGCTGAACCGGATCACCTGGCGCCAGGGTGATTCGCCGATCATTGCGCACGCTCCCAGGTCACCTGTCCGGCCAGCAGGCTGTCGACGGTCTGCCCGGACAGGGCGTCCCGCGCCGACAGGACGTAGTCCACCATGTCCCCGCCGGTTTCGGCGCGGCCCTCAAGAACCGTACGCGTCAACAGATCCGTCACGGCCGCACGGTCAGGCAGGGTCTGCAGCGCCGTCTCGTAGGCCTTGAGCCGGCCGTAAAAGGCCTCGCCCAGCTTCTTGACGCGCTTGGCGATGGCTGTGTCCCCGATACCGAGCTCGCGAAAGGCGTCGTCGAGCCCGCGAACGTAGCAATCAAACAGGGCTTGCCGGGCCTCGGCTGCCAGGCCGGTTTCGCCCTTCAGCCGCTCAACCAGCAGGATCACATGCAGGGTGTAGAGCTCGAACCGCCCTTCCCGCGTGTCGGCGACCCCGCCGACCCGGTAGAAATCAGGCTGCCGCGCCTGACCCGCGGCCGCGGCATAAAGCGCCTCGCCCGCCAGTTTCGCCGGATTTGGCCGGAACAGCCGCTGCAACATCGTCGGTATCGCCTCGATTTCGCCGCCAGAGGAGCCTAAAGCGGGCATTGAACTAAGCCCGCGCGGGCGATAGGTCAAAGACCTGCGCTCAACAGCGCGCACCGGGAGCCGACATGTATCGCAAAGCCGCCCTCGCCGCAGCCGCCGCCATCGTCATGACGACGACGGGTGGCTGCATGCCGATGACCAACTATTCCGGCTTCCAGGCGATCGAGGTCAATCCGGCCGACATCAAGTCCGGCGAGGACACCAAGTCGACCGTGATGGGCAAGCTCGGCTCGCCCTCGGCGAAGTCGACCTTTGACCCGAATATCTGGTTCTACATGAGCCAGGTGACCGACCGGGTCGCCTTCTACCAGCCCCGTGTGGCCGAGCGGAATATCTTCGCCATCACCTTTGACCCGGCGACCGAGCAGGTTCTGACGGTCAAGGCCTACACCCTGCGCGACGGCAAGGTGTTCGCCTACAACAGCCGTGAAACCCCGACGCGGGGCCGTGAGCTGAGCGTACTTGAGCAACTGCTCGGCAACGTCGGTCGCGGCGGCATGCTTCCGCGCGATGACGCCGAAGGGGTTCCGGGCAGCCGACCGGGCGACCGCCGCGAATAGACCGCGCCTTCCGGACGCGACAGCCGATCCTGAAAACGAGAACGCCCCGGAGATCACTCTCCGGGGCGTCTTTCGTTGGGGTGGACAGGAGCCGGTGAAACCGGCTCCCCAAAGTCCTAGCCGTGGGCCAGGACCGCCAGCAGCAGCAGGGCCACGATGTTCGCGATCTTGATCATCGGGTTCACAGCCGGGCCGGACGTGTCCTTGTAGGGGTCGCCGACGGTGTCGCCGGTCACGGCGGCCTTGTGGGCTTCAGAGCCCTTGCCGTGCGTGACGCCGTCGCTGTCGGTGAAGCCTTCTTCGATCACCTTCTTGGCGTTGTCCCAGGCGCCGCCGCCCGAGGTCATCGAGATGGCGACGAACAGGCCGGTGACGATCACGCCCATCAGCATCGCGCCGAGGCTGGCGAAGGCGTTCACCTTGCCGGCGATGGCGTTGATGACGAAGAACAGCAGCACGGGCGAGACGACCGGCAGCAGCGACGGGACGATCATTTCCCGGATCGCGGCCTTGGTCAGGATGTCCACGGCCTTGCCGTATTCCGGCTTGACCTCGCCGGTCATGATGCCCGGGTTCTCGCGGAACTGGCGACGAACCTCGACGACCACTTCCTGGGCGGCGCGACCGACGGCGGTCATCGACATGCCGCCGAACAGGAAGGGCAGCAGGCCGCCGAACAGCAGGCCGACGACGACGTAGGGGTTGGAGAGGTCGAAGGTGACCGCGCCCAGACCGTCGAAGAAGGAGCCCGGCGCGGCTTCCGCCGTGAAGAACTTCAGGTCTTCGGTGTAGGCGGCGAACAGCACCAGGGCGCCCAGACCGGCCGAACCGATCGCGTAGCCCTTGGTGACGGCCTTGGTGGTGTTACCCACGGCGTCCAGGGCGTCGGTGGTGACGCGGACTTCCGGGGGAAGACCGGCCATTTCAGCGATGCCGCCAGCGTTGTCCGTCACCGGACCGAAGGCGTCGAGGGCGACGATGAAGCCCGCCAGCGAGAGCATGGCGGTCACGGCGATGGCGATGCCGAACAGGCCGGCGAGGCCGTAGGTGACGATGATGCCGGCGATGATCACGATGGCCGGAGCCGCGCAGGCTTCCAGCGACATGGCCAGACCCTGGATCACGTTGGTGCCGTGGCCGGAGACCGAAGCCTGGGCCACCGACTTCACCGGACGGAAGCCCGTGCCGGTGTAGTACTCGGTGATCACGACGATCAGCGCGGTGATCACCAGACCGGAGATGCCGCACCAGAACAGCTCCATGAAGCCGTAGGTCTTCTCAACGCCGCCGAAGGGCGTGAAAGCGATAGATCCAGGCACCATCTCCTTGAACAGGAAATAGAGGGCGATCGCCGACAGAACGCCGGTGACGATCAGACCCTGGTACAGGGCGCCCATGATGTTCTGGCTCTTGCCCAGACGGACGAAGAAGGCGCCGACGATCGAGGTGAAGATGCCGACGGCGCAGATGGCCAGCGGCAGGACCATCATGGCCGACACCAGATCGGCCGAGTCGCGGAAGAAGATGGCGGCCAGAACCATGGTGGCGACCGTGGTCACCGCGTAGGTTTCGAACAGGTCGGCGGCCATGCCGGCGCAGTCGCCGACGTTGTCGCCGACGTTGTCGGCGATGGTCGCGGCGTTGCGGGGATCGTCTTCGGGAATGCCGGCTTCAACCTTGCCGACCATGTCGCCGCCGACGTCGGCGCCCTTGGTGAAGATGCCGCCACCCAGACGGGCGAAGATCGAGATCAGCGAGGCGCCGAAGCCCAGGGTCACCAGCGAGTCGATCACCGGACGACTGGTCGGGTCGAGGCCCAGGGTGCGCGTCAGGACAAAGTAGTAGCCCGCGACGCCAAGCAGGGCGAGGCCGGCCACCAGCATGCCCGTGATGGCGCCGGAGGTGAAGGCGAGGTTCAGGCCCTTGCCGAGGCTCTCGGAGGCCGCCTGGGCCGTGCGCACGTTGGCGCGGACCGAGATCAGCATGCCGACGAAGCCGGCGAGGCCCGACAGGATCGCGCCGATGGCGAAGCCGACCGGCTGCTCCCAGCTCTTGAAGAACCAGGCGAGGATCGCGATCACCACAATGCCGACGATGCCGATCGTCGTGTACTGGCGATTCAGATAGGCCTGCGCGCCTTCCTGAATGGCGGCGGCGATTTCCTGCATCCGCGCGTTGCCGGGAGATTTGCGCAATAGTCCGAGGGTCTGGACGACGCCGTATACGACGGCGGCCAGACCGGCGACGATCGCCAGTACCAGAAAGTCGATGCCCATAGTTCCAAGAGCCCCTTGTTGTACCCCGGGGGTTCCCGCGCGGCCGCTGGCCGACGTTCGGTTCCCCCGCTTTGCTTTGAATAGACGTCGTCAGACGACGCCCCCTTGCGAAAAGACGCCCGTCTTTGCCAAAAGCGCGCGGCCTAAGCAACCGCCCGTTCCGTTTGGGGAAATCAGCGGCCTGTGGCGGGGGGCCGCGGCAGGCCGTTGCGCTGCTTCGGGGTCTGGTTGACCACGGTCACGGAGAGCAGGTCCCTGGCCGGCGTTATCGTCGCGGCTTCGCGCATCAGGGTGGCTTTCATCCTGGCCTCGTCGATCACGGTGTAGTCGGTGGCCTTGGTGAAGGGAGTCCGGTGGCCGGCCCGCACGAGTGCGTCGCGGAACCAGGGCTCCTTCTCGCGGATCTTCGGGGCATCAGCCGAAGCGGTCAGATTGAGACGAACCTGAACGAAGACATAGTTGATCAGGCGACCGTTCAGCACGATCGGCAAGGCGATCGGGGAAAGGTCGACGTACTGGCCGGCCGAGCCCTTCTTGGGTGGCGCGCTGGCGGACGCGGAACCCGCAGCGAGCGCAAAGGGAAGAACGGCGAGAAGCTGACGACGGCGCATGGCGCGAGAGTGCGGCCGCGTGGTGAAAACGGCGTTAACCGTGGGTCCAGCCAAGGCGATCGAGCGCGAGCGGCGCGCCGCCGGATAATGCCGTGACGCCTGCCCCCTGGGCGAAGGCTCCGACCACGGTCAGCGCTTCCGGGACCGGCTGATCGGCCCCGAGCGCACAGACAAGCTCGTAGTCGTCGCCGCCCGTGGCCAGCGCGAGCCGCGCGTCGGTCGACGACGGCTGCCCGCCCAGCCAGGCCATCGCCTCTGCAGAGAGCGGCATGCGGTCCAGATCGATGGTCACAGCGCAGCCGCTGGCCGTCGCCAGATGACCGGCGTCCGCCAGCAGCCCGTCCGAGATGTCAGCCGCCGCCCGTGCGCTGCGCCTCATCAGGTCTGCCAGGTCGGTGCGCGGGCGCGGCAGACGGTAGCAGTTTGCGAGGCTGGCGGACTCGATCTCGCCGCGCGCCGCCTTCAGTCCGAGCCATCCGTCGCCGATGGGGCCGCTGACAGCCAGCAGATCGCCCGGACGGGCGCCGCGGCGGAGCACCGCCCTGCCCTGCGGGACCCAGCCCAGCATCGTCGCAGTCAGGGTCAGCGGACCCGGCGTTGACACCGTGTCTCCGCCGAGCAGTGTCAGGCCGTAGGATGCGCCGTCGACGGCCAGGCCATCCGCGAACAGCTTGCGGTCGCCCCAGGTCGCCCCAGAGGGCCAGGCCGTGCTGAGAAAGTAGCCGTAGGGTTCTGCGCCCTTGGCGGCGAGATCCGACAGGTTCACCCGCAGCAGCTTGCGCGCCACGAGGTCGAGCGGATCACCAGGCAGGAAATGGACGCCGGCGACCAGCGCATCCTTGGTGACCACCAGGTCGAAGCCTGGTCGCGACGGAATCACCGCCGCGTCGTCAAGCAGATCGAGCGCTTCCGGCGCGCCCCCGGTCAGGGGCCTCAGGAACTGCGCGATCCAGTCGAACTCACCCCCGGGCATCGCGGGCGATGCCGTCGAGCGCGCCGTTGACGAAACCCGGTTCCGGTCCCTCGAAGAACGACTTGGTGATCTCGACGTACTCGTCGATGGCCACCTCGACCGGCACGTCCGGACGATTCATCAGCTCCCAGCCGCCGGCGCGCAGGATCGCCCGCAATGTGGCGTCGACCCGCTCCAGCCGCCAGTTGGCCGCCAGCCGGTGCGAGATGGCGCTGTCGATGGCGGCCTGCCCGCCGACCACGCCATGGACCAGTTCGGAGAAAAACACCTCGTCAGCCTCGGCGAGCGTCTCGCCCTCGAGGTCGCCATCGAAGCGGTGATCGGTGAACTCGCGGACCACGGCGTCGACGCCGGTCCCGGCCAGTTCCATCTGATAGAGGGCCTGCACGGCGGCCAGCCGGGCCACGGTGCGGGCGCGACGCGCCTTGGTGCTCAGGGGCGGGGCCTTGTTGTCGGTGGCCGCCACGAGCTTCTCGTAGGCGTCGCGCAGCGAGGCGGGCTTGTTCTCGGCGGTCACTTGTCGGCCCCGAGCAGGCGACTGCGGATGCTCAGGACTTCCAGGCAGGCGCGCGCCGCGCCGCCGCCCTTGTCCCCCTCGGACACCCGGGCGCGCGCCCAGGCCTGCTCCTCGTCCTCGACCGTCAGGATGCCGTTGCCGATCGCCAGCCGCTTGCGCGTGGCCAGCTCCATCAGTCCGCGCGAGGACTCGTTTGAGACGATCTCGAAATGATAGGTCTCGCCGCGGATCACGCAGCCGAGCGCGACATAGCCGTCATAGCCGCCGGCCTTCTCGGCGATGGCGATGACCGCCGGGATCTCGAGCGCGCCCGGCACGGTGATCACCTCATACTCCGCCCCGACCGCCGTGATGGCGTCGGCCGCGCCCCGCAGGAGCTCGTCGGACAGCTCGGAATAGAACCGGCCTTCCACAATCAGAATGCGGACCTTGGCAGCGGACATGCGTTACTCCTTGGGCGTCGCGATGGGCTGGCGCCCGACGATCCTGAGCCCGTAGCCTTCGAGGGCGGCGGGTTTGAATGGACTGGAGGTCAGCAGGACCATTTCCCGCACCCCCAGGTCCAGCAGGATCTGCGCCCCCACTCCGTAGTCGCGGATGGCGTTGTTCCGGTACTGGCTCCCTGCCGCATACTCCCCGCCGTAGCGTTCGGAAAGCCAGGCCGGGTTCGGATCGCGGATGAACACCGCCACCCCGGGGCCGTCATGAGCCCCGATGGCGCGCATCGCGGCCGGCACATAGTCATGTCGCGCCCCGACGAAACCCAGCATATCGGCGGCCAGATCGACCTGGTGCATGCGAACCAGGGTCGGCTTGTCGGCCTCGATCCGCCCCTTCACCAGCGCCACATGCTCGCAGCGGTCGATGGTGTTGCGATAGACGATCATCCGGAAATCGCCGCCATGGATGCTCGTGAACGGCGTCTCGAGCGCCCGTTCGACCTGACGCTCGGTGCGGCGGCGATAGGCGATCAGGTCGGCGATGGTGCCGATCTTCAGGCCATGCAACTGGGCGAAGGCGACCAGGTCCGGCAGCCGGGCCATGGTCCCGTCGTCCTTCATGATCTCGCAGATCACCCCGGCAGGGTTCAGGCCCGCCAGACGGGAAATGTCGATCGCCGCCTCGGTATGTCCTGCGCGGACCAGCACCCCGCCATCGCGTGCGACCAGCGGGAACACATGGCCCGGCGAGACGATGTCGTCCGGCCCCTTGGTCGGGTCGATGGCGACGGCGACTGTATGCGAGCGGTCGTGGGCCGAAATGCCGGTAGTGACCCCCTCCTTCGCCTCTATCGAGACCGTGAAGGCGGTAGTCATGCTCTCGCGGTTGTCGGCGGTCATCGGCGGCAGGCGCAACTGGCGCGCCCGCTCGGCGGTGATCGACAGACAGATCAGGCCGCGCGCGTGGCGGGCCATGAAGTTGATCTGGTCGGGCGTGGCGAACTGCGCGGGGATGATCACATCGCCCTCGTTCTCGCGGTCTTCCGCATCCACGAGGATGTAAGGCCGCCCGTTACGGGCGTCCTCGATGATCTCCTCGATAGGGGAAATGGGGCTGTCGTTGCTCATCACGCGGTCTCCTGCCACCGGGCGAGGTAGCGCGCCAGCATGTCGATCTCGAGATTGACCCGCGAACCGGCCGTCAGCCGGCCCAGCGTGGTCACATCCCAGGTATGGGGAATGATGTTCAGGCCGAAGACATCGTCCTCGACTTCATTGACGGTCAGGCTGACGCCTTCAACGGTGATCGAGCCCTTCGGGGCGATCAGCCGATGTAGCGGCTTCGGCGCACGGATGCGCAGTCGGTGCGAACCGCCCTCCGGCGTGATGGAGATCACCTCGCCCAGGCCATCGACGTGGCCCGAGACAATGTGCCCGCCCATCTCGTCGCCCAGCCGCGCGGCGCGCTCGAGATTGACCGGCCCGCCCTCGATCCACTGATCCAGGGTCGTCAGCGACAGGGTCTCGGCCGAAACCTCGACCGCGAACCAGCCCTCACCCTTCTCGACGACCGTCAGGCAGCAGCCGGAATGCGAGATCGATGCGCCGAGATCGATCGTCGCCAGGTCGTAGGCAGTCTCGATTTCGAAGCGGCGGTCGCGGTTGGTCTCGCGCACGCTGCGCACGCGGCCGACGTCGGTGACTATTCCGGTGAACATCAGGCCTTCCCGTATCGCTCCCACAGATCGTCGCCGACCGTCTCGACCGCCAGCCGCCTGAAACGTGGAGCGGCGGCCAGATCTTTCAACACGAAGGTCCCGATCCCGGGGCGACCTTCGTCACCCAGGATCATCGGGGCCCGGAACCACTCGATCAGATCGACCAGCCCGGCCGACAGAAAGCTCGCAGCCACCTGCCCGCCGCCTTCGATCATCAGGTTCATCACCACGCTCCCGGCGGCGGGGTCGCCGAATCGCCCTGCGAGTCGGCGGTCGAAATCGCCCTGCAGCGCGTCCAGAACCGCCTTCGGATCGGGGCGACCTTCATTCTGGGCCACCTGCAACACAGTGACCCCAGCGTCAGTCAAACGGTTGTTTGGATTCTCGATCGTGACCACCACCGTCGGGAGGCGCCCGGCCTCACGCACGAGCTTCGATGTCAGCGGCAGCCTCTGGCGGCTGTCGAGCACGACCCTAACCGGCTGAATCCCGACAAACCCGGGCAGCCGTACGGTCAGCTCGGGATCGTCGGCAATGGCCGTCTCGATCCCGACCAGGATGGCCTGGTGCGTGGCGCGAAGTCGATGAACCTCCTCACGGGCCTTCGGGCCGGTGATCCAGCGGCTTTCCCCCGAGGCGGTGGCGATGCGACCGTCGAGCGAGGTGGCCAGCTTGAGCGTGACGCCCAGCGTCAGTCCTCCAGATCTTCAGACAGACCCTCGGCATTGAGGAACTGGGCGAAGTCGTCCGTGTGGCGGAAGTCGCGGTAGACCGAGGCGTAGCGGACGTAGGCCACGTCATCGAGCGCCTTGAGTGACTTCATCACCATCTCTCCGACCACCGAGGACGGCAACTCGGTCTCGCCCATGCTTTCCAACTGGCGGACGATTCCGTTGATCAGCCGGTCGACGCGGTCGGAGTCGATCTGTCGTTTGCGCAGCGGCAGGGCCACGGACCGGGCCAGCTTCTCCCGGTCGAACGGCGTGCGCCGGCCCGAACGCTTGACGATGGTCAGTTCACGCAGTTGCACCCGCTCGAAGGTGGTGAAGCGACCACCGCATTCGGGGCAGAGTCGACGGCGACGGATGGCCGCGCCGTCTTCCGACGGGCGGCTGTCCTTCACCTGGCTTTCCATGTGACCACAGAACGGGCAGCGCATGTTGGGCCCCTCCCGGCGGCCGTCCCTATTAGTTGTAGATAGGGAAGCGCGCCGTCAACGCCAGCACCTGGTCGCGAACCTTCGCCTCGACGGCCGCATTGCCATCGGCGCCATTGGCCGCGAGACCGTCGACGACCTCGCCGATCCACTTGCCGATCTGGCGGAACTCCGCCTCGCCGAAGCCGCGGGTCGTACCGGCGGGCGTGCCGAGCCGCACGCCGGAGGTCACCGTGAAGGAGGCAGTGTCGAATGGGATGCCGTTCTTGTTGCAGGTCATGTTGGCCCGTTCGAGAGCGGCCTCGGTGTCCTTGCCGGTGACGCCCTTGGGCCGAAGGTCGACCAGCATGACGTGGCTGTCGGTGCCGCCCGAGACGATGTTGACCCCGGACGCCATCAGGGTCTCGGCCAGGGCCCTGGCATTGGCGACCACCTGGGCCGCATAGGCCTTGAAGTCCGGCTGCAGCGCTTCTCCGAAGGCGACGGCCTTGGCGGCTATCACATGCTCCAGCGGTCCACCCTGCAGGCCGGGGAACACCGCCGAGTTGATCTTCTTGGCGATGGCCTCGTCGTTGGTCAGGATCAGGCCACCGCGCGGCCCACGCAGGGTCTTGTGGGTCGTGGTGGTGACCACATGGGCGTGCGGAACCGGGTTTGGATAGGCCCCGCCGGCGACGAGGCCGGCGTAGTGGGCCATGTCGACCATCAGCAGGGCGCCGATGCTGTCGGCGATTTCGCGGAAGCGCTTGAAGTCGATGGCCCGGCTGTAGGCCGAACCGCCGGCGATGATCAGCTTGGGCCGCTCGCGCTCGGCGACCTCGGCGACATTGTCATAGTCGATGTACTGGTCCTGGGGCCGGACGCTGTAGGCGACCGGCTTGAACCACTTGCCCGACTGGTTCGCCGGGCTGCCATGGGTCAGGTGACCGCCGGCGGCCAGATCCATACCCATGAAGGTGTCGCCCGGCGTCAGCAGCGCCAGGAACACCGCCTGGTTGGCCTGCGCGCCCGAGTGAGGCTGGACGTTGGCAAAGCCGGCGCCGAACAGTTCCTTTGCCCGTTCGATGGCGAGGGTCTCGAGTACGTCGATGTACTCACAGCCGCCGTAGTAGCGCTTGCCCGGGTAACCCTCGGCGTACTTGTTGGTCAGAATCGAGCCCTGGGCCTCCAGCACCGCGCGGGAGACGATGTTCTCCGAGGCGATCAGCTCGATCTGGTTCTGCTGACGCGCCAGCTCATGGGCGATGGCCTCGGCAATGGCGGGGTCAGCGGTCTTGAGGTCCGCGCCGAAGAAGGCAGGGCGGATAGGTGTGGAAGCGTTCATGATCGTACCCCTGACTGCGACGCGCTGGCTGGCGCGCCCTCTTTAGCGATCATGTCGCCATGATCAATCGGAACCCGGCCAGGCCGGGCGCGTTGCTTGAGAAACCCTCCGGCCACGCGCGGCTGCAGAGGGCTGGTAAAGCGTCGCTGAGTGAGGAGACCGCGCAATGGCCGACGAGACCCTGGAGCCGGACAGGTCGGACGCCGACCTCCTCGCCTGCTCCACAGCAATCGTGGCGGCCTTTGTCGGTCACAATCCCGTCGGCGTCGCCGCCCTGCCCGACCTGGTCCGGACGGTCTACAGCGCGCTGAGCAGGCTGTCCGGCGCGGCCGCGCCTGTGGTGCGTGAACGTCAGAAGCCTGCCGTGCCGGTCTCGCGCTCGATCCAGCGGGACTACCTCGTCTGTCTTGAGGATGGCGCGCAGCTGAAGATGTTGAAGCGATACCTGCGCTCGCGCTTCGACCTGAGCCCGGAAGACTATCGCCGCAAATGGGGCCTGCCGCCCGATTACCCGATGGTCGCGCCAGCCTATGCCGAGCGGCGGTCTGACTTCGCGAAAAAGATCGGTCTTGGAACGGGGGTGCGGCGGCGGTCGTAGGTCCTTCTAGGCGGCGTAACCGCCGACCCGGGCGATATTGCAGTGCGCCCAGAGATTTTCAAGCGCCCGCACCAGATCGCGCATCATCGCGTCGGTGTGGAACGGCGTGGGCGTGAAGCGCAGCCGCTCGGTGCCACGCGGCACGGTCGGGAAGTTGATCGGCTGGACGTAGATGCCATGATCCTCGAGCAGCATGTCCGAGACCATCTTGCAGTGAACGGCGTCCCCGACCATCACCGGCACGATGTGGCTGACCGAGCTGTCCATCACGGGAAGCCCCGCAGCCTTCATCATCGCCTTCAGGGTCGCAGCGCGCTCCTGGTGCTGCTCACGAACTTCGTTGTGTTCCTTCAGCCAGCGGACCGACGCGAGCGCGCCGGCGGTCAGTGCGGGCGGCAGCGACGTCGTGAAGATGAAACCCGAAGCGTATGACCGGATCGCGTCGCAGATCACCGCGTCGGCGGCGATATAGCCGCCCATGACGCCGATGGCCTTGCCGAGCGTCGCCTCGATTATGTCGATCTCGGAGGCAATTTCGTCGCGCTCCGAAACCCCGCCGCCGCGCTGACCGTAAAGGCCGACCGCGTGGACCTCGTCGATGTAGGTCATGGCGCCGTACTTTTTCGCCAGCGCGACCGTGCCGCGGATGTCGGAGATGTCGCCGTCCATCGAATAGACGCTCTCGAACGCGATCAGCTTGGGCGCGTGCGGATCGGCTTCGGCGAGCAGTTGCTCAAGATGGCCAAGATCGTTGTGGCGGAAAATCTTGCGCGCGCCGCCGCCGTTGCGGATGCCGCTGATCATCGAGGCGTGGTTCAGTTCGTCGGAGAAGATGATCAGGCCCGGCAGGATCTTGTACAGCGTCGCCAGCGTCGCCTCGTTCGAGACGTAGCCGGAAGTGAACAGCAGCGCCGATTCCTTGCCGTGCAGATCGGCCAGCTCGCGCTCGAGCTCGACGTGGAAATGAGTGGTGCCCGAGATGTTCCGCGTGCCGCCCGACCCGGTGCCGTTGGCGTCGATAGCCGCGTGCATGGCGTCGGCGACGACCGGGTTCTGGCCCTGGCCGAGATAGTCGTTGGAACACCAGACGATGACTTCGGATTCGGAACCGTCGTCGCGCGTCCAGGTGGCGCGCGGGAAGTCGCCGCGATGGCGCTTGAGGTCCGCGAAGACCCGGTAGCGTCCCTCGCCACGAACCTGTTCGACGGCGGTTTCGAAAGCGGCCTTGTAGTCCATCGACGACGCCCCGGTCCCCAATGGCGGATTGCCCCGCCCGACCGGCCCCTTGTTCCTGTTTGGCGACTTATTCGCACCGCCCTACGTCCGTGTCCACTTACGGCCGTTTCATCTGGCAACCTATTACGAGAAACGCCGCCGGTCTTGCGCGAACAGCTCTCAGGTAATGCCGGCCAGCATGGGCCGCCAGCGCCTGCGGCGAATTGATCCAGCGCAAAGGCCGCGTGTCAGGTCTGAAGCGTGTCCAGCTTGCCGCGAAACAGCTGCAGCATGGCGGAAAAGTCCTTCTGGCCATGGCCCAGCCCGTCGAACAGGGCGTAGAGCGCCTCCGCCTGGGCCCCCATAGGAGTCGAGGCGCCGGCCCGCGCCGCCGCCTCCTGGGCCAGCTTCAGGTCCTTCAGCATCAGGGCGCTGAGGAATCCGCCCTCGTAGTTGCGATTCGACGGCGCGGTCTCGACCGGCCCGGGCCACGGGCAATAGGTGGTCAGGGACCAGCACTGGCCAGACGATTTGGAGCCGATCTCGTAGAAGCGCTCCGGATCGAGCCCCAGTTTCTCGGCCAGGGCAAAAGCCTCGCAGACGCCGATCATCGAGATGCCCAGCAGCATGTTGTTGCAGATTTTCGCTGCCTGCCCCGAGCCGGCCGCCCCGGCATGGAACACCACGCGGGCCATCGGCTGCAGGATCGCCTCGAACGCCGCATAATCCGCCGTGTCGCAACCGACCATGAAGGCGAGCGTGCCGGCGTCAGCAGCCATGATCCCGCCGCTGACCGGAGCGTCCGCGAAGCGAAATCCCTGCTTGTGGGCCTGCGACCCGACGGCGCGGGCGCTGTCGATGTCGATGGTTGAACAGTCGATCAGCAGCGCGGTCTTCGGCGCGTGCGCCAGCACCTGTTCGCCATAGACGCTGCGGACATGCGGCCCCGCAGGCAACATGGTGATCACCGCGTCGGCGCCTTCCACCGCTTCGGCGATGCTGGCAGCCGGACGGCAGCCTGCGGCGACAGCCTTGTCGACGGCGGCCTGCGAGAGATCGAAGGCCATGACCTCACGGCCGGCTTTCGCCTGGTTGGCCGCCATGCCGGCGCCCATGTTGCCAAGGCCGATGAAGGCGATACGGGTCATGATCAGGCCGGTTTGCGGAACTTCAGGACGAACTGGTCGGTCTTTCCACGCAGCGCGGGGTCAAAGACGTTGGCGGTCCGCGGGTCAGCGGGATTGCGCAGGATGTCGCTCTCGGCCTCCAGCACGAACCCGGCGGCGGTCAGCTCCGCCTTGACCATGGCGATGTCGATGCGGTGCAGCTTGTTCGAGTCGCGGTCCCCGGACCCGTCGGCCGCATAGTGGTCGATGACCAGGAGCACCCCGCCCGGCTTGAGGGCGCCAAACAGCTGGCCGTTGATCGCGGTGATCTGTTCCGGCGTCGCGCTGCCCAGGTGGAGGTCATGATAGTTCTGGGCGGTGAAGATCAGGTCCAGCGGCTCGGCGAAGCTGAAGCCGGCCAGCGAGGTCCGGACCGGAACGATGTTCGGCGCGAAGCCGACGGTCTCATCCTGCCATTTGGCATAGTCGGCCATGAAGCTGATGAACTCGGCGGCCTGGAATGCGTAGACCTTTCCCGTCGGCCCGACAGCGCCCGAGAAGATGCGCGTGAAGTAGCCGCCGCCCATCATGAAGTCGGCGACCTTGTCGCCCGGCTTTACCCCGGCGAAGGCGAGCAGTTCGCCCGGATGCCGGGCGGCGTCGCGCTCCCGCTGGGCTTCAGGCCGGGCCGGATTGGCGATGGCCGCCGCGATGTTGGCAGGGACGTCAGCCGCCATGGCCGTGGCGGACAGGACGATGGCGATGAGCCCGGCCAGAGGGGCGGTGAACCGGAAGGACATCAGCGGGCGCTCCTGGGTTTGCGGAATCGATAGACGAACTGGTCGGTCCTGCCGCGGATCGAGGGCTCGAACACGTTGATCGTCATGGCGTCGCGCGGATTGCGCAGGATGCGGCTTTCACCCTCGTAAATGAAGCCGGCAGCCTCGATCTCCCGGCGAACGAGCGCCGCATCAATGCGGTGGAGGGTCCCCGTGTCGCGCAGTCCCGATCCCGCCTTCGCCGAATGGTCGATCACGATATAGACCCCGCCCGGCTTGAGCGCCGCGAAGACCTTGCGGTTGACCACCGACAGGTCCGCCGGACCCATGAAGTCCAGATGCATGTCGTGGTAGTTCTGGGCCGTGAAGACCATGTCGACCTTCTCGGGCGCCGAGAACAGCGGCAAGGTCCGAAGGATCATCCGGCTGTTGCCATAGGGCGGCTTGCCGACAAAGGCCGCGACCGAGGGTGGGCGTCCCTTGGCGATGGCGGTCAGTTCATCCGGCACATAGGCGTAGACACGACCGCTGGGGCCTACCGCCTTCGAGAAGATCCGGGTGAAATAGCCGGTCCCCGGAATCAGATCGACGACCTTCATGCCCGGCTTCAGTCCGGCGAAGACCAGCAGCTCGCCGGGGCGTCGGCCTGCGTCCCGGGCCCGGTCGGCTTCCGGGCGAGCCGGGTCCGCCAGGGCGGCGCTCAGGAACGCCGGCAGCGTCACCGGCGCATCCGCCGGCGGCGGCGGAGGCGGCGGGGGAACGGTCTCACAGGCGGCGAGGGCCAGCACGGCCGCGAGGGCCATCCAGCGGGCATGGGTCTTCATGGCGTGCGTCTTCCCGGCATAGCGTTTCCCCGACCCGGCTGCTGTCCTACGCCGGTTCCGGTCTCAAGTCAGCGGCGTCCAGTCTTCAGCGGCCGATAGTGGCGCGAAGATGTCATCAAGCAGGGCCTCGGAGACCGCCTCGACGGTCGCGGGATTCCAGGCCGGGGCATTGTCCTTGTCGATGATCACCGCGCGGACGCCTTCGAGGAAGTCATGCATCCGCACGACGCGCGAGCCGATCCGGTATTCCATGGCCATGTTGGCCGCGAAGTCGTCCAGCGCCGCGCCGGTCTTCAGCTGACGGAAGGCGACCTTCAGGGTCTGCGGAGACTTGGTCTTCAGCGTCGCCAGCTGGGCCTGGGCCCATTCGCCGGGTTCAACCGCCAGACTGGCGAGGATCGCCTCGACATCGCCTTCGCCGAACAGCCGGTCGATGTCGGCCTGATGCGCGGCGATGGGCGGAGGGCCGGCGTCTTCGACGAAACCGGCCAGCGCCGCCGGCACGCTGCCCGGACGGGCCTGCAGGGCCGTCTTGAAGGCGTCGACCTTGTCCGACGGCACGTAGTGGGTCGCGATGCCGAGCGCACAGCAGTCGGCGGCCTTGATCCGCGCGCCGGTCAGGGCCAGCCACAGGCCCGCCTTCCCCGGCAGCCGCGCCAGGAACCAGCCGCCGCCGACGTCCGGGAACAGGCCGATGCCGGTTTCCGGCATGGCGAAGGTGGTCCGTTCGGTGGCGATGCGCACATCGGCGGGCAGCGACAGCCCGACGCCGCCGCCCATGGTCACCCCGTCCATCACCGCGATGACCGGCTTGGGGTAGGTGAACAGAAGGTGGTTCAGACGGTACTCGGTGTGGAAGAATTTGCGCGCGGCCACCGCGTCCCCCGCCCCGCTCTCGGCCAGCATGCGGATGTCGCCGCCGGCGCAGAAGCCGCGCTCGCCGCTGTGGTCGATGAGGATGCACTGGACCGCCTCGTCGTAGCGCCAGATCGACAGCGCATCGATCATGTCCTCGCACATCACCAGAGTCAGGGCGTGCAGTGCTTTCGGCCGATTCAGCGTGATCCGCCCGACGCCGGATTCGACGCGGCAGAGGACTTCGGGGGCGTCAGTCATGGAGCTTTCCTGGGTCCTTCGAGACGCCCAGGCGGGGCTCCTCAGGATGACGAATAGTGGCGAAGCCACCCCTCCACGTCATGGTGTGGAGCGAGCCTTGCGACCCCCGACTGGATCCGGGGCTCGAACAACTCATACTCACTGCCGGAACATCTCCCGGCTGATGATCACCCGCATGATCTCGTTGGTGCCTTCGAGAATCTGGTGGACGCGCAGGTCGCGGACCACGCGCTCCAGCGGATAGTCCTGCAGATAACCGTAGCCGCCGTGCAGCTGCAGCGCCTGGTTGGCGACCTCGAAGCCGGCGTCGGTGGCGAAGCGCTTGGCCATGGCGCAGAGTTTCGTCGCGTTGGGGTCGCGGCGGTCCAGGGCGTCGGCGGCGTTGCGGACCATCAGCCGCGCGGCCTCAAGCTCGGTGGCCATGTCGGCGATCTTGAACTGCAGGGCCTGGAAGTCCTTCAGCGGCTTGCCGAACTGGTTGCGGGTTTCCATGTAGGCCTTGGCCGTGTCGAGCGCGAAGGCAGCGCCGCCCAGCGAGCAGCTGGCGATGTTCAGCCGGCCGCCGTCGAGGCCCATCATGGCGAAGCGGAAGCCCTCCCCCTCCCCGCCGATGCGGTTGGACTCATGCACCCGCACACCGTCGAAATTGACCTGGGCGGTCGGCTGCGACTTCCAGCCCATCTTGCGCTCGTTGGCGCCGAAGCTGAGTCCGGGCGCGCCCTTCTCGACCACGAAGGCCGAGACGCCCCTGGCGCCCGGCTCGCCGGTGCGAGCCATGACAACGTAGATGTCCGACACCCCGCCGCCGCTGATGAAGGCCTTGGCCCCGTTCAGCACATAGTGGTCACCGTCCTTCGACGCCGTAGTGCGCATCGCTGCAGCGTCGGACCCAGAGCCCGGCTCGGTCAGGCAGTAGCTGGCAATCAGCTCCATGGTCGTCAGTCGCGGCAGCCAGCGGTGGCGCAGCTCGTCCGAGCCGAACCGGTCGATCATCCAGGACGCCATGTTGTGGATGGTCAGATAGGCCGCCGTCGACACGTCGCCGTAACTCAGGGCCTCGAAGATGACCGAGGCGTCGAGGCGCGAGAGGCCCGATCCGCCCACGTCGTCCTGCACATAGATGCCGGCAAAGCCGAGGGCGGCGGCCGAGCGCATCACGTCGACCGCGAAGTGGCCCTCCTCGTCCCACTTCGCCGAATGCGGGGCGAGTTCGTCCCGCGCAAAGGCCTGGGCCATCTCCTGGATCGCGCGTTGGTCGTCAGACAGGGAGAAATCCATGCGCGTTCAGTCTCCGTCGGAGCATGTTGCGCCCCGGTTGTAGCGGGTTGATGACCTGACGCGCACGGCGCAACCTGTCAACGCGCGAGACCGCGCAGGAGGCCGCCCTTGACCAAGCCCGCCGGAGCCATCCGCACCGAGGCCGAACGCAACCTTGCCCTTCTGGGCTATGGTCTGCTGGGGGTGTCGATCTTCTTTGCGGGCATAACCGCCCTTGTCGCAGCCGGGATCGCTTACGCCCTCTGCAATGCAGCCAACGAAGAGCTGTCGCGCCATTTCCGGTTCCAGATCCGCATCTTCTGGATCGGAGTCGGGTGCATCCTGCTGACCCTCGTCGCGGGGCTGGTCGCAGCCTTCGGCGCCGTCGGAAACCTGCTCCATAACGCCCCGCCGACCGACATGGTCAGGCAGATCGAGCTGTTCGGCCGCCAGATCGACCTCAGCAACCTGCGCATCTCGCCGCTCGTGGTCATATCGACAGTGGTCTCCGCCGGCGCAGGGCTTCTGGGTGCGCTGTGGATGCTGATCGCGCCGACCATCGGCTTCATCCGGCTTGCCACATCGAAGCACATGGGCCAGACCGCCCGCCCATGAGCCTGCCGCCCCTCGCCGCCTATCCCGCCCTGCGTCTTCGCCGCCTGCGTCAGGCCGACTGGAGCCGACGACTGGTCCGCGAAAGCGTGATGACGCCGGCCGACCTGATCTGGTCGATGGTGGTGCACGAGGGTGAAGGCAGGATCCCGGTCGCCTCCATGCCTGGCGTCGAACGGCTATCCGTGAAGGAAGCGGCAAAAGCCGCTGTTCGGGCTAGAGAACTCGGAATTCCGGCCATCGCCATCTTTCCGCACATCGACGGCGCCCGGAAGGACTCGGCCGGCTCGTTGGCCGCTGACCCGGACGGCGTCATCAGCCGTGCGGTCAGGGCCATGAAGGACGCCGCGCCAGAGGTCGGGATCATGTGCGACGTGGCGCTCGATCCGTTCACGACGCATGGCCATGACGGCGTCCTGCAAGCGGGCAAGGTGGTCAATGACGCCACCATCGACCGGCTGCTGGAGCAGGCGCTCGTGCAGGCCCGGGCGGGCTGCGACATCCTGGCTCCATCCGACATGATGGACGGCCGGGTCGGCGCCATCCGAGCCGTGCTGGAAGCTGAAGGTTTTCAGGACACTATGATCATGTCCTACGCCGCAAAATACGCCTCCGCCTTTTACGGCCCGTACCGTGACGCGATCGGCTCGGGGAAGCTGGGCTCCGGCGATATCGAAAACCCCGCCGACAAGAAGACCTACCAGCAGGACCCTGCCAACAGCGACGAGGCCCTGCGCGAGGTCGCGCTCGACATCGCCGAGGGCGCGGACATGGTCATGGTAAAGCCGGGGATGCCTTATCTCGATATAATCCAGCGTGTTGTGGACACCTTCTCAGTGCCGACCTTCGCCTTCCAGGTCAGCGGCGAGTACGCGATGATCATGGCCGCCGCGCAGAACGGCTGGATCGATGAGGAACGCGCCATTCTCGAGAGCCTCGGCGCGTTCAAGCGCGCGGGCTGCGCGGGGGTAATCTCCTACTTCGCGCCCAGGGCGGCCGAGATGTTGAGCCGGTAACCGGTCGCATCGTCGTCGTTAACGCTAAATTCGGCCGCTGACGTGAACCTGTGGCGTACTCTGAACTCTAGGGGGCCCATGAGGCTGCGTCACCTTCTCGTCCTGTGCGTCGCGCTGGCCTTGGGTCAGGCGCTTCCGGTCGAAGCCACCCCGATACCTGTTTCGAGCCAGGCTGCGCAGGACAAGCGCGCCGTCGATCTCGCCGCGACCCTCGAGGCCAACGGCCTCATGGCGACACCGGCCGAGATCGCCGCCTGGGAGGCGCGTGCGGCACAGTCCACCGGCGATATCCGGATAGAGATGCTGCGGCGCATATCCGTGGAGGCGTTGACCGCTTCCGATATGCCTCGCGCTCAGCGCTGGATGAAGCTGTACGCCGAAGAGATTCGTCTTCGCCGCGATACCAGACACGCGCGCGCGCTTCTTCACCTGAAAGCCTACGAGCGGGGGATCGAGGGGGACTTCGGCGATGCCGCGGCGGAACTGACCCGTCTTCTGGCGGGTGAGCCGGATCCGTTCCTGAGGGCCACCGGGGGACGGTTGCTCGCCTACGCCCTGACCGATGCCGGTCTTCCGGTCCAGGCGTTGCAGGTCATCCGGTCAGCCCTGCTTGATGCTGATCAGTCGTCGGGGGAGGCAGCGCTGAAAATGGGCCTCGCCGATGCAGGTGCCTACGCCTCGCGTGAACTTGGCGACCTGCCGGCCTTCCTCGACAACGTCGATCTGCAGATCACGGTTTCGCCCGGAACGATGCAGCCGCTCGATGGCCGCACAGCACTGTACAACATGGCGATCCTGACCTCGAGCGTTGGCCGCGATGCACTGGCAACTCAGCTGATGCGGCAGTTCCAGCGCCTGTCCGCCGCCACCGAAAACGAGATCGAGATCGGCTGGGCAAACGAGCTTTGCGCCACCGTGTTGAGCCGCGCCCGGGCATTCGATGAGGCCCTGACATGCGCCCAGGACGCCCTCGCCAATCCGGGGATCGCGCCTGACCACAGGCCGAAGGTCATGCTCATCGAGGTTACCGCCCTGGCGCGTATGGGCCGCTCCGGCGAGGCCCGAAGGCGCTACGAGGGACTGCGCGCCCTGGCGGATCGTCGCGGCGACCCGCTGCTTCTGCACGACATTCTTCAGGGCGAGGCCGAGGTTCTTCGCAGCGAGGGCCGTCTCGCCCAGGCCTATGAAGTCCTCCTTCGCTTTCATGAAGAGCAACTGCGCGACACCAATGCGGCTGCCGTCGATGGGCTGCACAACATGCGGTCGAGCCTTGAGGGCGAGATCAACGACACCCAGGCCCTGTTGAAGGCGCAACGCCGCCAGACGCTGCAGATTACCGCGCTTGTGGGCTTTGTGGCGCTGGCCCTGATAGCGGCGATCGCGTCGTTGCTGGCCCAGCGCCGGTTGCAGAAGCGATTGAGAGCCGCCGCAGACCGGGCGGAGCGGGCCGACCGGGTGAAATCGGAATTCCTGGCCAATATGAGCCACGAAATTCGCACGCCGCTGACCAGCATCGTCGGCTTTTCCAGGTTGCTCAACGAGCAGCCCGAGTTGTCAGCCGTCTCGAGCGGCTTTGCCAACAGGATCGTTACGGCGACCCAATCGTTGCTGGCGATCGTCAATGATGTCCTCGACTTCTCCAAGATCGAGGCGGGCCAGGCCCGGATTGATCCCCGCCCCGTCGACCCACGGGCGCTCATTGTCGATGTCGCCGGCCTGTTCGACGCCCAGGCGGCCGAGAAGGGCCTGACCGTGGCACTCGAGGTCAGCGACACCCTGCCCGACTGGATCGTGACCGATCCTGACCGGCTGCGTCAGATCCTGCTCAATCTGATCGGCAATGCGGTCAAGTTCACCTCCGTCGGCGCCGTGACGGTCGCCGCCGACTGGTCCGGGGAGGCCGGCCTCCGGATCAGCGTCGAGGACAGCGGTCCCGGAATCTCCCCGGACGGCCAGGCGAGGCTGTTCCGTCGGTTCTCCCAGGTTGATCGGGCGTCGAACCGGCTCGAGGGCGGCACGGGTCTCGGTCTGGCCATCTGTAGCGGCCTGGTCGACGCCATGGGCGGTGAGATTGGCGTCAAAAGCACCGAAGGCCAGGGCAGTCTGTTCTGGTTCCGCCTGCCGGCCCCGGCCGCGGACACGCCGGAAGCGACAGCGCCCCTGCCGGCGGCGCGACCGGCCGGAAACCTGTCGGATCGGGCCCGAATCCTCGTGGTGGACGATAACGAGGCAAACCGCGAACTCGTGAAGCTCCTGCTCGCGGCGCTCGACCTGGACATCACCTACGCCGTCGACGGCGAGGAGGCTGTCGAGGCCGCAGCGACCACACCGTTCGAGCTGATCCTCATGGACATCCGGATGCCGGGGATGGGCGGCGAAGCGGCGATGCACACGATCCGCGCCGGAGAGGGTCCGAACGCACAGGCCCCCATCCTGGCATTCACCGCCGACGTCGATGGCCAGGCGACAGAACGCCTGCTCGGCGCGGGCTTCGACGGACATATCCCCAAGCCGATAGACCCGCGCGCCCTGCTCACGGCGGTCGTGCAGTGGACCTCCGCCGCCTAGCCGCCCGAGGCCGCCAGCAGCGCCGCGAGCCGATCCTGCCAGAATGCCGCCCAGGTGTGTGTGCCGTGCCCCTTGCCATCCGGGCTCACCGGCAGCAGCACATAGGTTCCGCGCCTGATCCGGGGCGCGAAGGTCTCGGCCAGCCCCAGCTCGGGCGGGTTGATGAAGTCATCGGCCGAGTTGATCCACATGACCGGGACGGTGATCCGCTCCAGCCCGGCGGAAGGATCGTAGGTGCGCGAGGCGTTCACCTGGAACAGCAGGTCATTGGCGTCGAGACCGGCCATGGCCGCCGGGATCGTCTTCCCGGTCCAGGCGTCCGCGGCCTCCCGGGTCGGCAGGGCGAGCTGCATCGGCAGCGGCGCCCCGCCGGCGAGGCTCAGCAGGCTCTGGGCCGTCCGCAGCCCCTGAAGCGGCTGTTCGACATAGTTCCCGCCCTTCCAGGCCGGATCGGAGCGGATGGCCTCCATCAGCATCTGTCGCCAGACCCGGTTGCGGCCGGCGATCTGTGTCGGCAGGCAGGCCAGCGGCATCAGGGCGTCGGCGAACTCCGGATGCGCCTCTCCCCACACGAAGGCATGCATGCAACCCATTGATGTTCCGAGAATAAGCCGCAGGCGATCGACCTTCAGCCCGTCGACCAGCAGCCGCCGCTGGGCCTCGACCATGTCGTCGTAATCGTAGGCCGGAAACCGCGCGCGCAACCCGTCACTGGGCTTTGACGAGGCGCCATGGCCAATGCCGTCCGGCAGGATGATGTAGTACTTCGCCGGATCCAGCAGGCCGCCGGGCCTGAACAGCACATCGGCAAACTGCGGCCGAAGGAACTGGGCGCCGGACCCGCCGGTCCCGTGCAGGATCATGACCGCATTGACCACCCGGCCCGAGGTGTCCCGCCGGGGCTCGCCGAGGGTGCGGTAGTGCAGGCGCAGCTCCGGCAGGGCCTCGCCGGAGCGGAACCGGAAATCGCGGATGACGACGTCGCCCTCCTTCACCGTCGGCGCAGCGAGCGCCGGAGCGGCCAGGACCAGAATCAACCCGCCGAAGAGCGCGGCGAACAGACGGGTCATTGCGGGGTCTCCAGTCGCGCGGCCAGGCTCGACGTATCCCAGCGATGACCGCCCATGGCCTGGACCTCGGCATAGTAGCCGTCGACCAGCGCCGTCATCGCCAGCTTCGCGCCATTGGCCGCCGCCTCGTCGAGCACCAGACCCAGGTCCTTGCGCATCCAGTCGACGGCGAAACCGAAGTCGAACTTCCCTTCAACCATCGTCGCCCAGCGATTGTCCATCTGCCAGGACTGGGCGGCGCCCTTGCTGATCGCCTCGAACACCAGTTGCGGGTCGATGCCGGACCGCTTGCTGAAATGGACAGCCTCGGCCAGGCCCTGGACCACACCGGCGATGCAGATCTGGTTGACCATCTTGGCCAGCTGGCCTGACCCGGCCTCGCCGATCCGCTTCACGGCCTTCGAATAGGCGCCGATGACCGGCTCGATGCGCGCCACGGCCTCGGCGTCGCCGCCGGCCATGACAGTCAGCTGGCCATTCTCGGCGCCGGCCTGGCCGCCGCTCACGGGTGCATCGACGAACCAGCGACCGGCCGCCCTCGCGAGCGCCGCCATGTCCCGGGCGACTACGGCCGAGGTCGTGGTGTGATCAACGATGATCCCGCCAGGCGCCATGGCCGCCAGCGCTTCGGGAACAACGCCGCGCACATCGGCGTCATTGCCGACACAGAGCGCCACGATCTCGCAGCCCGACGCCGCGTCGGTCACCGTCGCTCCGGCTGATCCGCCGTGAGTCTCGACCCAGCGCACCGCCTTTTCCGGGCTTCGATTGAAGACACTGACCCTGTGTCCGGCCCTGGCCAGGTGGCCGGCCATCGGAAATCCCATGACCCCAAGACCAACGAAGGCGATTTTCATGTCCGAACCCCGATTCCGCACTCGCGACGCAACGCCATCTTAACGACCGCAGGCGACCTTCGCCTGACATTAAGCGGGGATTCACCATGGCGCTGAACAGCGACGCGCCCATCATGATCAAGAAGGTCAAGAAGGTCGTTGGTGGCGGACACCACGGCGGCGCCTGGAAGGTCGCCTACGCCGACTTTGTGACCGCCATGATGGCCTTCTTCCTGTTGATGTGGCTGATCAACACGACCAGCCCCGAGCAGAAGCGCGGCATCGCCGACTACTTCGCGCCGGCGAGCGTGTCCGAGACCACCAGCGGGTCCGGTGGCATTCTTGGCGGGACGTCCCTTGGCGAAGACGGCGCCAAATCGTCCGGCTCTTCGGCGATCATCGAACAGAC
>CAIOHT010000052.1 GCA_903858185.1 uncultured Caulobacterales bacterium
AGCCCGGCCGACGCCGTCGAAAGCTCGGCGCCCGGCGTGAAGGCGCCCGACTCATCGAGCCGGCCCTGGCCGAGCAGATCGCGGACGCCGTCGCGACCCAGACGGTCCAGCTTGTCGAGCGCGCGCAGCACGGTGAGCTTCTGACGCCCCTCGGCGACCCCGGCGGCGACCATGACCCCGTCGAGGATCTTGCGGTTGGAGAACTTCAGCACCGCCTGGCCCTTCGCCAGGCCGGCCGCCTCGAGACCGGCCACTGCCAAGGCGATGATCTCCGCGTCCGCTTCCGGCCGCGCCGAGCCGACCGTGTCGGCGTCGCACTGGACGAATTCCCGGAACCGGCCCGGGCCCGGCTTCTCGTTGCGCCAGACCGGCCCGAAGGCGTAGCGGCGATAGGGCTTGGGCAGGGTCTCCCAGTTCTGCGCCGCGAACCGGGCCAGCGGCGCGGTCAGGTCGTAGCGCAGGGCCATCCACTGTTCGTCGTCGTCCTGCAGGGCGAACACGCCCTCGTTGGGCCGGTCGCTGTCAGGCAGGAACTTGCCAAGCGCGTCGGCGTACTCGAACGCGCCGGTGTCGAGCGGCTCGAAGCCCCACAGTTCATAGACCTTCGAGACGGCCTCCACGATCCGCCGCTCGGCCCGCAGGGTCGCGGCGCGCTTGTCGGCGAATCCGCGCGGGGCGCGGGCTTCAGGTCGGAAGGTCTGGTCGGTCATGGTCAGCTCTGCATCGGGTCAGGTCGGGCCGGATGGAGCTGGTCTAGCCCCATCCGCGTCGGGCGGGGCCGGAGGGGTGATGCGCTGGCCTCAGGCCGCGCGAACCCGTTCCGTCCCGCGAGGGATGGCGTGGTGGGCATGATGGTGGTGCGCGTCGCGGGTCATCGGGGCGGGGGTATAAGGGAAAGATTGCGGAAGGGCTAGCGGCAGAGTCTTCCTTCTCCCGCGAGGGGAGAAGGGTTTCAGGCGCCCCTCAGTCGCTCGATCAGCGCCGCGGTCGACGGGTCATGCGCTCCGGCCTCGCCGCCCTGCAGCTCGCCCAGCACCGCCGTCGCCAGGGTCTTGCCCAGCTCCACGCCCCACTGGTCGAAGCTGTTGATGTCCCACAGCACCCCCTCGACGAAAACCTTGTGCTCATAGAGGGCGATCAGGGCGCCCAGCGTCTTCGGCGTCAGCCGGTCCATCAGGATGAAGCTCGACGGCCGGTCACCGGGGAAATGGCGGTGCGGCTCGGCGGCGTTGGCCGAGCCGGTCATCAGGGCCTCGGCCTGGGCGATGGCGTTGGCCAGCAGGATGGCCTGCTGGGCCTTGGGGCCCTCTTCCGCCTGGGCCACGGCGACGAAGTCGACCGGGATCACGTCCACGCCCTGGTGCAGCATCTGGAAGAAGGCGTGCTGGTCGTTGGTGCCGGCGTTGCCGAACACGGCTGTCGACGTGGCGTGCGCCACGGGCGCGCCGCTCAGCGTCACCCGCTTGCCGTTGGACTCCATCTCCAGCTGCTGCAGATAGCTGGCCAGCAGACCCAGCCGGTCGGCATAGGGCTCGACGACCCGCACGGGCCGGCCAAGGCCGTTGCGGTTGAACACATGGGCCAGGGCCAGCAGCACCGGGGCGTTCCGCTCCAGTGGCGCGGCACGGAAATGGTCATCCATCGCTGCCGCACCGGCCATCAACGCCTCGAACCGGTCCCAGCCCAGGGCGATGGCGCAGGACAGGCCCACGGCCGACATCACCGAGTAGCGGCCCCCGACCCAGTCCTCGAAACCGAACACCCGCTCGGCCGGAATGCCGAAGGCGGCGCAGGCCTCCACGTTGGTCGAGGCGGCGGCCAGGTTGGCGTCGCCGTCCGGTCCGAGGAAGGCGTGCAGCCAGCCGCGCGCCGCCGTGGCGTTGGCCATGGTCTCCTGGGTCGTGAAGGTCTTGGAGACAATAACGACCAGGGTGGTCTCGGCATTCAGCCCGGCCATCGCCTGGGCCAGGTCGGACGGATCGACGTTGCCGACGAAACGGACGTCGATGTCCGGCTCGAGGCGTTTCAGCGCCCTCCAGACCAGCCGGGGACCGAGGTCCGAGCCGCCGATTCCGATATGGACGATGGTCTCGAACGGCCGACCGCTCGCGCCGCAGACCTCGCCCGAGCGCACGGCCCCGGCGAAGGCCTTCATCCGGCCGCGCACGGCCTCGACCTCGCCGGACACCGGCCTGCCGGCGGCGCTGAATGTCGAACCGTTCGGCGCCCGCAGGGCCATGTGCAGGGCGGCGCGCCTCTCGGTGACATTGACCGCCTCGCCGGCGAACAGCCGCTCCCGCGCGGCCTCGACTCCGGAGGCCCGGGCCAGGTCCAGCGCCGCCGCGAGACCGGCACGGCTCCACGGCTGCTTGCTGAGGTCCAGCCGCAGGCCGCAGGCCTCAACCACCAGCGCCTTCAGCCGGTCGGGCTCGGCCGCGAAATGATCGACGATTCGAGTCAGCGCATCCTTGCGGGCGGCGTCTTCGAGGGCGGTCCAGGCGGCGGTCAGGTCGGTCATGCAGGCTCCGTCAGCAAGACGCCGTTTACCATGTCGGGCTTACCAGAGGACAAACGCCCATTCACCGGGGATGCTCCATGTCCTGTGACGCCATCGCCCTCGCCGCAACCCTCTGGCTCGCATCGGCGTCCCCGGTGGCGGCCTCGTCGGCGCCGGCCGTCGCTGTAACGGCGCCACCCTCGTCCCTGGCGTCCGAGCCGCTGTTCATGGACATCGTCAGGCGCGCCGACGCTCTGAAGGCCGCGGTGGACGCCTGGAAGGGCAAGGACGGCCCGCTCGACGGCTTCGATGCGTTCCGGAGCGAGGTCGACGCCCTGTCGAAGCTCGACATGCAGGCGCACCTGCTGCTCAAGGCGCGCGGAACGGACGGCGACCTCAAATGCATCCTGCGTGGCATCGCCGAGGACCTGCCGGTTCGGTTGAAAGAGGTCGAGACCGCCGCTGATCCCCGCGCGCGCGAGATGGCCCTTAAGGAAATGTCCTGGCTGCTGCGCGACAACGTCGAGGTGATCACAACCCCGGCGACGGTGACCAGCGGGACCTGAACCTCGCGGCGGTCAGCCTTCGATGGGCGGCGCGGCGGCCTTGCCGAGAGCCTCGGCTACCAGACCCGCTGTCAGCAGTTGCGGCAGGATGACCGGCGGTCCGCCGTCCGACCCGTACACCAGATAGAGCGGGACGCCGGCCCGGCCGTGCTCGGCGAGGGCGCCGGCGATGGCTGCGTCACGATTGGTCCAGTCCGCCTTGAGATAGACCGCGCCGCTGCTCTTCAGAGCCTCCGCCACCGTCCTGGTCGACAGGGCGACCTGCTCGTTGACCTGGCAGGTGACACACCAGGCGGCGGTGAAGTTGACGAATACCGGCCGGCCCTCGGCGCGCAGCGCGGCGACCCGCGCGGGAGACCAGATCTCGGAGGGCAGTTCAACGGCCGACGCGGGACCGGCTTCGGAGGCCGCAGCCGGGGTCCCGGCGCGCGGCGGGGCGAGCAACAGCCCGTAAATCAGCCCGCAGACGGCCAGCAGCATCGCCGCCGCAATCCAGCGCATGACTGGCGCATGTTCCCGACGCTGGGCGCGGCCGAACAGCCAGGCCGCGAAGGCGGCGACCACGGCGGCGGCGAGGCCCAGGGCCAGCCCGGTAGGGCCCGTCTGCTGGGCCAGCACCCAGACCAGCCAGGCCGCCGTGCCGTACATCGGGAAGGCCAGCAGATTGCGCAGGGTTTCCATCCACGCGCCCGGCCTCGGCAACAGCCGCAGCAACGGCGGCGCGAAGGACAGGGCGACGAACGGCGCCGCCAGCCCCAGACCCAGGGTCGCGAAGACCAGCAGGGAGACCGCGGCATCCTGGGTCATGGCGAAGCCCATGGCGGGGCCCATGAAGGGCGCTGTGCAGGGGGCCGCCACCACCACGGCCAGGACGCCGGTCATGAAGCTGCCGGTCAGGCCACGCTTGCCGTCCGCCAGCCTGCCGCCGACGCCCTGAAGGGACGCCCCGACCTCGAACACGCCGGAGAGATTCAGGGCCACCAGCAGCATGACGGTAGCCAGAGCCGCCACAGCGACGGGGGACTGCAGCTGGAAGCCCCAGCCGACGGCCTCGCCGGCCGCCTTCAGAACAATCAGGGCGCCGGCCAGGGCGAGGAAGGTCGCCAGAACGCCGGCCAGATAGGCCAGCCCCTGACGACGGGCGGTCCGGGCCTCATGGGCATGGCCGGCCAGCGCCGCGGCCTTCATCGACAGGATCGGGAAGACACACGGCATAAGGTTGAGGATCAGGCCGCCGAGGAAGGCGAACAGCAGGGCGGCGGGCAGGCCGGGCCCGCGACCGGCTGCGTCGGCGGCCGGCGGTCCCAGTCCGGCCGCGCCGGCCGGGGCGGGCCCCGCCGTGGCGCTGATCTCGTAGGCCGCGCCGGGCAGCACCAGCACGCCGGCAAGGGTCGCGGGCGCCTGTCCCCGGACGACGTCGGCGCCGGCCGGAAGAGTCAGGGTCAGGCCGCGCGGTCCGCGCTCGATGATCTGGGCCCCGGCGTGCTCGATCACCGTGCCGCTGAACGGGTAGAACGCGGCGCCGGCGACGTTCGCGCCTTCCAGCGGCGTTCCCGTCACCGCGAGCGAGATCTTCGGACCCTTGACCGAGAAGGTCGCGGTCAGCCCGGCCGGCTTCGGCGCATCCGCGAGCACCCGGGCGATACGGCCGCTCCAGCTCGCGTCCGCCCGAGGCTCGGCGGCAACGGGGAGATCGAGGGTCAGCAGCGCCTCTTCCGGAATGCAGATATCGGCGCAGACGAGGAACAGAACCGCTGCGGTCAGTCTGACCGTCTCACCGGCGCGCGCCGAGGCCGGAACCTCGATCGGGGTGGGCAGCAGCACCTCGCCGCTGTAGCCGTAGTTCATCAGCGGGCCGATCGGCTGGCGGGTCGGTGTCGGCCAGACGATCTCTCCGGCCTTCCAGCCTGCCGGCAGGGTCCAGGTGATCTTCGTCGGCTCGCCGGAATCACCCGGATTGCGCCAGTAGGTGTGCCAGCCTTTCGCGATCTTCTGCCGCACGGCGACATAGACCGTCCCGCCGGGGACAGCCGCCTCCTGGGCGACCAGCTCGGCCTCGATGTGCCCGGTATTCACCGGCGCCGCCAGCGCGGGCGCGGCGGTCAGGGCCAGCATCAGGGCAAGAAGCATGGTCAGTCGCATGAACCAGCTATATGGCCCTCAGGCGCCTCTCGACAACGGCGGCGGGGCCGCCATGATCGAGACCAGTCAATGAGGGATGATATGCCGGTCAATCGCGCCTGGATTCTGAAGAAGCGGCCCGTGGGCGATATCGCGCCGGGCGACCTCGAGTTTGTCGAGCTGCCGCTCCGCGACCTGGAGCCGGGCGAGCTGCTCATCCGCAACGTCTATCTCTCGCTGGATCCCACCAACCGCATCTGGATGAGCGACCAGGACCAGTATCTGCCACCGGTCGAGGTCGGGGATGTCATGCGCGGCGGAACGATCGGCGTGGTCGAGGCCAGCCGCTCGGACCGGTTCCCGGTCGGGACCGTGGTCAACGCCGGCCTGTCGGGCTGGCAGAGCTACTCCATCGCCCATGAGGGCGGGGTCAATCCGGTTCCGATGCTGCCGGGCGTGCCCCTGACGGCCTTCATGAGCGTGCTCGGCGCGACCGGCCTGACCGCCTGGTTCGGCATGGTCGATATCGGCCGGCCGCAGCCCGGCGAGACGGTGGTGGTTTCCGCCGCCGCGGGCGCCGTGGGCTCGATCGCGGGCCAGATCGCCAAACTGAAGGGCGCCCGCGTCATCGGCATCGCCGGCGGGCCCGAGAAATGCGCCTGGCTGACCAACGATCTCGGGTTCGACGGCGCCATCGACTACAAGAACGAGGACGTCGGCGCGGCGCTGGACCGGCTCTGCCCGAACGGCATCGACGTCAACTTCGAGAACGTCGGCGGCGCGATCATGGACGCGGTGATCGCCCGGATGAACAACTTCAGCCGCATGCCCCTGTGCGGGATGATCAGCACCTACAACGCCACCGGCGACGTGCCGGGGCCCAGCGACTTCGCCCGCGTCCTGATGCGGCGGATCCTGATCAAGGGCTTCATCGTCATCGACTACATCCCCCGCGCGGGCGAGGCCCTGGCCGAACTGGCGCCCTGGGTGCTCGGCGGCCAGATCAAGTGGAAGGCCCACGCCGTCGACGGACTGGAAAACGCCGCCGAGGCGGTCAAGCGGCTGTTCACCGGCGACCACGACGGCAAACTGCTCATTCGCATCTCTCCGGAGCCTGCCGCCTGATGCCCTCCAGCTTCGACGAGATCTCGATCGGCCAGGTGGTCAACCTCGGCGCCGTTGCGGTCGACGCCCAGGCCCTCGAGGCCTTCATCCGCGCCTTCGCGCCGGGCTGGGGCGTCGAGCGGGGGGCGCCGGAGGCGATGGTCTACGCCCTGTGGTCGCGCCTTGAGGAGCACGCTTCGTCAGACTGGCCGCAGACCAAGCGGCTGGGCGTCGACGCCCTGCGCTGGGCGCGCAATCCGCCGGTCGGCGAACTGCTGCGCGGGCGGATGACGGTGATGGGCAAGGACCCGGTGGGCGATGACAAGGGCATCATCATCGCCCAGCACGATCTGCTCGACGAGGCCGGGCGCCTCGTCTTTTCCTGTCTCACGCGCAGCGTTTTCGCGCGCTAGAGCGGTCGG
>CAIOHT010000053.1 GCA_903858185.1 uncultured Caulobacterales bacterium
ATCCCGCCGTAGGGAAACGCGGGCGGCAGCACCAGCACGTCATACCGGCCCCAGCGATAGGGCCCGTAGAGCGTCTCGGCGGCCTCGACCATCTTCTCGGTGTCGGCCAGCTCATAGGCGGCGCGGTCGAGCACCGACGGCTCGGCATAGACGCCGGTGCGCGGGCCCAGCGACCGGAACGCGATGTCCCCGGCGGCCAGCGCGATCAGATAGGGCGCGGTCGGATGGGTCATGCGGAAGCGGAACGCCCGCTGGCCCGGCCCGGCGGCCTCGCCCTTGGGCGTCAGCTTCTCGCCGCTCATCACCGCGGTCAGGTCGGCGGGCACGACGATCCGCGCGGTCCAGGTCTGGCGGATGCCCGGGCTGTCCTGCGTCGGGATCCAGCTGCGGTTCAGGATCGCCTGCCCCTGGCTGTAGAGGTACGGCTTCACCTTCCCGGCGGTCAGCTCCGGCGGCAGCCACTGCAGCGCCAGCGCCGTGGCGCTCGAGCGATAGGTCACCACCACCCGGCTGGCCCCGGCCAGCTGCACGGTCAGCGGCGCGCCCTTCTCCCCCTCGCTCTTGCCCAGCGCCCAGACCAGCGCCCGGCCCTCGCCGTCGGTCACGGCGGTGATGGTCAGGTCCAGGGTGTCGAGCACGATCTGCGTCGCCTCCGGCGCGGCCTGCACGGTCAGGGCGGCGGTCCCGCCGACGGTGTGCGCCGCAAAGTCGGTGGTCAGGTCGAGGTCCACATGCGTCACCCGCGCCTCGAGCGGCCGGGCATAGCTCTGCCGGTCGACGGCGTCGGCGCCGGTCAGGATCGGCGCGACCTCGGGCGCGGCCGGCGCGTCGCCGCGCAGCCCCGGAACCAGCGCGCAGGCGCCCAGCAGGGTGGAAAGCAGTACGACGCGAAGCACGGAAATCATGGTCAGCCTTCGAGGGGAGCGGAGTTCAACGGGCCGTCCTTACGCGGACGACGCCCTGATGTCTTGACCGCCAGTATTGCGCCGGTCGGGCGCCCTGCTCAAGGACCGCCTTCGGCGGCCCTGCTTGCGTGGTTCGAGACGCTCGCCCGAGGCTCGCTCCTCACCATGACGAACACTATTGCAGCCCATCCCTCTCCGTCATCCTGAGGAGCGGACCCTCAGGTCCGCGTCTCGAAGGACGCACCCCCATCCCCCTCGCAATCCACGCGCCGCTCCCCTATTTACCCGCGCCATGACCGATACCCTCTCCCCGCCCGCCGATGACCTCGTCGCCACCTTCCAGATCGAGGGCTGGCCCGTGCGCGGCCGCATCGTCCGGCTGGGCGACGCGGTGCACGAGATCCTCACCCGCCACGACTACCCCGAGGCCGTCGCCAATCTGCTCGGCGAGGCCTGCGCCCTGGCCGCCCTGGTCGGCTCCAGCCTGAAGTTCGACGGCCGGCTGATCGTCCAGGCCCAGGGCGACGGCCCGGTCGCCTATGTCGTGGTTGACTACGACACCGAGGGCTCCCTGCGCGGCTACTGTCGCTACGACGCCGACCGCCTCGCCGAAGTCCAGGCCGCCGCCGGCTTCGCCCGCCCGGGCGCCAAATCCCTGCTCGGCCAGGGCGTCTTCATCATGACGGTCGACCAGGGCCCGGACATGGACCGCTACCAGGGCGTCACCGCCATCGAGGGCGAGACCCTGGCCCTCTGCGCCGAACAGTATTTCGCCCAGTCCGAACAGACCCCCACCCGCATCCGCCTGGCCGTCGGCCAGTCCGACACGGGCAGCGGCCTGACCTGGCGCGCCGGCGGCCTGCTGATCCAGAACATCGCCGGCGACGAGACCCGCGGCGACACCCAGGACGCCTGGGTCCGCGCCCAGGCCCTGTTCGAGACCACCGGCGAGGACGAACTGATCGACCCCGCCCTCCCGGCCGAAACCCTGCTCTGGCGCCTGTTCAACGAGGACGGCGTCCGCCTGTTCGAACCCAAACCCCTGAAAGCCTTCTGCCGCTGCTCCCTGGAGCGCATCACCGGCGTGCTGGAAAGCTTCTCCCTCGA
>CAIOHT010000054.1 GCA_903858185.1 uncultured Caulobacterales bacterium
AGGTCGTCGGTCAGGCGATCGACGACTTTCGCGGCGAGGGCCTCGAGGGTGCCCAGCAGGCCGCTCTTGCCAGCTGGCGCCCGCGGGCGGACTTCGAACATCGGCGCCCAGCGGGCCTTGCTGTCAGGTCCAAAGGGGCTGACCACCCAGCCATCGGCGCTGAACGTTCGGGCGCCGCCGCCGTCCCTGGCCGGTGGGCTGAAGTCGAACCGGCCGAGCTGTTTGGGGAAGCCCCAGACTTCACGTCCGCTCACCATGGCCGGACCGGAATCGACGAACAGATAGGCCGGTATCCAGCGCGGGGTGAACAGGTCGTCGTCGAGCCGCCGGGCCATGATCCAGATCGCGAGATCAATCTCGCTGGTGTAGCCCCGAGCGGTTCCGTTCCGCTCCAGGGTGTAGATCCGGTCGATCTCGGCGATTCCGAGAAACACCTTCTCGCCCATGACCTCATAGCGCACCGCACCGTCGGTGGGGTCGGCGAAGGTGCGGTCCAGCCAGGCCTGCAACCTGGTCTTGTCCGCCGGCACGCAGAAGGCGTGCATGACCACGCCCTCGAGGTGCGGTTCAGCCAGGGCGTCATACAGATTGCCGTTGATGACGTACGGCGGCAGGTCGCTCATGGCGGCGGTCCTTGCGAGAACAGTCAGGTTCCGTACGGCTTCAGGGTTCCGGCGACTGCCTGGGCGCAGCGCCAGCCGCTGCGGGCGGCGCTTTCGGCGCAGCCGGAATTGATCCCGTTCAGGGTCCAGTCCCCCGCCAGGAACAGATTGCCCAGCCCCGACTGATTGGCATCCATCCGTGTGAAGACGCTGCCCTTCGGCGACTGGACGTAAAGGTCCGACGGATTGCAGTTGGCCCGGATGTACTGCCGGGTGAGAACATCGCCGGCGGCGCCCGGTTCAGGATCGTGCAGCAGGTTGGGGTCCAGACCATAGGGACTGCTCGGCGAGGTCGCGCGGCCCCAGTAGAGCTGGCTGTTGTCCGTAAGCCACTGGATCGCCAGACCCATGGCCTTGCGGTCGGCGGCCTTGCCGTTCTCGGGACCCTGGATCTGGCCGCAGAAGTAGCCGATGGCCCGGGGCAGGTGAGGGCCGCTCCAGGTCTCGCGGGTGAGCAGGTGCGACATGTCGGACCAAGCGCTGTAGGGCTGATCGGCGCCCGCAAGGGTGCGGTCCGAACCCTTCGAACCCAGATCGTCCATGCTGCGGGTGAACCACAGCTGCATGGCGCAGGTCCGGGTGGTCGTCACCGCGCCGAACATCGGCCCCCAGTTGGACCGCGGCAGCCGGGCCGGGAAGCTCGAACAGACCTGCTTCAGCCCGCCCAGGGAAATGCCGATGATCGCCCGGTCGAAGTCGACGCCGAGCTTGAGTTGGCGGGGAATGTCTCCGGCGCCGGGCTCGCCCTTCTGGTCCGCCTCGAAGTCGCGGCCTGCCGCGCGCAGGGACTCGCCATCGACGAGCTGGTCCCACAGCGGCTCGGCCGGCCAGCCTTCCAGCGGAACATCCGCCGGCCAGCCGGGGATCGGCACGCCGATCAGGGGCTGGTAGCCGTTGACGGGGGACTTCAACGTCACCTGCTGCGCGATGTCGATCGAGGCCAGCTGGTCCTGCGCCGGGTCGATGTTCAGGCCTGTGACCCGGCTGAAGAACTCGAACTTCACGCCCCGCTTGAGCAGCGCCAGATAGAGCGGGGCGATGACCACATCGCCCATGGCGCCGCGCATTTTCCAGAAGAAGTGCCCCCGGTAGGAGATCATCAGCATGCCCGACCGCAGGGCCGTGCCGGCGGCGAAGTTGGGCTTGGTCACATCGCCGCTGTCGCCGTACCCGAAGACATAGTCGTAGAGGCTGGCGATCGGCGGCCAGTCGAGCAACTTCCGGGCGCGGGTCGCCGGGTCGCCCCACTCCGGGTACTTCCTGGCGACCGCCACGGCGTTGGCGTAGACCCACTCGCTCCATTCGTACTTGTCGAGGGAGTCATAGCCCTTCTCGAGCACGTCGTCGGCCACCACGCCGTGAATGATGCTCTGGGCCAGGTAGACGGAATTGAGGAACCGCTCGTTCATGATCGCGGTGTTGCGATCCGGGTTTGAGCCCTGAATCACCTGGACCTGTTGTTCGAGCAGGTGGATCACCTGGTGCAGGATGACGTCGGCGACGACATCCTCGATCTCGTTCTTGACCCTTGTGATCAGTCGGTCGACCAGCGCCACCGCCTCGTCGAGCAGCGTGGCGATCACGCCTTCCGGCGGCTGGTCCGGGCCGGCCGGGGCCTTGGCCTTGGGGACGGACGGCACGACATGTACCAGCATGCCGACCATGCGCTGGATCATCACCGCCAGGGGCGCGACGGACAGGTCCTCGCCGGGCACCTGATCGTTGGGCGGGAAGTCCATGTACCACATCAGGTTCGGCGAACCGGCTATCGAACGGTCCACCAGGGTGATGTTGTCCTCTGGCGTGAAGGCGTCCCACACGCCCCGGTTCGGATGGTTTTCGGGCCGCTCCAGACTGCCGTAGGCGCGCCGCAACAGGTCGAAGGCCTGGTCATAGAAGCCGGCGAAGATATGCAGGCCGTGCTCGTAGATCCGGTGTCCGTAGCCCGGCCGCATGTCGTGGCCGCTGGCGCATTTGCCGCCCAGCCTCCAACCCTGCTGGTAGACCGTGATGTCGTACCTGTCGGCCCAGCCTGGCTGTTCGGTCAGGTAGAAGGCCGCCGACAGGGCGCCCACCCCGCCGCCGAGGACCGCGATTTTTTCCCTGCCGTCTTTCGTCACTTGGCGATCTTCCGGTTCGGTGCGGACGGCGACGCGTCGGACGCCTGACCGGGTCAGGTAAAGGCACGGGCGCCGCCAATACAATAGCAACGTTCCACCAATCAGCAGCGGCGGCCCATTCCGCTGGGGAAGCGTCGAAACCCGTGTCCTGCCGGTAAAACAGGCAGGTTCCGCCTTTGTCGGCGAGCCGGCTTGCGCCATTGTCATGCTCGACTTCGGAGACGGGCATGCCGGACATCTTCCTGTCCTACAATCGTGAAGACCAGGCGGCGGCGCGCTGGTTCGCCGAGGCGTTCACGGCCGAGGGTCTGGACGTCTGGTGGGACGTCACCCTCAAGTCCGGCGAAGCCTATGACGAGGTCACCGAGAACGCCCTCAAGACCGCCCGCGCGGTCGTGGTGCTCTGGTCGCCGCGGTCAGTGGTCTCCCGCTGGGTGCGGGCGGAGGCGACCGTCGCCGACCGAAACAAGACCCTGATCCCGGTGATGATCGAGCCCTGCGAGCGGCCGATCATGTTCGAACTGACCCAGACGGCCGATCTGTGCCACTGGCGCGGCGCCAGGACAGATAGCGCCTGGCAAGGCCTTGTTCTCGACGTCCGCACCCTCGTGTCCCGACAGGCCCGGGCGGCCCCGCCGGCCGCCGATACCGCGGCGGCGCCCTCATTCCGCTCGTCGCGGGGCAGCCGCGGCGGTGTGCCGACGCTCGCCGTGCTGCCGTTCACCAACCGCTCGGGCCAGCCGGAGGACGAGATATTCTCGTTCGGCATGGTCGAGGACATCATCGACGCCATGTCCCAGGGCGTGGAGGTTCGGGTTGTCGCCAGCTCCGCCACCGCCCGGTTCCGCAGCGGGGCGATCCCCGACCTCGACGCCATGGCGCGGCAACTGGGGGTCCGCTACGTTCTGGAGGGCAATGTCCGACGCGTCGGTGAAAGCCTGCGGGTCACGACCCAGCTGATCGAGGCCTCGAACGGCAGTGTCCTATGGACACAGAAGTTCGACCGGCCGCTGGCGCAACTCGCGGAACTTCAGGAAGATCTCGTCCTGGAGGTGGCGTCACACCTGCGCACCCAATCCCACCGCCTCGAGATCGAACGGGCCCTGCGCAAGCCGGGCGACCTCACGGCGTGGGAGGCGGTGATGCGCTCCCTGGCAGCCTATCGCCGGATGACGGGGCCGGCCCTGATGCAGGCGCTGCAGGAGGCCACCCGGGCGGTGGAGATCGCGCCGGACTACGGCCTCGCCGTGGCTCTGGTCGCCCAGGCCCAGGGGATCATCTACGACCAGATCATGCCTGACGATGCGGTTGAGGCGCAGCGCATCCGCGCCCTCGCCGAAAAGGCCATCAGCCTCGATCCGGACAGCAGCGTGGTCATGTCGACAGCCGCCGGCGCCCTGAACGTCAGCGGCTTCCCGGAGGAGGCGCTGGCGGCCGGTCAGCGCGCCATTGCGCTCAGCCCCACCAGCGAGTTCGGCTACTTCGCCTGCGGTCAGGCCTGTGTCTATCTGGGCCGTCCCGAAGAGGCTCTCGCCTATTTCGAGAAGGAGGAGCAGCTGGCGCCGGGGCACCCGGTGATCTGGATCTCCTACCTCTGGCGCGCGGTGGCCCATCTGATCGCCGGGCGTTGGGAGCGGGCCCTGGAAGCCTACGACAAGTCGCTCGTCGTCACGCCCGACAACGCGCTGCCCAACATGGGGCGGGCCATTTGCCTGCGACACCTGGGACGCCTGGACGAGGCGCGGGTGGTGATGGTCCGCGGCCGCAAGTCCGAGCCGGACACGCCCCTGGCCGTCTGGGAGCGGCGCTACGGACGGGCGCATGTCAGCAACCCGCATCTGCCCCTCTATCTCGACCACATGCGCGCGCTCTGGTCAGAGACCGAGGCGCCGCGAAGCTGATGATCACGCCGTCGCCGAACCGGCGGAGACCCGCCGCAGCGACAGCCAGGCGTCAGGGAAGGGCGCGCTCCGTCAGTCTGCGGTTACGGGGCCCCCACGCGTCTCGCCTCGCGCCGTAAGCCAGTAAAGGACCGGGGTGGCGATGCGGCTGAGCAGGGTCGAGGAAATGAGCCCGCCGATAATGGCGATGGCCAGGGGCGAGTAGAGCCCGGAGCGTTCGAGCGCCAGGGGGATCAGCCCGCCGATCGCCGTAACACTGGTCAGCAAGACCGGCAGGAAGCGCACCTCGCCCGCCCGTTCGATGGCCTCGCGCAACGGCAGGCCCTCACGGCGAAGCTGTTCGGTGAAGTCGACCAGCAGGATCGAGTTTTTGATCTCGATGCCGATCAGGGCAATGATCCCGATCACCGCCGTGAACGACAGGGAATTGCCGGTCAGCGCCAGGGCCGCGACCGCGCCGAACAGGCCCAGCGGAATGATGCCGGCCACCACCAGCGCGCTCTTGAACCGACCGAACTCCAGCACCAGCACAGCCAGGATGCCGAAGATGGCGATGGTGATGGCCGCACCCAGCCCGGCGAAGCTCTCGGACTGGGCCTCCGCCTGGCCCCCGAAGGAAAGCCGATAGCCGGGCGGCAGGGCCAGGCCGTCGAGCCGCCCCCGGACAGCATCGGTAACGGCGGAGGTCAGTGCGCCGGATTCAACGTAGGCGGTCACGGTGACGGTGCGCTCGCGGTCAAACCGGTCGATGCGGGCCGGGCTGACGGTCGGTCGGGGTTCGGCCAGGGTCGACAGGGGCGTCGTCCCTCCGTCGGCGGTGGGCACATAGACGGCGCCGAGGGACGCCAGATCATTTCGGTCTCCGCCGGCGAGGCTGCGCATCGGCAGGCGCACCCGGACGGCATAGTCATCCCCATCGTCGTCCCGGAAGCGCGCGGCGGCCTCGCCCGACAGCGCCAGTCGCACGATGCGCCGGGCTGCGCCGGGGGCGACCCCCAGGGCAGCGGCCTTGCCCTCATCCAGGCCCAGGTCGAGGTCGGTGCGGTCGACCCGCAGCGGATTGTTGACGTCACGGGCTCCGGGCGTGGCCTTCAGCGCCGTCTCGACCCGTGCCGCCGCAGCCTTCAGTACGTCAAGGTCCTCGCCTGTGAGACGGACGGCGATCGGCGCCTCGACCGGTGGTCCGTTCTCGAACAGAACCACGGTGATCCGGGCGCCCGGATAGCGCGCGAACGCTTCGCGCAGCCGGTCGATGACCTTTTCGCTGCTACCGGGCTGCCAGGCCTTCAGTCCGGCGTACACTTCCGCGAAGCTGTTGCTGTGCTCGCGCTGCTGCTGATTGTAGAAGATCTGCGGATTGCCCCGGCCGAGGTTGGCGGCGCGCCAGGCGACATCCGGCTCCGCGGCAAGGGTCCTGTCGACGAAACGCAGGGCCTGGTCGGTCCGGGCAAGGGCCGTGCCCTCGGGCAGCTCAATCCGGACCAGGAACTGCGGCGTCTCGGCGGGTGGAAACAGACTGGATCCGATGGCCCGCAGCATCGGCAGCGCAGTCAGGCACAGCGCCAGGATCAGCCCGGTGGTCAGCATCGGCCGGGCGAGCCCCCAATGCAGAACAGGCGCGTAGAACCGCTGGATGCCGCTGTTGACCGCGCGCAGCAGGACGTTGCCCTCCGGGTCCTCGTGACGAGACAGGATCCGGCTGGCCAGGAACGGGATGATCGTCAGGGCCACGACCAGCGACGCGGCGACGGTGGCCAGCACGGTCACCGGCAAGGAGCGAACGTAGGCGCCGGCCCCGCCGGGCAGGGCCATCAACGGCAGGAAGGCCAGCATCAGGGCGGCCGTGCATCCCAGGACCGCCAGGCTGATCTGCCGCGCCCCGTTTACGGCGGCGCTGACCCGATCCTCGCCCTCGCGCATGCGACGCGCGATGTTCTCGACCACCACGATGCTGTCATCAACCAGGAGCCCCAGGGACAGCACAAAGCCGGCGATCGACAGCTGGTTCAGGGTGAAGCCGAACGCCTGCAGCAGCGACAGGCCGATCAGCAACGAGAGGGGAATCGACATCATGACCACCAGCCCGGCGCGCAGGCCCAGGGGCAGAAGGGTGATCAGAACGAGGCCCAGGGCGATGCCGAAATCCCGGAAAAGCTTCCCCAGGCGATGGTCAACATTCTCCGACTGGAAGAAGGCCCGCTCCAGCCGCACGCCTGCCGGCAGGATCCGCTCGTGCTCGTCGAGGGCGGCGCGCACCGCCGCGGTGATCCGGCCGATATCCTCGCCGTCCTTCTGGGTAACCGTGACAAACACCGCCCGCTTGCCATTGAACCGCGTCAGGTGGGTCGGCTCGTCCTGGGCCCAGGCCACCTCGGCCACGTCCCGGACCCGGACGACCTGGCCATCCAGGCTGCGGACCGTGGTGTCGGCCACGGCGTCGAGGCTGTCGAAGGCGCCGCCGGTCTTGACGTTGAAGCGGCGGTCACCGGCCTGCACCGCGCCGACCGGCGCCTCGGCGCCCTGGGCGCGCAGGGCGTCGGTGACAGCAGTGGCGGGAAGCCGCAGGGCCGCCAGCCGCGCCAGATCCAGCGATACCCTCACCTCCGACGGCGGAACCCCCCAGTAACGCGCCTGTCGCACGCCGGGCACCCGGGCCAGCCGCTCGCGCAGGCGGTCGGCGGCCTTCTCCAGCCGGCGCATGGGCAGGGTTTCACTGACCAGGGCGACCTGGACGATGGCCACCTCGGTGGTGCGCGCCCGGCGGACCTCCAGCCTCGCCAGCCCGTCAGGCAGGCTGCCGCGCAAGGCGTTCACCTCCCGGACCACCTCGTCATACTTGCGCTCGGGGTCGGTGTCCCAGCCGAACTCGGTGACGATGACGGCGGACCCGTCCTGGCTGCTCGACTCGATCTTTGTGACGGAGTCCAGCCCGTCGATGGCCTCCTCGATCGGATCGGCGACCAGCCTTTCCATCTCCGCCGGCTCGGCGCCGGGCAGCACGGCCTGGACGACGACGATCGGCAGGGGAAAGTGCGGATCTTCGGAACGGGGCGTCGAAAGGAAGGCGTTGACACCCAGCGCCGCCAGCAGGGCGAAGGCGACCAGGGTGAACTGCCAGCGCCGAACCGCGAAGCCGGCCGGATCGAAGCTCATCGGACCGCGCCGGCAAGGGCGGCGGTGTCGCCGGTGCGCACCCGCTCGCCGTCAGAGACGAAACCCGCGCCGGCGGTCACCACCCGGTCCGTGGGCGACAGGCCCTCGACCCGGGCGAAGTCGCCGTCGAAGCCTGCGAACCGCACGGCGACTCGGCGAACCCGGTCGCCCTGCAGACGGAAGACGAAGGCCTTGTCTCCCTGCGCCTCGAGAATCGCTTCTGCCGGTACGCGGAGCAATGCCGCCGACCCGCTGGCCGACGCGCCGCCAGGAGGCGGCCCGAACCTGGCCTTGGCCGTCAGTCCGCTGCGCATGTTCGGGCGCGAGGGGGCCTCCACCTCGACGATCACCGCCCCCGTCCGGGGGGCGGCGGCCTGGCCGATCTTGACCACACGACCGATCAGGGTCTCGCCGGGCAGGCCGTCGACGGTGATCTCCACCGGCTGGCCAGTGGCGATTCGGGCCAGGTCGCGGTCGGCGACGGGCACCCGCAGGACGAGCGGGCTGGCGAGATCGGCGATGCGCAGCACCGCCTGTCCGGGCTGCACGACTTCGCCCCGCTGGGCCATTCGCTCCAGCACAACGCCGCCGGCCGGCGCCAGCAGGCTGGCCCATCGGCGGTCGAAAACAGCGGAATCATAGGCGGCCTGGGCTGATTTCAGGGCGCTGCGGCGATCGTCAACGCGCTGCTGGCTGACATAGCCCTGTGAGAACAGGGCTTCGTCGCGGCGCAGGTCGCGACGGACACGCTCGAGGTCGGCCTCGGCCTGGGTCCGTCGGGACTCGACCCCGGTCGGGTCCACGCGCGCAAGCGACTGGCCGGCGACCACCGTGTCGCCCGCGTCGACCACCAGGTCGGTGATCACCCCTGCGATCCGGAATGACAGCGTCATCTCCCGTCGCCGCGCCAGGGCGCCGGAGAGGATCAACCCTTCTTCGGCCGCCGGTGCGACCGCCGCCGTTTCGACGACGGCGACCGCCGGCTCCACAGGCGGCGCCTTGGCGGGCCCGCAGCTCGCCAGTAGTGCAGCCATCGGTCCGGCGACCAGGCCCGGCCAAGTCCACCGCAAAGGAACCTCCATTAACCTCAGGATCGTTGATCAGTGATAAGTGATCACCGATCAATTGGCAGCTTTTGTCAAGCGCCGGTCTGGGGTAAGCATCAGTCATGGCGATGACGATACGGTCCGTGCGCAAGGCCAAGGGCCATGGCGCCGAACGGCGTCAGGAGATCCTCGACGCGGCCCTGATGCTGTTCGCCCAGCGCGGCATTCTGGCGGTGTCGACCCGCGACATCGCCGCCGCCGCCGGCATTTCCCAGCCCGCCCTGTACGCCTATTTCCGCACGCGCGAGGAGATCGCCGCGGTCCTCTGCGAACAGGCTTTCATCGATCTGCGGATGCGGATGGTGGCTGCCGCCGACCACCAGCCGCCCGACCTCGCCAGCTTCCTGCGAATTTGCCGCGTCTACATCGACTTCGGCCTGGAGCAGCCCGACGCCTACCGGGTCGCCTTCATGCTCGAGAAGGGCGGCGCCGAGCCTGAAGAGACCAAGGCCCGCATCACGGCCGCCGGGGTCGAGGCCTTTGGTTGCTTCCATGACCAGGTCGCCCGCTTCGTCGCCGCGGGCCTGACCCGGCCGGCCGAGACCACGCTGATCAGCCAGTCCCTCTGGGCCAGCCTGCATGGCCTCGCCTCGCTGCTGATCGCTCGCCCCGGCTTCCCCTGGGCCGACCGCGAAACCCTGATCTCGCACCACATCATGGCGCTGGCCGCTGGCGTGCTGCGGCGGTGAAGTGGCCGTCAGCCTGAGGTCGGCCTGTCTCCCGTCGCGGCAGGACGCTTGCCGGGGCAGACCTTTCCGGATCAGGCCTCCCGAAAACGCCGCAGCATCCCGCCAGAGGTTACCCGGCGCGCCATATGGCTGTAATTCCGTCGGACGCTGAGCCTCCGGGACCTGGCGGATGCTTTCACCATTGGTCGCTGGCCAGGACAACGATGATGACACTTTCGCCGCCGCCGCCTGCGCGTCGCCTCCATGACAAGGGACCGATGGTCTCCGCCGTCGCCTGGGGCATGTGGCGCTTCTCCGGTGACGACGTCGCTGCGGCCGGGGCGCGGGTGAACGCGGCGCTTGATGCTGGCGTGACGCTGTTTGACACGGCGGACATCTACGGCCCCGACAATGGCGAGCCGTTCGGGGCCGCAGAGGCGCTGCTTGGCAGGGTGCTGGCGGGAAGTCCTTCGCTCGCGTCCCGCATGGTCATCGCCACCAAGGGCGGCATCGTTCTTGGCGTGCCCTACGATTCCAGCGCCGCCTACGTCACAACGGCGATCGACAGCTCGCTGAAACGGCTTGGCGTCGAGCATGTGGCGCTTTGGCAGATCCATCGCCCCGATATGCTGACCCACCCGGCGGAGACCGGCAGGGCCCTGTCCGACGCCCACGCGGCCGGCAAGATCGGCGCGATCGGCGTCTCCAACTTCACCCCGTCGCAGGTCGAGGCGCTGGCGGCGCATTGCGACCTGCCGATCGTGTCCTGCCAGCCCGAGTTCTCACCCCTGGCGATCTCGCCGCTGACCGATGGCGTCTTCGATCAGGCGCTGGCGCGGGGCATGACCGTGTTGGCCTGGTCGCCGTTGGGCGGGGGTCGGCTCGGGGCCCCGACCGATGACCGGGCCCGCGCTGTCGCCGCGGCGCTTGATGCCAAGGCCGAAGAGTCGGGCGTTTCCCGGGCGGCTGCCGCCTACAGCTGGATCATGGCCCACCCGGCGCGCCCGATCCCCATTGTCGGTACACAGACACCCGAGCGCATCGCGCAGATCCCTGACGCCTTCAAGCCCCGCTGGAGCCGCGCCGACTGGTACGCGGTTCTGGTCGCCTCCATGGGAGAGCCGCTGCCGTGATCCGTCCGCCCTGCGAAGTGTCCTGGTTCTCGGCCTTGTGTGACGACGACTACGAGTTCCTGGGCGTGCCCGACCCGATGCTGAAGTCCAGCTGGGAGCATTGCCGCGATATCGTGATGCAGGCTGAAGCCGGAGGCTTCGACAACATCCTGCTGCCATCGGGCTACGATCTGGGGATCGACACAACCGCCTTTGCCGCGGGCATCGCGCCGATGCTCAAGCGTATGCGGCTCCTCATGGCGGTGCGGATCGGCGAGATGTGGCCGCCGCAACTCGCCCGGCAGATCGCCACCATTGACCGGATGCTGGGCGGTCGTCTGACGATCAACATCATTTCGTCCGACATGCCGGGCGAGCAACTGGCCTCGGGGCCGCGCTATGCCCGCACCGTAGAGGCGATGGGCATTCTCAGGACCCTCCTGAACGGTGAGCCGCTGGATCATGACGGCGCCTTCTGGAAGCTGAAACTGGATCCACCCCGGATCTCGACCCTCTCGGGGAAGGCCCCGCTGCTCTACTTCGGGGGGCTCTCTGAAGACGCCCGCGACGCGGCGGCGAGAGGCTGCGACGTGTTCCTGATGTGGCCCGATCGACGGGAGGTCATCGCCGCCATCATCGCCGACATGACCGCCCGGGCGGCCAGGTACGGTCGCGTGCTGCGGTTCGGCTACCGGGCGCACATGATCGTGCGCGAGACAGAGGAAGCGGCGCGAGCGGCGGCGGACCGTCTGCTCTCGAAGCTCGATGCCGAAACCGGCGCCGCCATCCGCGCGAAGTCGCTCGATTCCACCTCGGCAGGCGTTCTGGCCCAGGCGGCGCTTCGCGAGACGGCTGCGGACGATGGATATGCCGAGGCCAATCTGTGGACCGGCATCGGCCGGGCGCGATCGGGTTGCGGCGCAGCCATTGTCGGCGACCCCGACCAGGTTCTGGCCAAGATCAACGACTACCGCGACCTTGGCATCGAGGCGTTCATCTTGTCGGGCTATCCCCACGCGGCCGAGGCGGATCTCTTCGCCCGGCACGTCCTGCCGCGGATCGAGCATGGTCCGCTGACCTCGTCGTCGTCGTTCCGGAGCATTTGACAGCGTCAGGGCTTGCTGTAGCTCAACGTCGGAAGTCGTTTTGCGGGGCAGGTGTTTTGGACAATACGGTCCGCTACGGTCTGGTCGGCGCCGGCATGATGGGTGTCGAGCACATCAACAACCTCGCGGTGACTCCGGGCGCGATCGTCACCGCCCTTGCCGACCCGGTCGAGCGGTCGCTGGGATGGGCGCGCAAGGCGCTCGGCGACCGCGCCGGCCAGGCGACCGCGTTTGCCGACAGCGCCGCGCTGGCGCGGAGCGGCCTTGTCGATGCGGTGATCGTCTCCAGCCCCAACAACACCCATCGCAGCGTGCTCGAGCCCCTGTTCGATGCAGGCCTGCCGATCCTGTGCGAGAAGCCGCTCGCGACGACCCTTGAGGACGCGCGCTGGATTGTCGACCGGGCCGCCGGCTCGCCGGCGCCGTTCTGGACGGCAATGGAATACCGCTACATGCCGCCGGCCGCCGCGTTCATCGATGAGGTCCATGGCGGCCGCGTCGGCAGGCTGCAGATGCTGTCGATCCGCGAACACCGCTTCCCCTTCCTGACAAAGGTCGGCGACTGGAACCGGTTTTCCCGCAACACCGGCGGCACGATGGTCGAGAAATGCTGCCACTTCTTCGACCTCATGCGCCTGATTGTCGGGTCGGAGGCGGTGCGCGTCTATTGTTCCGGCGCCATGGACGTCAACCATCTCGATGAACGCTACGGCGGCGAGGTCCCCGACATCATCGACAACAGCTTCACGACAGTGGACTTCGCAAATGGCGTTCGCGCGATGCTCGACCTGTCGATGTTCGCCGATGGCGCCGAGAACCAGGAGGAGATTACCGCGGTCGGCGACAAGGCCCGGCTCGATGTCCTGATTCCGGCCGGCGAAATCATCTATTCGCCCCGGGTCGGGTTCGGCGGCGTCAAGACCCCGCAACGGCGAGTTGTCGATGTGGACGAGACCGCGCTCAAGGCCGGCACCCATCACGGCTCGACCTTTTACGAACATCAGAAGTTCAACGCCGCGGTACGGGGCGAGGGCCCCGTCGAAGTGACGGCCCACGACGGGCTGATGGCCGTTGCCATCGGCACGGCTGCTGAAATCAGCGCCCGCGAACACCGTGTCGTGGAGATGCGCGAACTCGGGTTCTGAAGCCCATCCCGCCTGCCGCTCCGGCGGCGCGGTGGTGTTCGCCGCTCCGATGCAACGGAATGACGCTTCGCGCATTCGTCATGCCATGCCGCGAGCCCTCACCCTGGCCGACCTGTCGAGATCCGGCCTCTTCGGCGTGGCGCCTTGCCGGCGGTATCGGGCCCGATGACGGAGCAACTCCCCGGGGGAACCTCGGGTCCGACAGCCACCCCGCTCCCTTCCGTCGTCGATGCCGACGCCGACGGTCTGTCGCCCGGACCATCGCCGCCAAATCCGGCCGCGCGGCGGGCCCGTAACCTCTGGATTGGTCTGGCCCTCCTGGCGTCAGCGACCCTGACAACGGGAATCGTCTGGTGGGTCACCCGGCCGCCGACCGTCGAGACCCTCGTCGTCAGGGGCCAGACCGTGGAGCGCGTGCTGGCGGTCGTCGGTCGCGCGCGACCGGCCAACCTGCTGGATGTGCGCTCGCCGAACCCGGGACAGGTCATCCGCCTGCTGCACGACGATGGTGATCGCGTCGCCGAGGGCGAGCCGCTGGCCATCATCAAGGCCACGGTCGAGGAGGCGCGGACCGACGTCGGCGCGGCCCAGATCCGGGCGGCCCGCGCCGAACGCCAGCGCGCCCTGCTCGTGTTCAATCGGACCCGCATCCTGCTGGAAAAGGGTTTCGCGACCCGGGCGGCGCTCGATGAGGCGCGGGCGACGCTGCAGTCGGCGGAAGCGAACCTCGACGCGGCGACCGCGACGATGGCGGCCGCATCTGAACTGGCCGGACAGTTCACGGTCCGCGCCCCTATGGCGGGCATCGTGCTTCTGCGTCCGATCGACAATGGCCAGGTCGTCCTGCCGACGACGACACTGTTCGTGCTCGGGTCTCTCCAGGGGACGGAGATTCAGGCCCAGGTCGATGAAAGCTACGCCGACGCCTTGCGTCCCGGTCTTTCAGCACGAGCGGTGCTCACGGGTTCCGACGCGCCGTTCGCGGCGCGCGTCACCGAGGTGTCGCCGCAGGTCGACAGCGCGACGGGCGGCCGTCTGATCAAACTGGTCGCCCTGGATGGTCCGGCGCTCGCGCCTGGCCGCTCGATCGATGTCAGTATTGTCGTGGACCGCCGTGCGAACCGTCTGGTCATTCCCAGAACGGCGGTGATCGACGCCTCTACCGCCCCGAAGGTCTATGTGGTCGACGCGGACGATATTGCCCGTCTTCGCGGCATCACCATCCTGCGCTGGCCGTCGCTCAACGCCATTGTTGAAAGCGGGCTTTTGCCCGGTGACCGGATCATCGTGAGTCCGGGCAAGGTCCGTCCCGGTGACCACGTGCGACCCCGGGCGGTCGCCGCCGGACCGGGCGGGTGAGGTCATGTTCGCCTTCACGGTCGCGCGCCGCTACCTGCTGTCCAATCCCCTTCAGACCGCCCTGCTTGTCTCCGGTGTCGCGCTGGGCGTGACGATCTTTGTGTTCATCACGGCGCTCATTCAGGGTCTCGCGATCCTCCTGATCGCCCAGGTCACCGCCAACAGCGCCCATGTGACTCTCGAACCGGCCACGCGGACCGCGCGGGTGCTCGGCGGGCCGGGCGTCGATACAGAGGCCGTCGCGCTGGTCTCGACCTTTCAGCGACAACAGATCCGCGAATGGTCCTCGACCGTGGCGCTCGCGAAGCAACAGCCGGCCGTCTCGACGGTCAGTCCGCAGATCACCGGCAATGCGTTCCTCTCGAAAGGCGAATCCGCCGCCCCGGTATCGGTTACGGGCGTCGCCCCGGAGGGACTCGATGCGATCACGCCGATCAGCACCATGCTGGTCGGGGGCGACGCCAATCTCGAGGCCGGCGGGATCCTGATCGGCTATCGCCTGGCCGGGGACCTGGGTCTGTCCCCCGGCCAGCCAGTGCTGTTGCGGACCGATCGCGGGGTTGAGCGTCTCCTGACGGTCCAGGGGGTTTTCAAGACGGGCGTACAGGCCGTCGACGAGCGCGTGGCCTACATGTCGCTGTCACTGGCGCGCCCCCTGTTCCTGCTTCCGGAAGGCGTGACCAACATCGAGATAAAGCTCGTCGATCCGCAGGGCGCGCGCCCGCTGGCGGCCTTTCTGCAAGGCGCGACCGGCCTGCGGGCCACGCCCTGGCAGGACAAGAATCTGAGCCTGAACGACGCGCTGGTGGCGCAGGCCCAGACCGGCTCGCTGATCCAGGCGTTTTCCCTCGTCTCGATCATCATCGGCATCGCCAGCGCGCTGGTCCTGTCCACCTATCGGCGGCGCAGCGAGATCGGCATCATGCGGGCCTTCGGCGTGTCCGGAAGGTTCGTCTCTTCCGTCTTCATCCTTCAGGGGCTGATGATCGGGCTGATAGGCGGGCTCACCGGCTGTGCGGCTGGCTACGCCCTCTGCCGGCTGCTGGCCGGCCTGACCCGAGCTGACGGGACGCCGATGCTGCCGATCGCGCCGGAGCAGGGCGGCTATCTGGCCGCGATGGTCCTGACGACGCTCGGCGCGGTGCTGGCCTCCGTCGCTCCGGCGAGATCGGCGGCGCGCCTCGATCCGCTGGACGCGATCCAGCAATGACGATCCTCCTGGACGCCCGCAGCATCGACATGACCTTTCGTAACGGCGACGACCAGACGTCGGTGCTCAAGGATGTCGATCTGCAACTCGGCCCGGGCGAACTGACCGCCCTGCTCGGCGCCTCCGGCTCCGGCAAATCGACGCTGCTCTCGATCATGGGCCTGCTGCTGCGCCCGACGGCCGGGACCCTCGAAATCGCGGGTGAGCGGGTGGAGAGCCTGTCGGACGCGAGACGCACCCTGTTTCGTAACCGCCGCCTGGGCTTTGTCTTCCAGTTTCATCACCTGTTGCCTGACTTCACGGCGACCGAAAACGTCGCCTTCCCCGCGGCTGCGCCGGCCGGGGGGCTTTCGGACGCCATGCGGAGTCGGGCGCGCGAACTGCTGGCGCGCGTCGGGCTTGCCGATCGCATGGATTTTCCGGCGACGCGCCTGTCCGGCGGTCAGAAGCAGAGGGTGGCGATTGCGCGCGCGCTGATGAACCGGCCTGAACTCATCCTCGCCGATGAGCCCACCGGCGCGCTTGACCGGGCGTCGGCCGATCAGGTGCTGGACCTGATGAAGGAGGTCAACCGTGAAGACGGGGCCACCTTCCTGATCTGCACACACGACGAGCATGTTGCGGCGCGCTGTAGCCGGCGCGTCACCCTGCGGGACGGGAGGGTTGTCGAGCCAGGCGCCACGTCAGGCGGGCGCTAGCCCTTCTCCGACAGGGGCTGTAGGTCCAATCCCTACCGAGCCAGGGGCCTGTCAGTCGATGCGTGACAGGACGGCCCGCAGGGTGTCGACGATCTGGTCGATCTGGGCCTTGTCTATGATCAGGGGTGGCGACAGGGCGATGATGTCGCCGGTCACACGGATCATCAGCCCGGCGTCGAACGCGGCCTCATAGGCTTCGATCGCCCGTTCCGTCGGTTTGCCGGGGCGGGGTTCCAGCTCGATCCCCGCGATCAGGCCGAGGTTGCGGATGTCGATGACGTGGCGCGCGTCGGCCAGGCTGTGCATCGCCGCCTCCCAATACGGCTCCAGCGTCAGGGCGCGCTCGAACAGGCCTTCCTCGGCATAGACGTCGAGGGTGGCCAGGCCGGCGGCGCAGGCCAGGGGGTGGGCGGAATAGGTATAGCCGTGGAACAGCTCGATGGGCGCGTCAGCGCCCTCCATCATCGCGTCATGGATCGTCCGGCTGACCGCTACCGCACCGGCGGGGGCCGCCGCGTTGGTCAGGCCCTTGGCCAGGCACATGATGTCCGGGACAACGCCGAACCGCTCCGCCGCGAAGGCCGCGCCGACCCGCCCGAAGCCGGTGATGACCTCGTCGAAGATCAGCAGGATGTCGTGCTTGTCACACAGCGCCCGCAAGCGTTCGAGGTAGCCCTTGGGCGGAATCAGCACGCCGGTCGATCCCGCAACCGGCTCCACGATCACCGCCGCGATTGTCGAGGCGTCGTGCAGGGCGACGAGGCGCTCCAGAACGTCGGCAAGGTCGGCGCCGTGGTCCGGCTGCCCCCTGGAGAAAAGGTTGCCGGCGACCCCATGCGTATGCGGCAGGTGGTCGACCCCGGTCAGCAGGCTGCCGAAGTACATGCGGTTGCGAACGATGCCGCCGACGGAAATCCCGCCAAATCCGACGCCGTGATAGCCGCGCTCGCGGCCGATCAGGCGGGTCTTGCCGGCCTTGCCGCGGGCGCGCTGATAGGCCAGCGCGATCTTCAGGGCCGTGTCGACCGACTCCGAGCCCGAGTTGCTGAAGAAGATGCGGTCCAGCCCCGGCGGGGTCATCGCCGCCAGACGCGAGGCGAAGGTGAAGGCCAGCGGGTGGCTCATGTTGAACGAGGAGACATAGTCCAGCTGTGCGGCCTGTCTCTGGATCGCCTCCACGATCCGCGGGCGGTTGTGGCCGGCATTCACGCACCAGAGGCCCGCCGTGCCGTCGAGAATCTCGCGGCCATCGGGCGTGATGTAGTTCATGTCCCGCGCCCCCGAGATCAGGCGCGGGTTGGCCTTGAACCGCCGATTGGGCGTGAAGGGCATCCAGAAGGCGTCGAGGGAGTTGGCGCCAGCGTCCGGCATGTGGGGTCTCCGCGCACGGGCGCCGGCTGGTGCGTCGCCTCGGTTTCGCGCAATGTGATCACAATTGACGCGGGCGAGGAAGAACGACGTTGGAGAAGGCACCGCGCAAGACGCAGGACGCTCCGGTCCCGGCGATGCACGACCGGGTCTATGCGGCGCTGCGCGACGCCCTGATCACCGGCCGCATCCCGCCGGGACGGGGCGTGTCGTTGCGCAGCCTGGCGGCCGAGCTCGGAGTCAGCCCTATGCCGGTGCGGGACGCCGTTCGCCGTCTGGTGGCGGAGCGGGCGCTGACGATCAACCCGGACAACAAGCGGCTCTCGGCGCCCTCCCTGACGGCGGACCGTCTCGAGCAGCTGACCCTCGCGCGGGGCTGGATCGAGCCCGAGCTCGCGGCTCGCGCCGCCCCAAAGGCTGACACCGACCTGATCAGGGCGCTGGAAGCGGCGGACGCCGGCATCGACGCCGCCCTCGCCGTCGGCGACGTCGACCGTTACATGGCCGCCAATCACGCGTTCCATTTCCTGATCTACCGGCGCTCGGGGGCCGAGGTGCTTCTGTCGCTGGCGGATTCGCTGTGGCTGCAGATCGGGCCCTTCATGCGGGTGGTGTTCGGGCGGATGGGCACGACAGGTCTGGATGTCGACCATCATTCCCAGGCGATCGCCGCGCTTCGTGACCGGGACGCGGCCGCCGCCGCCAGGGCGATCGCCGCCGATCTCGCCATCGGCATGGAGGCGATGCGGGCGGCCGTTGAGCAGACGGGTCAAGAGCCTCCCCATGATTGACTCGGCTACCGGGCTGGGAAACTGTGATCACAGTTGACGAAGGGGGCTTCGTGTCGGCGCTGCAATCGAGTTCAGAGACGCTGTCCGGCCTTATCGCCGATGAACGGCGCCGCTTTCTCGAGGAGCATCCCCGGTCTGTCGCGCTGTCGGCGCAGGCTGCCGCCGTCTGGCGCGGCGGTGTGCCGATGCACTGGATGGCCGACTGGGCTTCGCCCGCCCCGATCTTCGCCGCCCAGGGCGTCGGCGCCGAACTGGTCGATGTGGATGGCCGCGACTATGCCGACTTCTGCCTCGGCGACACGCCGGGGATGTTCGGGCACGGCGAGCTCGCGATCGCCAACGCCCTGGCCGACCAGGCCCGCCGCGGCGCCGGTTTCATGCTGCCGACGGCGGCGGCTGTCCTGGTCGGTCGGCTGCTGGCCGAGCGGTTCGGTCTGCCGCTGTGGCAGGCGGCGACGACCGCCACGGACGCCAACCGCGCGGCGCTGCGCTGGGCGAGGGCGGTGACAGGGCGCGACCGCGTCCTGGTCTTCGACGGCTGCTACCATGGCGCGGTAGACGAGACCTTCGTCAGTCTGGCGTCAGGCGCTCCGGCGATGAAGGCCGGACTGGTGGGCCAGGTGCACGACGAGGCGGCGTTGACGCGGGTCATCCCGTTCAATGATGTCGCGGCGCTCGAGGCCGCCCTGGCGCCAGGCGACATCGCGGCGGTGCTGGCCGAGCCGGTGATGACCAACTGCGGCATGATCCTGCCGGAACCGGGCTTCCATGACGCTCTGCGGGCGATCACCCGTCGGACCGGAACGCTGTTGATCATCGATGAGACCCACACACTCTCGACGGGACCAGGCGGCTACACCCGGGCCCATGGTCTGGAGCCGGACATCTTCACGCTCGGCAAGGCGATCGCCGGCGGGCTGCCGGCCGCGGTCTGGGGCGTCACGGCCGACCTGGCGACGCGGATGGACGCGGCCCAGGCGCGAATCGGTCCGGGCTATTCCGGCATCGGCACGACCCTGTCGGGAAACGCCCTGGCCATGGCCGCCATGCGGACGATGCTGACCGAGGTGATGACCGACGCCGCCTATGACCGGATGCAGGCGGGCGCGGCGCGCCTGGTCGCCGGACTGGAGGGCGTTATCGCCCGTCGCGCGGTCGGCTGGACCCCCGTGCGGGTGGGCGCGCGGGTCGAGCTGGTCTTTGCGCCGGTCGCGCCCCGCAACGCACTGGAGATGCGCGCGGCGCTGGATCATGATCTTCTGGCGGTGTTTCATCTCTGGCTGATCAATCGCGGGGTGCTGATCGCGCCCTTTCACAACATGATGCTGGTGTCGCCGATGACCACCGATGCGCAGATCGACCGCCTGGTCGATGCCGTCGACGGCTTCGCCGGCCGGCTTGAAAGTCTTGACGCATGACTGCCCCGTCCATGGTCGCCGATCCCGAGGAATGCCGCCGGTTCCTGGCCGAGCATCCGCATATCCGCTTCGTCGACATCTTCTTCACCAGCATGACCGGGGTGCCGCGCGGCAAGCGGCTGCGGATCCACGAGCTGCAGGCGATCTACGACTACGGCCGCTTCCTGCCCGGCTCGATCCTGGTGGTCGACACCACGGGCGCTGACTGCGAGGAGACCGGCCTGGTCTGGGAAGATGGCGACGCCGACCGCCGGGCCCGGCCCGTGCCGGGCACCCTGCGGCCCGCACCCTGGCTCGGCCCGGACATGGCGCAGGTGATGCTCTCGCTCTACGAGCTGGACGGCGAGCCCAACGATCTCGACCCCCGCCACGTGCTGCGGCGCGTGCTCGACATGTTCGCCGCGGACGGCCTGACCCCGGTCGCCGCCTGCGAGCTGGAGTATTATCTGGTCGACCTAGAGCGGACGGCGGACGGCGACCTGCAACCGGCGAAATCGGCGCTGACCGGCCAGCGGCCGAAGACAATCGACGTCTACGGCCTGCCGGAGCTGGAGGCCTTCGCGCCGTTCCTGCGCGAACTCTGGGACACGTCCGACGTCCTGGGCGTCCCGCTGGAAGGCGCGATCTCGGAATTCGCGCCGGGTCAGATCGAACTGACGCTGAAGCACAAGCCTGACGCCCTCGCGGCGGCCGATGACGCCCAGGTCTACAAGCGGGCGACCAAGGGCGTGGCCCTGCGCCATGGCTGCGAGGCGACGTTCATGGCCAAGCCCTGGGTCGACCGGGCCGGCAGTGGCTTCCACATGCATGTCAGCTTCAACAACGCCGAGGGGGAGAACCTCTGCGCCAGCGAGGACGTCGAGGGCTCCGAACTCCTGCGCCACGCGATCGGCGGCATGAAGGCCCTGCTGGGCGAGAGCATGGCGATCCTGGCGCCGAACGCCAACTCCTACCGGCGGTTCAAGGCCAACTCCTATGCGCCGGTGGCGCCCACCTGGGGGGTCAACAACCGCACCGTCTCGCTGCGCGTGCCGGCCGGCCCGCCGCCGACGCGCCATGTCGAGCATCGGGTCGCCGGGGCCGATGCCAATCCCTACCTGGTCATGGCGGTGGTGCTGGCCGGCGCCCTGCACGGCATCCGCAACCGATTCGACCCGGGTCCCGCCATCGTCGGGGACGGCTATGCCGCCGCCGCGAAATCGGGTCAGACCCTGCCGACCAACTGGTTTGCGGCGGTTGACCTGTTCGACGGCTCAACCGCTCTGCGGGAATACCTTGGCGATCGCTTCGTCGACATGTTTGTCTCCGTCAAACGGACGGAGCAGGCGCGATTTTTCGAGGTCGTCACCGCGCTCGATTTTGACTGGTATTTGCGCAATGCCTGACGAATTCGACGTTTGTCTTTAGTGGCGCTGGCATTTGTCCGGCGTGGATTTCTGATTAGCATTCCAACCTGACCGCTAGGAGACGGAACAGCCATGAACAAGATCACCAAGGGCGGCGCGTCCCGCCGTTCACTGCTCACGACACTCGGCGCCGCGGCGGTCGGGATCACCTTCGGCCCCGCCTTGTCCGCCTGCAGCCCCAAGTCCGGCGGCGCCGGCGGCGCTGAAGAGGCCAAGCTCAACTTCTACAACTGGGACACCTACATCGGCGAAACCACGCTGGCCGACTTCAAGGCCGCCGCCGGCGTCGATGTAAACATGAGCCTGTTCTCGACCAACGATGAGCTGTTTGCCAAGCTGAAGGCCGGCAACTCTGGCTATGACGTCATCGTCCCGTCGAACGAGTTCGTCACGCGGATGTCGCAGGCCGGCATGCTGATGCCGCTCGACCACGCCAAGATCCCGAACATGGCGAACATCGACCCGACCTTCCTGAACCCGGACTACGATCCGGGCCGGAAATACTCGATGCCCTACACCTGGCTCGCCCTGGGCATCGGCTACCGCAAGTCGAAGGTCAACGGCGTGCCGGACAGCTGGAAGTGGCTGTTCGACTCCCCCGAGTACAAGGGCAAGATCGCCCTGCTGTCGGAGTCCGCGGACCTGGTGCGCCTCTGCGCCAAGTATCTCGGCAATTCGGTCAACAACATCCCGCCGGAGCTGCTCCCGAAGATCGAGGCGATGCTGATCCGGCAGAAGCCCTTCATCAAGGCGTTCCACGAGGACAATGGCCAGGACATGCTGCTGTCCAAGGACGTCGACCTGGTCCTCGAATACAATGGCGACATCGCCCAGATCATGGCCGAAGACCCGGACATCGGCTTCGTGGTGCCCAAGGAAGGCAGCCTGCTGAACTCCGACACCCTGTGCATTCCGACGGGCGCGCCGCGTCCGGACAACGCGCACAAGTTCATCAACTACCTGCTCGACGCCAAGGCCGGCGCGGAGATCAGCAAGACGATCCTCTATCCGACGCCGAACGCCGCGGCCAAGGCCCTGATGCCGGCCGAGTACCGCGACAATCCGGTGATCTTCCCGCCGGCCGACATCATGGCCAAGTGCGAGTACGGCGCCTTCGAAGGGGCCGAGAAGGCGCAGGCCTATGAGGAGCTGATCACCAAGGTGCGGGCCGCCTGACCGGCGGCCTGGCCTGGGGGGGACGACGATGGAACAGAGCTGGAAGCAGGCAAAGGCTGTCTTCGCCGGCGCAATGGGCCCGCCGCTGTTCTGGCTGGTCCTGTTCTTTCTCGTCCCCCTCGGGATCGTCTGGGTCTACAGCTTTGGCCAGAACGTCGGGCTGACGGAGATCTCGTTCACGGGCACGTTCAGCAACTACGCCCGCGCGATCGAGCCGCTGTATCTGAAGATCTTCGCCAAGTCGGCCGGGGTCGCGGCCCTGACGACCTTCCTGTGCCTGGTGCTCGGCTTTCCGGTGGCCCTGGCCATCACCTTCGCGCCGAGCCGGCTGAAGGCCTGGCTTCTGCTGCTGGTCATGCTGCCGTTCTGGACCAACCTGCTGATCCGGACCTACGCCCTGATCGCCGTCCTGCGCACCGAGGGCTACATCAACCTCAGCCTCGGGTGGCTGTGGCAGAAGATCGGCGGCCTGGCCCCGCTGGTCGGGATGCAGCCGGTCGGCGCCTTCACGCCGCTGGAACTGCTGCACAACAATTTCGCGGTCGTCGTCGGGCTGGTCTATGTCCACCTGCCGTTCATGGTGCTGCCGCTCTATTCCGCCCTCGACCGGCTGGACCGCTCGCTGCTGGAGGCCAGCCTCGACCTCGGCGCCGGTCATATCCGCACCCTGCTGGTGATTGTCGTTCCCCTGGCGCTGCCGGGCATCGCCTCGGGCGTCCTGATCACCTTCATTCCAGCGCTTGGGGCCTATCTGACCCCGGACCTGCTCGGCGGTCCGGACAGCCAGATGATCGCCAACGTCATCGAACGCCAGTTCAAGCGCGCCAATGACTGGCCGTTCGGCGCGGCCATGTCCTTCATGCTGCTGTACCTGACCTTCATCGCCATCGCGGTTCAGGCGATGCTGTCCCGCAGCCGCGGGAGGCCGACATGAGCCGCCGTTCGCGCCGCCCGCCGCCCGGGCCCCTGGAGTATCTGCGCCGCTGGCCGCTGCAGGCCTGGCTGGCGATGGTCGGCCTGTTCCTCTACGCGCCGCTGATCACCCTGATGGCGTTCAGCTTCAACGACTCCAAGCGCAACATCGTCTGGCAGGGCTTCACCCTGAAGTACTACGAAAAGGCCCTGAACAACGAGAGCCTGGTCGAGGCGTTCGGCAACTCCCTGACGATCGCGGCGGTGTCGACTGTCGTCAGCCTGGTCCTCGGCGCCCTGGCGGCGCTCGCCCTGTGGCGCTTCCGTTTCCCGGGCAAGCCTGTGGTCGACGGGGCCATGGCCCTGCCGATCGTGGTGCCGGAAATCTGCATGGGCGTCGCAATGCTGGTTTTCTTCGCGCGGGTGCTGCCCTGGCCGCAGGGCCTGCCCTGGCCGCTCAACCTCGGCGCCATCATCATCGCCCACGTGTCCTTCTCCTTCCCGTTCGTGGCGGTGGTGGTGCGGGCCCGCATGGCCTCGTTCAACCGCGAGATGGAGGAGGCGGCCCGCGATCTCGGTGCCGGAGAGTGGCGGATGATCCGCGACGTGATCATCCCGCACATGGCTCCGTCGCTGGTCGCCGGCGCGCTGCTGGCCTTCACCCTCAGCCTCGACGACTTCGTCATCACCTTCTTCACCTCGGGGCCGGACACGGTGACCTTCCCGGTGAAGGTCTATTCGATGGTCCGGTTCTCGGTGACGCCCGAGGTCAACGCCGCCTCGACGATCCTGATTGTCATGACCGTCATCCTCACAGCCCTCGCCTTGCGCATGCAGGGCGACCCCGCCGCGGTCTCCGGACACGGCGCCGCCAACGCGAAGCCCTAGGAGCCCGCCATGACCGACGCCGCTCCCGCCCCCGCGGCCCGCGCGCCCGCCCGCAAGGACGCCCGGACCATCATCACCTTCGAGAACGTCACCAAGCGCTTCGGCAAGATGGTCGCCGTCGACAACGTCAACCTGACCATAGAGGAGGGCGAGTTCTTCGCCCTGCTGGGTCCGTCAGGCTGCGGCAAGACCACCCTGCTGCGCATGCTGGCCGGGTTCGAGACCCCGACCGAAGGCCGCATCCTGATCGACGGTCGCGACGTCAGCGACGTGCCGCCCAACAAGCGGCCGGTGAACATGGTGTTCCAGTCCTACGCGGTGTTTCCGCACATGACCGTTACGGACAACGTCGGCTATGGCCTGAAGGTCGACGGCGTGCCGGGCAAGGAGCGGGCGCAGCGGGTCCAGGAGGCCCTGTCGCTGGTCCAGCTGGACGGACTGGGCAGCCGGATGCCCGACCAGCTGTCGGGCGGACAGCGCCAGCGGGTCGCCCTGGCCCGCGCCCTGGTCAAACGGCCGCGCGTCCTTCTGCTCGACGAGCCCCTGTCGGCGCTGGACGCCAAGCTGCGCGACCAGATGCGCACCGAGCTGTCGACGCTCCAGGAAAAGGTCGGCATCACCTTCATCATGGTCACCCACGACCAGGACGAGGCCCTCGCGCTGGCGACCCGCTGCGCGGTGATGAACCGCGGACTGCTGCAGCAGGTCGCGCCGCCGAACGACCTCTACGAGTTTCCCAATTCGCGGTTCGTGGCGGACTTCATTGGCACGGTGAACCTGTTTGAAGGGGCCCTGATCGTAGACGAGCCCGACCACGCGATCGTCCGCTCACCGGGGCTGGAGACCGAGATCTATCTCGACCACGGGGTCACCGGCGCCAGGGGCGCGACGGTCTGGGCGGCCATTCGCCCGGAGAAGATCGAACTCAGCAAGCGCCCGGAAGGGTCCTCGCCGCCGGTGATGGACGACGCGCCCGCAGGCTACAACGCCCTGCCCGGAACGATCCGCCATGAGGTCTACCTGGGCAGTGAGTCCGTCTACGAGGTCGAGATCAAGGGCGGACGCCGCATCCGGGTGCTGCGCTCGAACCTGACCCGGTGGGACCAGGAGGACTTTGTTCTCGGCGAACCCGTCTGGTTGTCCTGGCATGCCTGTTCCCCCGCCGTGCTGTTGTCCTGAGGCCTGACCATGTCCGCAACCCGGCCCGTGGCCGGAATCATCTGCTGCACCCGCACCGTCGGGGTCGAACCGGCCCAGGCGGTGATGAATCGCTATGTCGCGGGCGCCCTGACGCACGCCGACTGCGCGGCCCTGCTGGTGCCCTCGATGCCGTCCCTGATGCGGGCCTCTGAGGTGGCCGCCCGTCTTGACGGCCTGCTGCTGACCGGAAGCCCGTCCAACATGGAGCCCGGCCGCTACGGTGATACGACCGACGATGCCCCCGGGCCGTTCGACGCCGACCGCGACACCATGACCTCGGACCTGATCAAGGCCATGGCGGACCTTGGCCGGCCAGTGTTCGGGATCTGCCGCGGCTTCCAGGAAATTAATGTCGCGTTCGGCGGCACCCTGCGTCGCGACATGGCCGAGAACGCCGACCTGCTGGCCCACCACGCGCCCGACGACGTCGACTTCAACGGCATGTTCGACCATGAGCATGAGGTCGCGCTGACCCCTGGCGGCGTGCTCGCCCGCACCTTCGGCGCCGAGCGCGCCCGGGTCAATTCCGTCCACTACCAGGGCGTCGACCGGCTGGGCGACGGCCTGACGGTGGAGGCGCGGGCCGACGACGGCGTGATCGAGGCGGTGTCCGCCGATCTCTCCGGCGCACCGCTTCTGGCGGTCCAGTGGCATCCCGAATGGCGAACCGCCGCCAACCCGCAATCGATCGCCTTCTTCAGTCTTTTTGGCCGCGCCCTCCGGGGACAGCCCGTCGCTTCCTGACCCTCCGAGGTATTCCCGTGAACGTCCCCCTCCGCAATCATGACATCGCCGAACTCAAGCGGCTCGATGTGGCGCACCATCTGCCCGCCCAGGCCGACCACAAGCTGATCGCCGAGATGGGCGGCAGCCGCATCATCACCCGGGCGCACGGATGCAGGATCGTTGACGGCGACGGCAATGAACTGCTCGACGGCATGGCCGGTCTCTGGTGCGTGAACGTCGGCTACGGGCGCGAGGAGCTGGCCAGGGTCGCGTACGACCAGATGCTGGAGCTGCCCTACTACAACACCTTCTTCAAGACCGTGACGCCGCCGGCCGTGATGCTGGCGACCAAGGTGGCCGAGAAGCTCGGCAACGGCCTGACGCATGTGTTCTTCAATTCCTCGGGCTCCGAGGCGAACGACACGGTGTTCCGCCTGACCCGCCACTACTGGGCGCTGAAGGGGCAGCCGCAGCGCAAGATCTTCATCAGCCGCTGGAACGCCTACCATGGCTCGACCGTGGCCGGGGTCAGCCTCGGCGGCATGAAGGCGATGCACGCGCAGGGCGGTCTGCCGATCCCCGGCGTCGAGCACGTCATCCAGCCCTACCGGTTCGGCGAGGCGTTCGGTGAAGACCCCGCGACCTTCGCGGCCCGGGCCGCCCAGGCGATCGAGGATCGCATCCTGGCCGTGGGTCCGGAGAATGTCGCCGCCTTCATCGGCGAGCCCATCCAGGGCGCGGGCGGAGTGGTCATCCCGCCGGACGGCTACTGGCCGCTCGTCGAGGCCATCTGCCGCAAGTACGGCATCCTGCTGATCTGTGATGAGGTGATCACCGGCTTCGGGCGGCTGGGCGAGTGGTTCGGCTTTCAGCACTATGGCGTCCGGCCCGACCTGGTCTGCATGGCGAAGGGCCTGTCCAGCGGTTACCTGCCGATCTCGGCTGTCGGCGTCGCCGACCACATCGTCGCCGAACTCCGCGAGAAGGGCGGCGACTTCGTTCACGGCTACACCTATTCGGGCCACCCGACCTGTGCGGCGGTCGCGCTGCGCAACATCGAGATCATGGAGCGGGAGGGCCTTGTCGACCGCACGCGGGAGGACACCGGACCCTACCTGGCGCGGGCATTGGCGACGCTGAATGACCACCCCCTGGTCGGCGAGGTGCGCTCGCTGGGTCTGCTGGGCGCCGTCGAGATCGTCTCGGAGAAGGGCACCAACAAGCGGTTCGGCGGCGCCGAGGGAACGGCCGGTCCGGTCGTGCGCGACCTCTGCATCAGGAACGGCCTGATGGTCCGCGGCATTCGCGACACCATCGTCTGCTGCCCCCCGCTGATCATCAGCCACGCGGAGATCGATCAGCTGGTCAGCATCGTCCGGCGCTCTCTGGACGAGGCCCTGCCGATCCTGACAGGCGCGGTGAAGACATGAAATATCGGGAAAAGAAGAGCAAGCCGGGCCCCTCCGCGACCCGCGGGGTGAAGACCGTCGAGGAGGCGGCCGAATGGTGCCGCCGCCAGAACATCGAGGAAATCGAGTGCATGATCCCCGACCTGGCCGGGGTGGCGCGCGGCAAGATCATGCCGGTGCGCAAGTTCCTGACCAGCCGGACCATGAACCTGCCGCTTGCGGTCTTCTACCAGACCATCACCGGAGACTTTCCGGACATGGAGGGTCTGGTCGGGGCCGTGGAGTCGGACACCGACATATTCCTCGCCCCCGACTTCGCCACCTTGGCGGTGGTGCCCTGGGCGCAGGATCCCACGGCCCAGATCATTCATGACGCCTTCATGCCCGACGGGCGGCCCGTGGCCGAAAGCCCGCGCCAGGTGCTGCGCGGCGTGCTGGAGCTCTACCGGAAAAAGGGCTGGCAGCCGGTCGTGGCGCCTGAGCTGGAGTTCTACCTGGTCGAGCGCAACATCGATCCGGACTATCCGCTCAAGCCGCCGGTCGGTCGCTCGGGTCGGCCTGAAACGGGTCGCCAGGGCTATTCGATCTCGGCGGTCAACGAGTTCGATGCCCTGTTCGAGGACATGTACGAATACTCCGAGCGGCAGGGGCTGGAGATCGACACCCTGATCCACGAAAGCGGCGTGGCCCAGATGGAGATCAACCTGCGCCACGGCGATCCGCTCGAGCTCGCCGACCAGGTGTTCATGTTCAAGCGCACGATCCGCGAGGCGGCGCTGGAGCACGAGATCTACGCCACCTTCATGGCCAAGCCGATGGCCGGCGAGCCGGGCTCGGCGATGCACATCCACCAGTCCATCGTCGAGCCGGGCACCCGGAACAACATGTTCTCCGATCCGAAGACCGGCAAGGAGACGCCGCTGTTCCGGTCCTTCATCGCGGGGCAGCAGCGGTATCTGCCGGCGATCATGTCGATGCTGGCCCCCTACGTGAACTCCTACCGCCGGATCGCGCGGGACTCCGGTGCGCCGATCAACACCCAGTGGGGCTATGACAACCGCACGGCCGGCCTGCGCGTGCCACCGTCTGACGCTGACAATCGCCGGGTCGAGAACCGTATCCCGTCGTCCGACGCCAACCCCTATCTGGCCATCGCCGCCGTGCTGGCGACCGGCTACCTCGGCATGACCGAGGGGCTGACGCCGACCGAGCCGGTCTCGGTCGACGCCAATGCCCGCCGCGCGGAACTGCCGCGCAGCCTGATGGACTCCCTGGCGCTTCTGGAGGCCTGCGAGCCGTTGATCGAGATCCTCGGCCCGGTGTTCGTGGCCGCCTATTCGGGCGTCAAACAGGCAGAGCATGAGACCTTCATGCAGACGATCAGTCCGTGGGAACGGGAGTTCCTGCTGCTCAACGTCTGAGCATGCGAAACCAGGGGCATCCCGCCGGCAGCTGGTACGCGGCCACGGCCGATCCGTTTCCCGAACAGCCAGCGCTGGAAGGCGAGGTTCGGGCCGACGTCTGCGTGGTCGGCGCCGGCTACACCGGTCTTGGCGCGGCGCTGGAGTTGGCGTCGCGTGGCGTGCGCGTGGTGGTGCTGGAAGCCGCCCGGGTCGGCTCCGGCGCCTCGGGGCGCAACGGCGGCCAGATCCACACCGGCCAGCGGCGCGAGCAGGCCTGGCTGGAAGCCCGGCTCGGACTGGAGGACGCCCGCGCGCTGTGGCGGCAAGCGGAGGAGGCGCGCGACCACCTGTACGGGCTGATCCGGTCGCGGGAAATCGACTGCGAGCTGCGGGACGGCCTCATCCACGCCCGGCACCGGCCCGGCGGCGAGGCGGACGATGCGGCCTTCATCGATCACATGCGAACCGTCTACGGCTGCGAACGCTACAGCCTGCTTGACGACCAGGCCATGGCGCAGGCGCTCGGCACGGACGTCTATCACGGGGGCCTCGTCGATGCCGGCGGCGGTCACCTTCATCCGCTCAAGCTGGCGCTCGGCATGGCGCGCGCCGCAACGGCCGACGGCGCCGTGATCCATGAGATGTCCCGGGTGACGGGCTGGCGCAGGGCGGCCGGCCGTTTCGTCGTCGAGACGTCGCGGGGCAGGGTGGTCTGCGACCAGCTGATCCTGTCGGGCGACGGCTATGCAGACGGCCTGTCACCGGTGATCGACGCCCGGGTCATGCCGATCAACAACTTCATCGCCGTGACCGAACCCCTCGACCGGCCGGACATCCTGCCGTCCGGCATGGCCGCGGCGGACAGCCGCTTCGTGGTCAACTACTTCCGCCGGACACCCGACGGCCGGCTGCTGTTCGGTGGCGGCGAGACCTATTCGATGGCCTTTCCGTCGGACATCGCGGGCTTCGTGCGGCCGCACATGCTGCGGATCTATCCGGATCTGGCCGATGTCGCGATCAGCCACGCCTGGGGCGGCAGTCTCGGGGTGACCGTCCATCGCACGCCTTTCGTGCAGGAGCTGGAGCCCGGCGTCCGCGTCGCGGCCGGCTATTCCGGGCAGGGGGTCATGCTGGCGCCCTGGGTCGGCGCCCTGCTCGGCCGCGCCGCCCTCGGTGACACGGAGGGAACGGACGTCCTCTCCCGCCTGCCGTGTCCGCCGTTCCCCGGCGGCCCCTTGCTGCGCTGGCCGGCCCTCGTCGCGGGCATGAGCTGGTTCGCGCTGAGAGACCGGTTCGGATGACCCCAATGACGCTGGACTTGACGATGCACGCCTTTCCCCGGGATGGACGGCCATGACCGAACTGAAGCGCGAAGCCTGCCTGATCGCCGGAAAATGGGTGACCGGCGAGCGGTGGATCGATGTCGACAACCCCGCGACCGGCCAGCTCATCGGCCGCGTACCGCTGCTGGGCGCCTCTGAAACGGAGCGTGCGGTCGCGGCGGCGGCCGAGGCGATGAAGCCCTGGGCGGCGCGGACGGCGAAGGATCGCGCGTCGGTGCTGCGACGCTTCTTTGATCTGATCATGGCGCACCAGGAGGCGCTGGCGGCGATCCTGACGGAGGAGCAGGGCAAGCCGCTGGCCGAGGCCCGGGGCGAGATCGCCTATGCCGCCAGCTTCATCGAGTGGTTCGCCGAGGAGGCCAGGCGGGTCTACGGCGACGTCATCCCGGGCCATCAGCCGGACAAGCGGATCATCGTGCTGAAGCAGCCGATCGGCGTGGTCGCGGCGATCACGCCGTGGAATTTCCCGGCCGCCATGATCACCCGAAAGATCGGGCCGGCGCTTGCGGCCGGCTGCGGCGTGGTCGTGAAGCCGGCCAGTCAGACGCCGTTCACGGCGCTCGCGCTCGGCGTCCTGGCGCAGGAGGCGGGCCTGCCGGACGGCCTGCTCAACATCGTTACCGGAAGCTCCACCGAGATCGGCGGCGTCCTGACAGCCAGCGAAACGGTGCGGAAACTGTCGTTCACCGGCTCGACCGAGGTCGGGGCGAAGCTCTATGCCCAATGCGCGCCGACGATCAAGAAGCTCAGCCTGGAGCTCGGGGGCAACGCGCCCTTCATCGTGTTCGACGACGCCGACCTCGACGCGGCCGTCGCCGGAGCCATCCAGTCCAAGTTCCGCAACGCCGGCCAGACCTGCGTCTGCGCCAACAGGATCTACGTCCAGGACGGCGTCCACGACGCCTTCGTCGCAAAGCTGGCAAAGGCGACGGCGGCGTTGAAGGTCGGTCCCGGTGACCAGGCAGGGGTCGAGATCGGGCCGGTCATTGATGACAAGGCTGTGGCCAAGGTTGAGGCCCATATTGCCGACGCGGTGGCGCGGGGTGCGATCGTGGTGACCGGCGGAACGCGATCGGAACTGGGCGGCCGGTTCTTTACCCCGACCGTGCTGTCCGGCGTGACGGCCGACATGATCGTGACGGACGAGGAGACCTTCGGCCCGCTTGCCCCGGTGATCCGCTTCCGCGACGAGGCCGATGCGATCGCCCAGGCCAATGCAACGCCGTTCGGCCTGGCCGCCTATTTCTACGCCCGCGACATGGGCCGGATCTGGCGGGTCGGCGAAGCGATCGAGGCGGGTATTGTCGGGGTCAACACCGGCCTCATCTCCACCGAGGTCGCGCCGTTCGGCGGCGTAAAGGCCTCCGGGCTCGGCCGCGAGGGCTCGAAGTACGGCATCGAGGACTATCTGGAGATCAAGTATCTCTGCCTGTCGATCTGAACGGCCCCCGTCAGCAGGCCTCTTCGCCGGTGCGCCTCTCTCGTTGCGATTGATCGCAAGCTGGTGCGCCGTGATGGTTGCCGCGAACGTGGCGCCGATAGCCCCTGCGACGTCGACCGCACCAAAGCTCGGCTGGATCACGCCCCGGGACGACGCCTGAGCCCTCTCCGGACCGGCCGGCGCCCCGTTGCGCAGCCTGCGGGCTCCGCGCGGACGCCTATCGCCACCCACCCGAACCCAGACCGGGATCAACTAGGGACTCTCGTTGTGACTGGCCGAGTAATGGGCGCGCGTTAAGGTTATCGCTCCGTTGATCAAGTAACTTGATGTCAAGCCATTGGCCCCAAAATCTACTGGGGCAGGGAAGGCGAGTTTCATGCAGAACGTTCTCGACGACGGGCTCGATGAACTCGCCGTCAGTACCCACGCCGGCTCCACCCTGCGCATTGTCGTGACCGCCGGCATTGCGTTTGTCTTTGCCCAGATGCTTCCGTGGTTGTTCTGCTTTGGCTGGGCCGTTGCTTGCGTGGCGATCGAGCTGATCGCGTGGTTTGCGACGCGCAGGCAGTACCTGGGACAAGCCGTCGGCTGGCGCACACGCCTCTGGCACGTAAGCACGCTCGCCGTGGCCAGCGTCGCCTGGGTCATCATGGGGGCGATGCTCTGGCTGTCGGGATCGTTCGAGGGCGCCCTGTGCGGAATCCTCGTCTGGCTATCGGTCGTGTTCTTCGCTCAAACCAATGCCTACCAGTCGAAGATCGGCTTCGTCGTCGGGGGCGCGATCCCCGGAGTGCTCGTTCTCGCGATCGTGCTCCTTGGGCCGAACCCGTTGGACCTGCGGCTACTCCCTGTCGGTCTGGTGCTGGTCGTCGCCTTCGGCTTTGCCGCTGAGGGTGTCACCCGCATGCTGGCGGCCAGGCGGCACCTGAACGAAACCCAGCTGAAAGTCCGGCAGAGCGCGGCGCTCTGGAGAATGCTGTTCGACCAGAGCCCCCTGCCTCAGATCAGCTTCAATGCAGCGGGTATCTACAATCTGCTTCGCCCCGCTGCAGAGGCGGGCGTCTCCAGGCTTGGCGAAATCCTGCGCTCGAAGATTTCGAAAGTTGAGGATGTCGTCTCGGTCCTGTCCCTGATGGGTGCCAACAAGGCGGCCGAAGAGCTGTACGGCGTGTCCGGCTTCGAGGGCTCTGTGGCGGCAAGCCATTTCGACGCGAGCTTCCTGGCAGGCTTCTGCGACAGTCTGGACGGCCTTCGGCCTGACGGAAGCTTTCCGCCCTTTGACGCCAGGGTGCTGCGCGCTGACGGCACGGCCGTCGATGTCTGCGTGCACATCCGCACGGTCCCGGAAGGCGAGAATCCCTGGAGCAAATGCATCGCCACCTTTGTCGACATGACCGAGGTGCAGCGCGCAGCGAGAGCCCAGCAGGAGGCGCTGGAGGCGGCCGAGACGGCGAACCGCGCCAAGGGTGAGTTCCTGGCGACCATGAGCCACGAGATCCGCACCCCTCTGAACGGGGTGCTCGGGATGGTCCAGGCCATGCAACGAGACGCTCTCGACGGACCACAACGCGAGCGGCTCGCCGTGATCGGCCAATCCGGCGAGACCCTTCTGACGATCCTGAACGACATCCTCGACCTGTCCAAGATCGAAGCCGGCGGGCTGGAGCTGGAAGAGCTCGATTTCGATCTGGAACCGCTTGCCCTCGGTGTGCGGGAAACGTTCAGGCCCCTGGCTGACAACCGGGGACTGGGCTTTGCCGTCGAGATCGAGCCGCAGGCTCAGGGAGTTTACCGCGGCGATCCCGTCCGCATCCGCCAGATCCTCTTCAACCTTATCTCGAACGCGTTGAAGTTCACGAGCAACGGATCCGTGGCGGTGCAGATCGGCCTCGCTGAAGGGGGTCTGAGCGTCAGGGTTACCGACACCGGGATCGGGATGGAGCCCGATCAGATCGAGCGTCTGTTTGACAAGTTCGTCCAGGCCGACACCTCGACCACCCGGCGGTTTGGTGGAACCGGTCTGGGTCTCTCGATCTGCCGGGAGCTCTGCCGGGCCATGGGCGGCGATATCACGGCTGAAAGCGAGATCGGCCGCGGCAGCTGCTTCACGGTCGTTCTTCCTCTGATCCAGGTCGCCGATGCGGCGGTGGTGGCGACCGAGGACACGGCGCCTGAGCCGACATTCGACGATCGGCCGCTGCGCATCCTGGCGGCCGAGGACAATCCCGTAAACCAGCTCGTGCTGAAGACGTTGCTGGCCCAGGCCGGCCTCGAGTCCCTGAGCGTGGGCAACGGCGAGGAGGCCCTGGCGGCCTGGTCGCAGGGGGAGTGGGACGTCATCCTGATGGACGTCCAGATGCCGGTGATGGACGGAGTCGCCGCCACGCGCGAAATCCGCCGTCTCGAGGCCGAGACCGGGCGGCCTGTCACGCCGATCATCGCACTGACCGCCAACGCCATGACCCATCAGGTGGAGGGCTATGTCGCCGCCGGCATGAACGGCTTTGTGGCCAAGCCAATCGAGGTCGGCAAGCTGTTCGCGGCGATCAGCGCGGCCGTCAACGGCGAAGCCGAAAGCACCTCAGTCGCCGCGGGAGTGCTGTCAGCCTGACGTCAGCAAGCCTCGGGTTTCGGCCTGACGATTGTCGGAGCTGACCGGCCGCGAATCCGCTTGCCCACAGGCGCACCGGCGCCCACCGCAGGTCAGCCCCCGGCCGCGTTCACGCCCCGCAACGCGACGTTCTATGGCGGGAGGGCTGTCCGGACCGCCCTCCGCGCCCTACAGACTCCGGCATGCCCCAGCCGCCCCTGTCCCAGCCCGATGCCGCCGCGATGCTCTCCATCCGTGGTCTCAGCCGATCCCTGCCCGGCGGGCGGGTGTTGTTCTCCGGCCTCGACCTCGACATCGCCCGGGGAGAGCTGGTGGCGATCATGGGCGAGTCTGGGGTCGGCAAGTCCACGCTGCTGAACATCGTCGCCGGGCTGGACCAGGCCGACGCCGGAACCGTCAGTATTGACGGCGCGGTGCTGTCGGCCCTCGACGACGACGGCGCCACCCTCCTGCGCCGGGACCGGATCGGCTTCGTGTTCCAGGCCTTTCACCTCCTTCCTCATCTGACCCTGGCCCGCAACGTGGCCCTGCCGCTGGTGCTGGGCCATGGCGATCCGGCCGAGGCCACGCGCCGGGCCGAGGCCATGCTGGCCGATGTCGGCCTGCCTGGCCGAGGCGGCGACTATCCGCGCCAGCTTTCCGGCGGCGAGCTCCAGCGGGTGGCCATCGCCCGCGCCCTGATTCACCACCCGGCCCTGATCCTGGCGGATGAGCCGACCGGCAACCTCGATCCGGAAACCGCCGACCGGATTCTGGGCCTGCTGACCGCCCAGGTGCGGCAGGCGGGCGCCGCAGCCCTCATCGTCACCCATTCCGAAAAGGCCGCGGCCGCAGCCGACCGGGCGCTGCGCCTGACCCATGAAGGGCTGGTCGCGATAGATCCGCCGGCGGATACGGCTGCATGAGCGCCGGGCGTTCGGGCAGGATCAGCCTGCCGGCCATGATCTGGCTGATCCTGGGCGAGTGGCGCACCCAGCCAGTGCGGGTGGCGACGGCCGCCATCGCTATCGCCGTGGGTGTGGCGCTCGGATTCGGCGTTCATCTGATCAACGCTTCCGCCCTGACCGAGTTTTCCCGGGCCATCGCGGCGGTCAACGGCGACGCTGATCTGCAGGTGGCCTCGGTGTCCCCGGCCGGCTTCGACGAAGCCCTGTACCCCCGGCTGGCCCGCGTCGCCGGGGTGGCGCGGGCCAGTCCGGTGGTGCAACTCACCGCCGCCATCCCGGGCGACCGTCAGGGCCTGACCCTGATCGGCCTCGACATCTTCCGCGCTGCTGCCGTCACGCCCGGCCTGCTGGGCCGGCCCGATCCCGCGCCACAGGGCGCCTCGGGCGGCGGCAGCGGTCTTGGCGACGCCGGGGCGGTGTTCGACGAGATGGCGGTCTTTCTGTCGCCCACCCTGCGTCAGGCTGTCGAGGCCGGGACGGGCGGGCGTGAGGCCGGGGCGCGGGGTGCGGTGCTGTCGCTGTCGGCGGCCGGGCGCACCGTGCCGGTCAATGTGGCCGGAACCCTGCCGGGCGTGGCGGAAGGTCGGCGGATCGCGGTCATGGACATCGCCGCCGTCCAGTGGCGCTTTGGTCAACTGGGCCGGCTGCAGCGGGTGGACCTGAAGCTCGTCGCGGGCGCCGATCGCAGTGCGGTCGAGGGCGCCATCGCCAGGATCCTGCCGCCGGAGGCCGAACTGGTGACCCGCGAGAGCCAGTCGCGGCGAAGCGACAGCCTGTCCCGGGCCTATCGGGTCAACCTCAACATGCTGGCCCTGATGGCTTTGCTGACCGGCGGCTTCCTGGTGTTTTCGGCCCAGTCCCTGTCGGTCGCGCGGCGGCGCTCGCAATTCGCCCTGCTGCGCGTGCTGGGAACCCGCCGTCGCGCGCTGTTGATCCAGGTGCTGATCGAGGGCGCTGTGGTGGGCGCGCTGGGGTCCCTGATGGGGCTGGGGCTGGGGGTGCTGCTGGCTGACACCGCCCTGCGACTGCTGGGCGGCGACCTGGGCGGCGGCTATTTCAGCGGCGGACAGCCTGTGCTGGTCTTCGCGCCGGTGGCGGCGGTGGTTTTCTTTGGACTGGGCCTGCTCTGCGCCATCGGCGGCAGCCTGCTGCCGGCGCGGGAAGCGTCACGGGCCCAGCCGGCCGTGGCCCTGAAAAACGCAGGCGATGCGGTCGATCCCTCGACCCGACCCGCTGTCGGCCCTGCCCTTGGACTGCTGCTGGCGGGCGGCGCCTGCGCCTTTGGTCCGGCCATCGGCGGGCTGCCGATCCTCGGCTATGCCGCCATGGCCTTGCTGCTCGCCGGCGGCGTGACGGCCATGCCCTGGCTGGCGCGCGCCCTGCTGTCACCGCTTCAGGGCGCCCGGTTCGCCGCAGCTTCGACAGAACTCGCCGTGCGCAGGCTCTGGGGTGCTCCGTCGCAGGCGGCGGTTGCCCTGTGCGGCATAGTGGCCTCCACCAGCCTGATGATCGCCATGGCGGTGATGGTCTCCAGCTTCCGGGGTTCGGTGGACGACTGGCTGGGTCAGGTGCTGCCGGACGACCTCTATATGCGTCTCGCCGAACCCACGGGTGCGGAAGGTCTCGACCCGGCCGGACAGGCCCGGCTGGCGAACGCGCCCGGGGTGGCGGCGGTGACATTCACCCGGTCGCTGCAACTGCGGCTGAGCCCGGAAACGCCGTCCGTGGCCCTGGTGGCCCAGCCGATCCGCCGCGAGGACCCAGGGTCGCGCCTGCCGATGATCGGCGCGTCGCGCCCCGTCCCGGCCGGCGCCACGCCGGTCTGGCTGTCGGAGCCGGCCGCCTGGATCTACGGCAAGCAGGCCGGCGACTGGATGACGCTGCCCATCGCCGGCGGCCAGCGGGTGTTCGTCGCGGGGCTGTGGCGCGACTACGCCCGCCAGAACGGCGCTGTGGTGTTGACCAGCGAGGACTACAGCCGGCTGACCGGGGATACGCTGCGCGCCGAGGCGTCCATCGCGCTGGAGCCCGGGGCGGACATCGCTGCCGTCATCGCCGGGCTCAAGGCGGCCCTGCCGCCGGATCTGGCGGCAAGGGCCCAGTTCGCCCGCCCCGGCGAAATACGCGCCATCGCCCTTGGCCTGTTCGATCGCAGCTTCGCCATCACCTATGCACTGGAGCTGGTGGCGATCCTGGTCGGCCTTGCCGGGGTGGCGGCGACCGTCTCGGCCCAGACCCTGGCCCGGACCAAGGAGTTCGGGATGCTGCGCCATATCGGCGTTCGACGCGGCCAGATCACCGCGATGCTGGCGCAGGAGGGCGCCCTGCTGGGCGCAGTCGGCGTCACGGCCGGCCTGACGCTGGGGCTGGTGATGAGCCAGGTGCTGATTCACGTCATCAACCCCCAGTCCTTCCACTGGACCATGGAGACGCGGCTGCCCTGGGCCGTGTTCGCCGTGGTGACAGTCGCGCTGATCGGCGCCTCGGCCGGGGCCGCCCTGCTGGCCGGACGACGGGCGCTGTCGATGGACGCGGTCCGGGCCGTGCGGGAGGACTGGTGATGCGGGTGATGCTGCGAACGGCCGGGCTGCTGCTGGCGGCCGTCCTGCTCGCTGCGGCCGGCGGCGACATGCGGGTGGCGCCGGTTTATGCGCCGGTGACCATCGGAGCGCCTCTCGCCTTTCCCCGCGATCACGGCGCCCACCCGAGCTTCCGTACAGAGTGGTGGTATGTGACCGGCTGGGTCCAGGCCGGAGACGGCAAGCCCATGGGCTTCCAGGTCACCTTCTTCCGCACCCGACCCGATGTCGACCAGGCCAACCCCAGCGCCTTCGCCGCGCGCCAGGTGCTGTTCGCCCACGCGGCCCTGGCCGATCCGGCGGTCGGCCGGCTGCTGCACGATCAGCGGGTCGCCCGGGCGGGCTTTGGCCTTGCAGAGGCGTCGGAGACCGACGGCCGCGTGGTGATCGATGACTGGTCCCTCAGCCGGGGCGGCGACGACCGCTGGCGAACCCGGGCAGGCGGGGCGGACTTCGCTCTGGACCTGACCTTTGCGCCCACCCAGCCGCCGTTGCTGCAGGGGCAGGGGGGCTTCAGCCGCAAGGGCCCGGCGGCGGGCCAGGCCAGCTACTATTACAGCCTGCCGCAGATGGCGGTCAGCGGCACGGTCACCCGGAGCGGCAAGGCGCAGAAGGTCACTGGCAGGGCCTGGCTGGACCGCGAATGGTCGTCGACCCTGCTGGACCCCAAGGCCGTCGGCTGGGACTGGGCCGGGATCAACCTGCCCGATGGCGCGGCCCTGACCGCCTTCCAGGTCCGGGACGCCGCCGGAAAGCCGGTCTGGGCCGGCGGGTCCTGGCGGCGGGCCGATGGCCGGCTGACCACGCTCGGCCCCGGCGATGTCACCTTCCGGGCCCTGAGGCGCTGGCGATCACCCCGCACCAGCGCGCTCTATCCGGTGGAACAGGCGATCACGGTCCGGTTGCCGGAAGGCGAGCGCACCCTGACCCTCAAGCCGCTGTTCGACGACCAGGAACTGGACAGCCGCGCCGGCGGCGGCCCGGTCTACTGGGAAGGCGCGGTGTCGGACGGCGCCGCCCGGGGCTACCTGGAGCTGACCGGCTACTTCGAGAAACTGCGCCTTTGATCGGCCGTCGGAGGCGCATTCGGGTCCGTGCGTTTCCGCCGCTCCGGAGCGATGGTCCTGCGGGCCAGCGCCTTTGAGCTGACAATGCCCGTCGGGTCGTTTCTCTGAGAGGCGTTCGCCGCAGGTGCGCGTTCCTGGCCGCCCGCACGACCGGCGGGCAGTTTCCGGGAAGCGCGCCAGGTTCGCCTCGTCAGCATCTTCGAAAGCCGGATTGCGGAATCCCGTCCGAATAGACCAGACTTGTGATGAGGTCGCCGTGGCGCCTTGCGGAGGCGTGGATGGATTTGGCCGACATCGACCCTGAACGGATCCAGCGGCTGGACGCGGCCGCGCTGCAAGGCATGACGCTCGCGGTGTGGGCCGACCTGCAGCCTGACCGGATCGCGGTCTACGACCCCGACGGAACGGCGCACTGCTTCGGCAAGACCAACGCCAGGGCCAATCAGCTGGTGCGGCTGTTCCGGGACCGGGGACTGGTCCCCAGCGACGCCGTGGCCCTTGTCTGCTCCAATCGGGTGGAGTTCGTCGAGGTGCTGGCGGCCACCCTGCGCTGCGGCCTGCGGCTTACGCCGGTGAACTGGCACCTGTCGGCGGACGAGATCGCCTACATCATCCGCGATTGCGAGGCGAAGGCCCTGATCGGCGAGGCGCGTGTGGCGACCCTTGCCGAAGCTGCTGCGGCCTGTCCGGGGCCGGTGCTGAAACTGGCCGTTGGCGAGCCGGTCGAGGGGTTTGAACCCTACGAAACGGCCATCGCCCCGTTCGACGGCGCTGACATCACCGATCCCGTGCTCGGCACAGGCATGATGTACACCTCCGGCACCACAGGCCGGCCCAAGGGGGTGCACCGGCCCGTGGCGGCCGTGACGCCCTACGCCACCTACCTGATGCGCGGCTATGACCCGGCGACCTCGGTCCAGATGTGCGCCGGCCCCGCCTACCACGCCGCGCCGTTGGCCTTTGACGTGCGGGCGGCCATGGCCGGCGGCGTGCCGCTGGTGTTCATCGACCGGTGGGACAGCGAAGGCGTCCTGCGGACCATCAGTGAACGGAAGGTCACCCACTTCCATCTCGTCCCGATCATGTTCCAGCGGCTGCTCGCCCTGCCGGACGCGGTGAAGGCGAAGTACCCGGTCGACCATGTGACCTTCATCATCCACGGCGCCGCGCCCTGCCCGCCGGAGGTCAAGCGGGCGATGATCAACTGGTTCGGGCCGGTGCTGACCGAATACTACGCCGGCTCCGAGGGCGGGGCCGGGTTCCTGATCGACTCCCACGAGTGGCTGGGCAAGCCGGGCAGCGTCGGCAAACGGCCCGCCCTGTTGCAGGTCAGGATCCTCGACGAAGCGGGCAATGACCTGCCCAACGGCCAGGCCGGCGGCATCTACCAGCAGATGCCGCCCGGCGGCGGGTTCACCTACTACAAGGACGAAACCAAGACCCGGGCGTCGCGGGTCGGCGACTACTTCACCATGGGCGACGTCGGCTATTTCGATGAGGACGACTACCTGTTCCTCACCGGCCGCAACGCCGAGACGATCATCTCCGGCGGGGTGAACATCTATCCGCAGGAAATCGACAACGAGCTGGTCAAGCACGCCGCCGTGGCGGATTCGGCGACCGTCGGCGCGCCGCACGACGAATGGGGCGAACAGGTCAAGGCGGTCATCCTGCTGAACCCCGGCCATGAGCCCAGCCCGGCGCTGGCCGAGGAAATCCTGGCCTTCGCCAGGGCGAATCTGGCCAGCTTCAAGGTGCCCAAAAGCCTCGACTTCGTGACCGAGTTGCCTAGATCCGAGGCCGGCAAGATTCAACGCAACAAGGTGCGCGCGCCCTATTGGGAAGGACGAGCACGCCAGATCTGACGGGCCCTGCCGCCCCGACCCACAAGAACAAGACGCCCAGGCTATCGAGGATGGGCGGCCAGGAGGAACCAGATGGCCGATTTCGGCAACACAGACGTGGAGGCCTTCCGCGCGGAAGCGAAGGCCTGGCTCGCCGCCAACTTCCCGACGTCTCTCGTCGGCGTGGACGTGGCCATGGCCAACGCCACCGGGCCGGTCGAGGGCGATGCCCTGCTGTGGAAACAGCGCATGGGCGAGAAGGGCTGGGGCACGCCCACCTGGCCGAAGGAATACGGCGGCGGCGGACTGTCGTCGGCCGAGGCCCGCGTGCTGCAGCAGGAGATGAACCGCATCGGCGCCCGCAACCCGATCGGCGGCATGGGCATCATGATGTTCGGCCCGACCCTGCTGGAATACGGCAGCGAGGAACAGAAGCAGCGTCACATCCCCTCCATCTGCCGCGGCGAAATCCGCTGGTGCCAGGGCTATTCCGAGCCGGGCGCGGGCTCGGACCTTGCGGCGCTTCAGACGCGCTGCGAGGACAGGGGCGACCACTTCCTGGTCAACGGCCAGAAGGTCTGGACGTCCGGCGCCCAGTACGCCGACTGGTGCTTCTGCCTGGTGCGCACTGATTTCACCACCAAGCACGACGGCATCAGCTTCATCCTTTTCGACATGAAGACGCCGGGCGTGGAGGTGCGGCCGATCCAGCTGATCAGCGGCAATTCGCCCTTCTGCGAGACCTTCCTGACCGACGTGAAAGTGCCCAAGGAGAACCTGGTCGGCGAGCTGAACAAGGGTTGGACCATTGGAAAGCGGCTGCTCATACACGAACGCAACAGCCTGTCGGGCGGCGGCGGCTCGGCCGGCCGGTTCGCGGCCGGAACGCCGCTGGACAAGCTGGCCAGGGACTACATCGGCGTGGACGAGTCCGGCCGGATCGCCGACCCCGACCTGCGCTCGCGCCTGATCCGGCACCAGATGGAGGCGAAGGCCTTCATGCTGACCCTGATGCGCGCCCAGGCCGAGAGCAAGGGTGGCGGCGGACCGTCGGCGGCCACCTCGATCATGAAGAACGTCGGGTCCAAGGTCGGCCAGGAACGCGCTGAACTGGCCATCGAGATCATGGGCTCCCAGGGCCTCGGCTGGGAGGGCGAGGGCTTCACCGACAAGGAGCTGGAGCAGACCCGCAACTGGCTGGGCGGCAAGGCAACCACGATCTACGGCGGCTCCGCCGAGATCCAGAACAACATCATCGCCAAGCGTATCCTTGGCCTTCTTGATCACCAGTAGGGAGCGCGCGACATGGCCGTTCTGACCGAAGAACAATCGATGCTGCGCGACGCCGCCAGGGCCTGGGTGCAGGAAAAGGCCCCCGTGGCGGCGCTGCGCAAGGCGCGCGACAGCGGCAACCTCCAGGGCTATGCGCCCGAGGCCTTCGCCGAAATGGCCGGGATGGGCTGGGCCGGGGTGGTCATCCCCGAAGCCCATGGCGGGTCGGAGTTCGGCTACCTGAGCCTGGGTCTCGTACTCGAGGAACTGGGCAGGACCCTGGCGGCGTCGCCGCTGGGCGTGTCGTCCATGGCCGTGACCAGCGCCCTGGTCCGCGCCGGGACCGAAGTCCAGAAGGCCGCCTGGCTGCCGAAGATCGCCTCGGGCGACACGGTGGCCGCCCTGGCCGTGGACGAAGGCCCGCGCCATGACCCTGTCCGCACGGCCCTGAAGGCCGAGGCCGTCGGGGGCGGCTATCGCCTGTCCGGGACCAAGACCTTTGTCGCCGAAGGCATGGCCGCGTCCCTGTACCTCGTGTCGGCCCGCACCGCGGGCGCGCCCGGCGATGAAGCGGGGATCACCCTGTTCCTCTTGCCGGCTGATGCCGGGGGCCTGACCAGGAGCGCCCGTCATACTGCAGACAGCCGGGACCATGCGGCCCTGACCCTGGACGGCGTCCAGGTCGGCGCCGACGCGGTGCTGGGCGAGGTCGGTGGCGGTTACGCCCTGCTGGAGCGCACGCTCGACGTCGCCCGCATCGCGGTGTCGGCGGAAATGCTCGGCATGTCGGCCCAGGCCTTCGACACCACGCTCGAGTACCTGAAGACGCGCGTGCAGTTCGGCCAGACGATCGGCAGCTTCCAGGCCCTGCAGCACCGGGCGGCGAAGATGTTCAGCGAACTGGAGCTGGCCCGGTCCTGCGTCGAGGCGGCCCTCTCGGCCATCGACCAGGACGCCGATGACCTGCCCCAGCAGGCCGCCCTTGCCAAGGCTGTCGCCGGCGACACCCTGAACCTGATCTCCCGCGAGATGGTCCAGATGCACGGGGGCATCGGCATGACCGACGCCCATGACGCCGGCCTCTATCTCAAGCGCGCGCGTGCCGTGGAGGCCCTGTTCGGAACCACCGCCTGGCATCGCGACCGCTGGGGCAGGATGCAGGGGTATTGACCAACGAGACGGATGATCCCGTTGCAAAGGCTCTAGAGCCCGAAGGTCCCGCGGCCGTGTCAGGGGACATGGCCGTGCGGGAGGCCGCGTTCCAGACGTTCATCTGGGACAATCTGCGGCGCAACTACATCGGCAACTTCGTGCACGGCATGCTGGGCATGACGGGCTTTCGGCTGATCAATGCGCCGACCTTCATGCCGGCCTACCTGCACCTGATCTCCGGCTCGAACACCATCGTCGGCCTGGGGCTGGCGTTGCAGCAGGTGGGGTCGATCATCTCGCCGCTGGTCGCCGGGGCGAAGATGGAGCACCGGCTGAAGATCATGCCGGCGGCCATCGTCCTGGGCAGCCTGGGGCGACTGGCTATCCTTGGCATGGCCCTGTCCGGCTGGTTCCTGAAGGACCAGGCGCTGGTGGTCACCCTGCTGATGTTCCTGTTCCTGTTCGGGGTGTTCATGGGCGCCCAGCGGGTGGCCTTCACCCTGCTGATGTCCAAGGTCATTCCGGTCAGTCTGCGCGGTCGCCTGCAGGCCTGGCGCAACGCCATCGGGGGGCTGATCGCCGCTGTCCTGGCCTACGTCTCGGGCAAGTACCTGATCGAGGCCAATGTTCTGGGTAACGGCTATTCGACCACCTTCATCCTGGCCTTTTTCCTGACCAGCGCAGGGCTGTGGTTCCTCCAGCATCAGATCCGCGAACCGGTTCCGCCGACGATCCGCGAGCCCGCCCGGATGCGCGACCGCATGCGCGATATTCCAGGGCTGATCGCCGCCGACCCGGCCTATCGCTGGTTCCTGGTGGTCCAGATGCTGGCCACCTCGGCCCGGATCGCGACGCCGTTCTACATCCTGCATGTGGGCGCCACGATGCATCTGGACGGGGCCACCCTGGGCCTGCTGTCCCTGGCCTTCCTTGGCGCGGACACCGTGTCCAACATCGCCTGGGGCTACCTCGGCGACCGGTCCGGCTTCCGGATCGTACTCCTGCTGGCGATCATCGGCTGGATCGCCGCGACCGTGCTGCTGATGACCCAGGGCGCGCCGATGGCGATCTTCTTCGCCTTCTTCATCCTGGGCGCCGCACAGGCGGGCTACGGCATGGCCTCGCAGACCATGATCCTGGAGTTCGGCGACCGCGACGACCTGCCGATGCGGATCGGCATCTCGGCGACCGCTGAAGGGGTCACGGCCACCCTCGGCCCGCTGATCGGCGGGACGGTGGCGGACCTGCTCGGCTATAATGTCGTCTTCGGGGCCTCGCTGGGCCTGCTGGCGGCGGCCCTGCTGACCCTGGTCGTCGCCGTGCGCGATCCGCGCCGGAAGCGGGCCTGAACCAGGCCGGTGACGGGGTCGCGGGCAGGTCTTTCCAGGGGCGGAGAATGGCCCCCGGAATGGCCCTATCAAGGCTCGAAAACCACGCCTTCAGGGACATGTGAATGACGGTTTGGGGCGCGCAAGGGCCCGGAATATCGGGAGTTCAGGGACTCTGTCGGCGCGAAGAGACAAGCTGCCCCGACTGTCTGGCGGTCCAGGAGGGACTCGAACCCCCGACCTTCGCTTTAGGAAAGCGCTGCTCTATCCTGCTGAGCTACTGGACCGCACGGGCGCGGTCATAGCGCGTGGGGGCGGTCAACGGAACCCCGGCGCGGGCTTGCCGGGGCGCGCATCCGCTATCTGAAGCTGCTCAAGGTCCAGGTCCAGGTGCTGATCGCGATCGCCCCGGGTATCGCGGTCGGAGCGATCTGGCCGCCGGTCGGGCTGGCGAAGGACGCAGAGCTGGACTGACGCCTTGCGCCGTTACCCACTGGTAACCTGTTGGCGACCTGCTATAATGTGCCTCCACGGGGGCGTGGCGGTCGACGGCGAGGTGGTGATGGGCGGCGAAATCCGGGTCAACATTGTCTCGCGCCGCAGCCTTCGGGCCGCCGGTCTGGCGCTTCTGGGCCTGCTCGCGCTGGCGTTCGGACCGAGCGCCGCGGCGCCGGTTCCGGCCCGGGCGCCCAACATCGTGATCATTCTCGTCGATGACGCCGGCTACACCGACTTCGGCGCCTATGGCGGCGAGATCGCCACCCCGACCATCGACGCCCTGGCCGCCCGCGGGACCCGTTTTTCCAATTTTCACGCCACGCCGATGTGCGCGCCCTCGCGGGCGATGCTGTTGACCGGGGTCGACAGTCATACGGCGGGCATTGCCAACCTGCCGGAAACGACTCCTCCGGAGCATCGCGACGACCCGGCCTACCAGGGCCGGCTTGCGGCCAATGTCGTGACCCTCGCCAGCCGTCTGCAGGCGGGCGGCTACCACACCTGGATGGCCGGCAAGTGGCATCTGGGTCACGGGCCGGGCGATCTGCCGGACGCCCGCGGCTTTGACCGCTCGTTCGCCCTCGACGCCACCGGCGCCGACAACTGGGAGCAGCGGCCCTATTTCCCGATCTACCGCCAGGCCGACTGGTTCGAGGACGGCAAGCCCGCAACCCTGCCGGGCGACTTCTACTCCTCGAAGTTCCTCGTCGACCGGATGATCGGCTACATCAGGGCCAAGCCGGACGATGGCCGGCCGTTCTTCGCCTATCTGCCGTTCGTGGCGATCCACATCCCGATCCAGGCGCCGGCCGGGTATGTGGCGAAGTACGAGGGCCGCTACGCGGACGGCTGGCAGGTCCAGCGGCAGCGCCGCTATGCGGGCGCGGTGCGCGCCGGCCTGATCCCCGCCGGCACGCCGATGGGGCCGATGCCGGCCAATGTCGCGGACTGGAACAGGCTGTCGGCGGCGGAGCAGCAGCTGGCCGCCAAACGCATGGCGGTCAACGCCGGCATGCTGGAGGCGATGGACCATGAGCTCGGTCGACTGGTCGCCCACCTCAGGTCGACGGGCCAGTACGACAACACCCTGTTCGTGGTGCTCTCGGACAACGGCCCGGAGGCCGCCGACCCGACGGTCGAGCCGGTTTTCCAGCTCTGGATGAAGAGCGTCGGCTATCGCTGGGGCGCAGAAGGTCTGGGCGGCAAGGGAACCTTCGCCGCGATCGGTCCGGGCTGGGCCAGCGCCGCGGCCGCGCCGATGAGCCTGTTCAAGTTCTACACCTCGGAGGGTGGCACGCGCGTGCCGCTGATCGTGTCAGGGCCCGGCGTGCGCCCGGCCGCCACCAGTCACGCCTTCTCGATCATCAGCGACATCACGCCGACGCTGCTCGACTACGCCGGGGTCGCGCCGGCCCCTGCGCCGGCCGCCCCCCTGTCGGGACGCAGCCTGAAGCCGGTCCTCACCGGTCAGGCCCAGGCAGCCTACGGGCCCGATACGCCGGTGGGTCTGGAAGCCGCCGGGGATGCGGCGCTGTTCAAGGGTGACCTGAAACTGACCCGCAACGCCGGAGCGCTCGGTGATCCGCGCTGGCGCCTCTATGACATCGCCAAGGATCCGGGCGAGACGAAGGACCTCAGCGCGGCCATGCCCGGGAAGGCCGCCGAACTGCTGGCGGACTACCGCGCCTGGGCGGCGCGCGTCGGCGTTGCCGAGGTCCCGCCGGGCTACGCGCCCGACAGGGAAGTCGGCAAGGACATATTCCTGCGCATCGCCGAGGCGTTCGCGCTGCCGCTGACGGCCGGCCTGATCGGACTGGCCGGCGCCCTTTCATACGCCGTCTACCGGGTCCTCCGGTGGCGCCGGGACAAGACAAACGGGGAAGAGACCATGGGACGCACCTTCATGCGGGGCCTGCTTGGCCTTGTCGGCCTGCTCGCCTTGCTGATCGCCAGTCGCTTCTGGATCACGCCGGACAAGATCGGCGCGGCCATGGGGCTGCTGCCCGAAGGTGCGGCGGGGCTGGGCACGCTGCGGGCGGACATGGCCGGCTTCTTCGGCGCTGCGGGCGTGCTGTCGTTGACGGCGGCGGTTCGCAATGAGCGCCAGTGGCTGGTCCCGGTGTTGCTCCTGCTGGCGATCGCCCTGACGGGCCGGGTGATCAACCTGCTGGTCACCGGCGGTGGCGCGGTTCTGGTTCCGCCGATGGTCATCGAGGCGGTGCTGATCGCAATCGTCGGGCTGGGGCTGCGGGTGCTGGGAGACAGGGCGAAGTGAGCCGACCCGCACATCCGGACCTGGCCGCCCTGGCCGGGATGCGGGTGCACGGGCTCGACCTGTCCTACTTCACGGGCAAGCTGCAGGCCTATCTGCGCTACTGCGAGCTGCCGTTCGAGTTCGTCGACATGGACACGGCTGGTATGCGCCGCGCCGCCCGGGCAACCGGCATGGCGCAGATGCCGGCCATCGAACTGGCTGACGGCCGCTGGATGACCGACACGACGGCGATCATCGACTGGATCGAGGCGCGTCGTTCAGGCCCGGAAGTCACCCCGCGTGACCCGGCGCTGCGTTTCTACAGCCTGCTGCTAGAGGACTACGCCGACGAATGGCTGTGGCGACCGGCGCTGCACTATCGCTGGAGCTTTCAGCCGGACACGGCGTTGATGGGCCGTCGCATCGCGGCGGAAATGCTGCGCGACGTTCCCGGCCCCCTCGGCCTGCGCACGGCGCTGATCATCGCCCGGCAGAAACGGAAGTATGTGCGGGGCGACGGGATTACCCCAGCCACGCGCGGCGCTGTGGAGGATCTGTACCGTCGGACCCTGGCCGCGCTGGAGACGACCCTCGCCACGCGACCCTTCCTGCTCGGCGCGCGGCCGAGCCTCGCGGACTACGGCTTCATGGGCTCAATGTTCCGCCATTTCAGCCTCGACCCGACGCCGGCGCGGATCATGCGCGACACCGCGCCGGCGGTGTTCGAATGGGTTGCGCGGATGTGGAATGCCAGGGCCTCGGCCCTTGCGGACGGCGCGCTGCTGGACGCCGTCCCGGACGACTGGTCGCCATTCCTGGCCGAAGCAGCGACCGGCTATCTGCCCTGTCTGGCCGCCAACGCCGAGGCTGCGGCGGCGGGACAGGCCACGTTCGCAGTGACCCTGCAGGGCGTCGACTGGCGGCTGCCGGTCAATCTCAACCGGGTCCATTGTCTGAAGGCATTGCAGACGGCGTTCGCGGCGCTCCCGGCCGACGTCGCGGCGGCGGTCCGGGCAAGGCTGGAAACGGCCGGGGCCTGGGCGCCGTTGTGGCGTGTCACAGCGCCCGACATCGGCTTCGACCCGGAAGGGCGTCTACCGTTCCTGACGCCGGAGACCGCATGGGCGTCTGCATTCGCGCCCAGGCGGCGGCGCCCGGTCCACGACGGCGCCGCGCGCTAGCCGACCAGTCCCGCCGCAACCGGGTCGCCGACCTCGCGCTCGATGCAGGCCCGCATCTTGGCGAGCGCCGCCTGCTCGATCTGGCGCACCCGCTCCTTGGAAACGCCCATCTGTACGCCCAGAGCCTCGAGCGTAACGGGGTCATCGGCCAGTCGCCGGGCCTCGATCACCGAGCGTTCACGGGCCGTGAGCTTCGCCATTGAGCGGTCGATCAGGCCATGGCGTCGCTCGCCGTCGAGGGTCGCCTCGACCACCTGGTCGGGCCGGTCGCGCTCGTCGGGCAGCAGGCCCAGCCAGTCTTCCTCACCGTCGCCGGAAATCGGTGCGTCCAGCGACCGGTCCGGACCGCCCATCCGCGCGGCCATGGCCTCGACCTCGCCCTCCTCGACGCCCAGTTCGGCGGCGATCTTGGTCCGCGCCTCGCCGGTCAGACGGCCTTCGAGGTCGCCCAGCCGGGCTCGCAGGCCACGCAGCTTGAAGAACAGGCTCTTGCCCGAGGCCGTGGTGCCGGTCCGCACGATCGACCAGTTGCGCAGCACGAAATCCTGCATCGCCGCCCGCACCCACCAGCCGGCGTAGGTAGAGAACCGCACCCCGCGGTCAGGGTCAAACCGGTCGGCCGCCTGCATCAGGCCGACCGCGCCCTCCTGCACCAGATCGGCCATCGGCAGGCCGTAGCGACGGAACTTGGCGGCCATGGCGATGACCAGCCGCATATAGGCTCCGGTCAGCTCCTGCAGCGCCTCGTCGTCGCCGTCATCACGCCAGCGTCGGGCCAGAGCCTGCTCGCGCTCGACGTTCAGGAGCGGCGCCCGCATAGCGTCGCGCATGAAACGTCGTTCAACAGGCCCTGCCTCGGATGCGGTCGCCATGGAGCGTCTCCCTTTGAAGGCTATACGCCTCGTAAGTGGGACTGGATCAGCGGGCGGCTGACGATCAAGCGGCTGGCCAGCTGCCGTCGCCGGCGCCAAGATCGCGGGATGACAATCCAGGCTTCCTGCCACTGCGGCGCCGTCCGGTTTTCGGTCGAGACCGCGCCCGCCGAGCTGAACAGCTGCCAGTGCTCGATCTGCCGGCGCTATGGGACACTCTGGGCCTACTACCGACCGCGCGAGGTGCGGTTCGACGCCGACAGCGGGCCGACCGATATCTACATGTGGGGGGACCGCGAGCTGGAGTTCCACCGCTGCCGGACCTGCGGCTGCGTCACCCACTGGTCGGCACTGGACCAGACTTACGACCGCATGGGGGTCAATGCCCGGCTGATGGCGCCCGAGGTGGTCGCCGCCGCCCGCATCTAGCAGAGCGCGGGCCCCGGTTGATCCGCCCGCTCCACTCCGGCAGGCTCGGCCCATGAAACAGATCCGCACCGAAGCCGTCATTTCCGCGCCGCCGGCGAAGGTCTGGGCGGTCCTGACCGATTTCGCCCGCTATCACGAGTGGAACCCGCTCAACATCGCGGCCGAGGGTGAGGCCCGGGCCGGCGGCAAAATCCGCACGACCTTCCTGAACCCGGCGGGCAGGCCGGGCGCCACGATCACCCAGACGGTGACGCTGACCCTGTTCGAGCCCTATACCGCCCTGGCCTGGAGCGGTGTCGTGCCGCTGCTGTTTCACGGCACGCACCATTTCACGCTGGAGCCTGTCGCCGAGGGTACCCGGCTTCTGCATGGCGAGGACATGGGCGGCCTGATCGCCATGACCTTCTCCGCTGAAAAGCTCGAGCGCGACTTCCGGCCCCACTACGTGGCGGTCAACCAGGCGCTGGCGAAGCGGGTCGCGGCGCTGGGGTAGAAGGGGACATGTACCGCAGGTACGTGTCCCCTAAACCCGGCCGCTCGATTAGGGGACACGTACCTTTGGTAGATGTCCTCGTGTCCCCTAAGGCTCAACGACCATCAGCTGCTCAAGCGCCGCCCGCAGTTCAGGTACGATGGCTCCCGCCCCCGCCGCCGAGGCCTGCACCAGCACGGTGGTGGCGACCCCGACGCAACGGCCCGCCTGGTACATGGTCTGGCCGATTTCCCACGACGAGTTGCCGATCCGCAGGATGCCGGAAAACACCTCCACATCGCCCGGGTGAAACACCTCGCCCTGATAGCTGACGCGCACATCGGCGGTCACGATCCGCACACCGGTCAGGCCGTTCGTCAGTTCGAACGTTCGCCGCATCAGCTGCGACCGCGCCTCGTCGTAGTAGGCGGCCACGGCGATGTTGTTGACGTGTCCCAGCCGGTCCTCGTCGTGATAGCGGGTCTGCACCCGGATACTGTGCGGATAAAGGGCGCGGTCCTGGCGCCAGGCGGGCGGTTTCATCGGCGAGTTCCGTTGGTTCAGGCGACCAGGTTGCGACGGCTGACGCTGGGGGAGTCGAGCGTCGGGGACACGTACCTGCGGTACATGTCCCCTTCGGTGTGGCTAGCGCCGGAACAGCAGGCAGAGGTTGTTGGCCGGCATGGCGACGCGCCCGGCGAGGGTCAGGCCGTGTTCGGCGGCCAATGCAGCGACGTCCGCCAGGTCGCGCAGGCCCCAGGCCGGGTCGCGTCGCTTCAGGTCGGCGTCGAAGGCCAGGTTGCTCGCGGCCGTCTCGACCCCATCCTCGATGTAGGGCCCATAGAGGATCAACGCCCCCCCGACCGGCAGCACGCGCGCCGCCCCGACCATCAGCCCCTGCGTCGCCGCCCAGGGCGAGATATGGACCATGTTGATGCAGACGATCGCGTCGGCGCGGTCCAGCGGCCAGCCGTCCGGTTCGGCCGCGTTGAGGACCAGGGGCGGGGCGAGGTTCGCCAGGCCGGCCTGATCCCGGCGCGCCCGCAGGATGTCCAGCGCTTCCTCGTTCCGGTCGGTCGGCTGCCAGGTGATCCCCGGCAGCGCCTCGGCGAACCAGGCCGCATGTTCTCCCAGCCCGCTGGCGACCTCCAACACTGTCCCGGACGCCGGCAGCCAGCGGCGCAGGACGGCCAGGAGCGGCTCACGATTGCGGGCGGAAGACGGCGAGGCGGGCAGGATCATAGGGGACATGTACCTGCAAGGTACGTGTCCCCCAATCAAATGCTGCCTCTCCCGATGAAGGGAAGGGAGGCAAAGGAAAACCCCCGGCCTTGCGACCGGGGGCTCACGTCTTGCAGTCCGTTCTGAAAGCCTAGGCGGCCTTCTGCAGGGACTTGGTCAGGATGCCCACAGCTGCGTCGCGGTCGATCTTCTCGATCGCGGCGACTTCGCGGGCCATGCGGTCGAGCGCCGATTCATAGAGCTGACGCTCCGAATAGGACTGTTCCGGCTGGTTCTCGGCGCGGTGCAGGTCACGCACCACCTCGGCGATCGAGATCAGGTCGCCGGAGTTGATCTTGGCTTCGTACTCCTGGGCGCGGCGCGACCACATGGTGCGCTTGACCCGGGCGCGACCTTTCAGGGTCGTCAGGGCCTTGGTCACGACCAGGCCTTCGGCCAGCGGACGCAGGCCGGACGTGACCGCCTTCTTGGTCGGAACGCGCAGCGTCATCTTCTCGTGGTCGAAGGTGATGACGTAGACCTCGAGCGACATGCCGGCGACTTCCTGGGTCTCGACAGCACGAATCGTGCCCACGCCATGGGCGGGGTAAACCACGTGATCGTTGACCGAAAACGCCAGACCAGACTTGCTCATATGTTCGTCCTTCTCTTGCACCCTGTCCGCGGGGTTCTGCCCCGCGAGCCGCTGTTCCGGGCCTTCTGACGACAGCGAAAACCTCTCCGACCGCGGTGGGGCCGCGGAGTGCGCCGTGCCAGATTGTGTAGACCTTTAGGACACCCTGGCCTTCGCCATGCGCGCCGTTCGGATGCGGCTGTTCTTGAAACCAAGGCGCGACGGCGGACCCGTCACGTCAGATCAAACCCTACCACAAAAATGAGTGCAAAGAAAGGGTTGCGAAATCCGGCTCACCCGCTGGGGATTCAGTACCCGCCGGTCACGAACCCTTGCCGGGCTTGTCGCTGAAGTATTTCTCGAACTTGCCGGTTTCGCGCTCGAAGTCGGCGGCGTCCGCCGGCGGTTCACCCTTCAGGGTGATGTTCGGCCAGATCTTGGCGAACTCGGAATTGATCTTCAGCCACTTGCCGTCGGGCTCGTCCTCGGTGTCCGGCTTGATCGCGTCGACAGGGCATTCGGGTTCACAGACGCCGCAGTCGATGCATTCGTCAGGGCTGATGGCCAGGAAGTTCTCGCCTTCATAGAAGCAGTCCACGGGACAGACTTCGACGCAGTCCATGAACTTACATTTGATGCAGGCGTCAGTGACGATGTAGGTCATCGGGAAACTTGATGGTCCAGGCGGTTGTGTGCGCGCGCCTTTTCAAAGGCAGGGGCCGGCTTGTCAATGCGGCGAGGCCTCATGGCCTTCGCAGGAAAACTCAACATCCCGCCAGCCTCACGGGTCTGTCGCCGCGTCCAGCGGGGTATAGAGCCCGCGCGCCTCGGCGGGTGGCCCGCGCCGGTCTCCAAACGCCGAGATCCGGATCGCGATCAGGCGGCCCCCGAGGGCGAACACCAGATCATCACCGCGCTTCAGGACCCGGGACGGCTTGTCGAGACGCCCCTCGGTTCCGGCCCGGGTGATCCGAACCCGACCCTCCTCGACATAACGGGCGGCGATCGACCGGGTCTTGAAGAACCGGGCGCGCCACAGCCAGACATCCGCGCGACAGGACTCCTCGCTCATCGGCGGACGCGGCTCATGCGACGGCGGGCTTGCGGCGGCGAGGGCGCTTGCGCCGCGGCGGCGCGGCCTTGAATCCGGCGAGCGCCGCGAACGGCGAGTTCGGCGGCGGCAGGGAAGGCGCTTCAGCAGGCTTGTCGCTACGCCGCCGCCAGGCGACCGGGTCGGTCCGCGCCGCAGGCGTAAATCCGAGCGCGCGCATCAAGACGCCGGCCTCCGCGACGGTCCAGCCCAACGCGTCCCGCGCCTCGTTCGACAGGATCACCCCGACGCCCGGCTTGAAGCCGGCGCGCAGCAGCTCGTCCAGCCGCTCAAGCTGTTCGACCGGCGCGGCCAGCGAGCCGACGGCGCGCAGACCCCGCGCCGCCATTGCGCGCGCCGACGGCGCCGGAACCGGCAACCGAGACAGCGCCTGGACCGGCGGCCGCCAGGCGCCGCCGGCCATGGCCTGGGCGAACGCGAGCCCCTCCGGTGTCAGCAGGCCCGGCATGTAGAGGCTGAAGGCGCCGATCCGCACGCCCAGCATCCGCAGGCTCCGTCGTTCGGCCTGACTCAGCGCCTTCAGGTCGGTCTCGACCAGCCGCCGGTCCAGCACGCCGCCGGCCTCGACGAGCCGATGGCCGATGCCCCTCGGAAGACCCTTCACCTGTCCCCTGGCCATGGCCTGTTCGAGCTTCACCAGCGGTTCGAGCCGCCGCTCCCGTTCCGCAGCGAGGAAGGCCTGCAGGCGCTGGCGCGCGCGCTCCCGCGCCGCTTCCGGACCGAGTTCGCCGAGCAACCGCACCTTGCCGCCGTCGGTCAGCTGCCCTGCCGCCTCGCCGCGCCACAGCACCGCACCATCGGGCGTCACACTGAACGCCTCGTCCTCCTCCGCCGCCAGCCGGCCCAGACGCCGTGTGACTTCCGGCCCCACCGCCCGCTGGGCTGCGCCGCGCAACGCCTTCTCTTCAAGAGATGACGCCGCCTTCGGGGCCTCGAACGCCAGGCCGTGCAGTCGCCCGACGACATGGCCCTCGACGGTCACCGTGCCGTCCTCGGCCACGCCCGCCAGCATCTCGGCGCGGTCGCCGAGCTGGCGCATCAGGACGCTGGTCCGGCGGTCGATGAACCGCGCCATCAGCTTCTCGTGCAGGGCGTCGGACAGGCGCTCCTCAAGTCCCCGCGTGACCCCCTGCCAGTGCGCCGGATCGATCAGCCAGTCGGGCCGGTTGGCGATGTAGGCCAGGGTCCGGACGCCGGCCAGCCGGGTGGCCAGGGTGTCGATCTCGCCATCGGTGCGGTCCAGTCCCTTGAACTGGCCGACCATCCAGTCCTCCGGCATGCGCCGCCGGCCGGTGGTCAGATTGTCGAACAGGGCCCGGATCAGTCGCAGGTGCTCGTCGCTGGTCTGTTTGCGGAAGTCGGGGGTCTGGCAGACCTCCCAGAGCCGCTCCAGCGCCACCCGGTCCCGCACGCGGTGGACGATATCCTCGTCCTCGGCCATCCGCTTCAGCGCCGTTTCGTCGATCGCCTGGGCCGATAGCATCAGCCCCTCGCGCTGGGGCGTCGCCTCCAGCGAGCGGACCAGTGAGGGCAGGTTGGTGAAGTCGAGCCGGTGGTTGCGCCATTCGGCCGAGGCGACGGGCTGGAAGGCATGCTCCTCGACCGCGGCGACGAGGTCCTCGTCCATCTCCTCGGCCTCGCCGGTGACGCCGAAGGTCCCGTCCTTGACGTGGCGCCCGGCCCGTCCGGCGATCTGGCCGATCTCCTGCGGATGCAGGAAGCGGGTCTTCTTGCCGTCGAACTTGCGCAGGCCGGCGAAGGCGACATGGTCGACGTCCATGTTCAGCCCCATGCCGATAGCGTCGGTGGCCACCAGGAAGTCGACCTCGCCGGACTGGTAGAGCGCAACCTGGGCGTTGCGGGTGCGGGGGCTGAGCGAACCCATCACCACGGCCGCCCCGCCGCGCTGGCGACGGATCAGTTCGGCGATGGCGTAGACATTGTCGGCGCTGAAGGCGACCACCGCGCTGCGCCGGGGCAGGCGGGTCAGCTTCTTCGGTCCGGTGTAACGAAGCTGCGAGAACCGCTCCCGCTCGACGATCTCGACCCCGGGCAGCAGCCGGCGGACCAGCGGCGCCATGGTCCCTGCGCCGAGCAGCATCGTCTCCTGCTTGCCCCGGGCATGCAGCAGCCGGTGGGTGAACACATGGCCGCGCTCCGGGTCAGCGCAGAGCTGGATCTCGTCGATGGCCAGGAAGTCGACCTCACGTCCCAGCGGCATGGCCTCGACGGTACAGACGAAATACTGCGGCCGTGGCGGGACGATCTTCTCCTCGCCGGTGATCAGCGCCACCTCGCGCGGGCCCTTCAGCCGCACCACACGATCATAGATCTCGCGCGCGAGCAGCCGCAGCGGCAGGCCGATCATGCCGCTGTGGTGGCCCAGCATCCGCTCGACGGCGAGATGGGTCTTTCCGGTGTTGGTCGGGCCAAGCACCGCCACGAGCCTGTGCGCAGCCTGGCCTGTGGAACGGTCACTCATGAGGCAAAGGTGGGGGAGTCGCGGGTGCGCGACAAGGGCGCCGGCGCCATCTCCGTTGCCTTGCCTGAGTCCCGGGCGTTCATCGGGGCGGCTAGCGCCCGTCGTGAACGATCCGGCCGCCGACGACGGTCAGCACGGGCGTCACCTTCAGGATGTCGGCTGCGGGGATGGCCATGATGTCCTGCGAGAAGACGGTGATATCGGCCGGGCAGGACTGGACCAGCACCCCGCAGTCGCCGCCCCCCACCTGGCTGGGCGTCAAGGTAAAGGCGCTCAGCGCTGACGGACGGTCGATCGCCAGTTCCGGATGCCAGCCTGGCCCTGAATTGCCCTTCAGGTCCTTGCGCGCGATCGCGGCGTAGAACTCGATCCGCGGATCACCGACCTCGACGGGCGCATCGGAGCCGAACACGATCGTGGCGACGCGGTCCAGCAGGGCCTTCCAGGCGTAGGCGCCGGCCAGGCGGTTGGGACCCAGCCGCGACGGCGCGAAGTACAGATCGCCGATGGCGTGCGACGGCTGCATCGAGGCGACGATGCCGAGCCTGGCGAACCGGGCGATGTCCTTCAGGTCCAGGATCTGCGCGTGCTCGACGCGCCAGTTCAGGGCGCGGGCCTCGTCCCGGTCGCCTCCCAGCACCTCTTCAAACCAGTCCAGCACCAGCCGGTTGCCCTGGTCGCCGATGGCGTGGAACGCGATCTGCGCCTTCACGGCCTTGGCCTTCTCCAGGATGGCGATGGTGGCGTCGTGCTCGGCGATCTGCAGGCCGGAGGTCTCGGGCCGGTCGGTGTAGGGCTTGAGCAGCAGCGCGCCGCGCGAGCCCAGGGCCCCGTCGACATAGAGCTTCACCCCGCGCACCCGCACCCGGCCGGTGGCGTCCTCGTAGGGACCGCGTTCCAGCACCTCGTCGGAGTCCTCGGGCGTCATGAAGACATCGACACGGATCGGCAGCTTGCCCTCCGCGGCCAGGGCCATCAGCACCGACACGTCCTCGGCGCTGGTGCTCATGTTGACGGCGGTGGTCCAGCCGCGCGCCGCATAGAGCGCGACGGCGCGTTGCAGCGCCTCGCGCCGGGTGGCCATCGACATCGGCGGCAGCCGCGCCTCGATCAGGCCGGCGGCGGTGTCGATCAGCATACCGGTCGCCTCGCCCTCAGGCGTGCGCTCGATCTGGCCGCCGGCGGGGTCCGGCGTGCTGCCGTCGATGCCGGCCAGCTTCAGCGCGGCGGTGTTGAGCACGACGGCATGGCCGTCAGCCCGCTCGAGAATCACGGGCCGGTTCGGCGCGATGGCGTCGAGGTCGGCGCGGTTGGGAAACCGCCCTTCCGGCCAGTGGGTCTCGATCCAGCCCCGGCCGATGATCGGCGCATCGCCGGGGTTGGCGGCGGCATAGACCTTCACGGCCTCGACCAGCCCGGCGATCGAGGTCACCTGGTCGAGGTTGAGCGTCATTTCGCGCAGACCGACTCCGGTCAGATGCACGTGGGAATCGACGAAGCCCGGATAGGCGGCCGCGCCCTTCAGATCGATCTCCGGCAGGCCCTTCGCCCTGGCGCGCGCGGCGGCCAGTGATCCGGTGAAGACGATGATGTCGCCCCGCACGACAAGCGCCTCGGGACGATTGCTCTGACCGCCTACTGCGCCGACGTAGATCGGACCCCCGTACATCAGGAATCCGTCCTCATCGGCCCGCGCCGCAGGAACGGCGGCCAGGGCGATCAGGGCCAGGACAAGCGACAGGAAACGGATCACGGGCGGCCTCGGTATTGGGAGTTAACGCCCTGGGACCATAGCAGCGAACAGGGGCGAAACGAATCAGGACCGAATCAGTGACTTCGTCCGATTCGGCATTTGTTCGCCGCAACATATTGTATCTTAACGACGATTAACCACAATCCGAAAGTTGGAGAACTTCCCTTCTCCCCTCGCGGGAGAAGGTGTCAGGCGGAGCCTGACGGATGAGGGGGTCCGCGACCCGTCCGTGCGACCCCTCATCCGACCTGCTTCGCAGGCCACCTTCTCCCGCAAGGGGAGAAGGAAGGTGGCCCCGACTCCAATCCTTGACGCCCCGCGCGCTCTTCCCTATACCCGCCGCTCCCGTGCGGAAGGCTCTTCCGCGCGCCCGAAATCATTATGCGAAGGTCGCTTACATGTCGCGCCGCTGCGAACTCACCGGTGTTGGTCCCATGGTCGGGCACAACGTGAGCCACTCGAATATCAAGACGAAGCGTCGGTTCCTGCCGGCCCTCTCGCCCGCCACGCTCCAGTCGGAAGTGCTGGGCCAGAGCTTCAAGCTCCGGATCACCAACGCCGCCCTGCGCACGCTGGACTTCCGCGGCGGCCTGGACACCTTCATGGCCAAGGCGAAGGACGAGAACCTCTCGCCGCGCGCCCTGAAGATCAAGCGCCAGATCAAGGCCAAGCTGGCCGAGCAAGCGCCCGCCGCCTGAGGCGAACAAGCTTCAAGACGACAGACGGCCCGCGAGGCGACTCGCGGGCCGTTTGCGTTTGGGCGTGGTGCGCCGGGGCTATTTCTTGAGCAGGCCGTCTTTCCAGGCGAGCCAGATTGGAAAGCCGACTCCGATGATCAGAGTAGAGATGATGGAGAGGATGGCCCACATCATTTCAGTCCTCCAGTCCCGTAGCGATGGCTAGACCCGCCGCATGCAATGTAAGGCCGACCAGGCCAAAGACCAACATCGCCAGGTAGTCATTGGCCGAGAAGGGGCGCTCCTGCCGGACGAGACTAAGTGCTGGCTGAAGCAGCGCCGCGATCAATGAGGCCGCGCAAAGATTGTTCAGGAGCGTCGCCAGCAGTTTGCGGCGTTCGTTGCGGCCGGCCTTGCTTCCCTGCAGCGGGGGAGGGGCGGGCTCCTGCTCCAGCTGCTCCAGCGTGGCTTGTATGCCGTTAGTGTAGCACAGCAAATACAATCGGCGAGATTGCGTTTGCGCGGAAGTCGCGCATGGGTGTTACGCCAGCAGCTCCCGCCCCGCATCCCGCACATCCGTGCAGCCGGTCAGCGCCATGGCCATCAGCATCTCCTGCCGCATGATCTGCAGCACATGCTCGACGCCCTTCTGGCCGGCCCCGGCGAGGGCCCAGGCCCAGGCGCGGCCGATGAAACAGCCCTTCGCCCCACTGGCCAGCGCCTTGACCACGTCGAGGCCCGAGCGAACGCCGCCGTCCATCAGGATGGTCAGGTCATCGCCCACCGCGTCGGCGATTGCGGGCAGGGCGCGGATGCCGCTCTGCACCCCGTCCAGCTGCCGGCCGCCATGGTTGGAGACGATCAGGCCGTCCGCGCCGTAGCGTTTGCACTCGCGCGCATCGTCCGCGTCGAGGATGCCCTTGATGACGAGTGGCCCCTTCCAGTTCTCGCGGATCCAGTCGAGATCCTTCCAGGTCAGGGTCGGGTCGAAGTTCTTGGTCACCCAGGGCCAGAACTCCATCACCCCCTTGGCCTCGGGAATCGCGGGCGCCAGGTTGCCGAACTTGTGCGGTCCGCCCCGGGCCATCACATCCCAGGCCCAGCCCGGATGGGTGATCCCGTCCCACGCGCGCTGCAGCGGCACGAACGGCGACTGCGCCCCGAACAGGCCTGACCGCACGTCGCGATAGCGGGCGCCGGGCACGGGCAGGTCGACGGTGAAGGCTACAACGGGGCAGCCCAGCTCGGTCACCCGCGCCAGCAGCTCCTTCATGTAGCCCCGGTCCTTGATGATGTAGAGCTGGTACCAGGGCGGCGCGCCGCCGTCCTTGGTCACCTCCTCGACATCGCAGATCGACAATGACGACAGGCACATGTTGATGCCTGCGCCGCGGGCGGCCTTCATCGCCTGGACCTCGCCGCGGCGGGCGTACATGCCGCCCATGCCGATCGGCGACAGAACCATCGGCATGGCCAGCTTCTGGCCGAACAGCTCTGTCTCGAGCGAGATCGACGAGACGTCCCGCATGACCCGCTGCCGCAGGGCGAGGGCCTCGAAGTCCTCGACGTTCCGCCGCAGGGTCGCCTCGGCGTAGGAGCCGCCGTCGAGATAGTCGAACAGCACGCGCGGCAGGCGGCGTTTGGCCAGCTCGCGATAGTCAGTGACGCAGGCGGGTCTCATTTGGGCGGCGTCCAGTCGAAGGCCAGCAGCAGGGTGCGCTGGGTGGCGCTGAAATTGTCGTCGGACAGCAGATAGAGCCGCCAGCCGCCGGATCCGTTCGGGACGACGGTCACGCCTTCATAGTTGTCGACGCTCATCGGCGGGGCCATCGCCAGGCTGCCGACCACCGACCTGGCCCCGAGCGGATCGCGCACCACAGAGACGATGATCCGCGAGCCGATGGCCGGGATATAGCTGTGATGCAGGATGACCAGCTCACCCTTCGGTCCGGTCGTCAGGCTCGAAAGGCGGTAGCCCGGCGGGGGCTTCGGCAGGCCCGCCTTTTCCTCGCAGGATACGTTCAGCCGGCAGAACCAGATCGTGCCGGGCTCGACGCCCACCCAGTAGCCGTCCGCGATCACCGACGGGGCGGCGGCCAGGCCTTCCATGCCGTCGTTCTCGGCCATCGCGATGGCCGGCATGGCGACGGGCTTAGGCGCGCGATTGCTCGACGGGGCGTAGCGCCAGATCCTGTGTTCCCGCTCGAAGCTGACGAGCATCTCGCCGTTGCCGAGCCGCGTTACACCCTCGGCGTCGCCCCAGCTCTTGCCCTGCAGCGGTTTCCCGTCGAGGCCGGTCAGCGGCCTGAGGCCGCCGGCCGTCAGCCCGATCAGCCGCCCCGCCTCATCAAGCACGAGTCGCCCGGTGAAGAGGTCCGCGCCGTCGTCGGTGACGGAAAGCACGTCGCCATCGGGCTCGATGACCAGATCGGAAAGGCCGTGCAACCGGCTGGTGTCGACGCCGGTAATCGCGATGCCGCCGGCATAGACAAAGTCGCCGATCGCCTTGCGCCCGGGATCAGAGGGATCAAGCACGACCTGGGCGGTCTTGATCGTTACGGCCGGTCCCGCCGCGACGGGGGCCGCCGGCAGCGTCGTCCGGCCGGTCACGCAGGCGGCCAGCGTCAGCGCCGTGGCGACCAGCGCGCCGAGCGCGGCTGACAGCCGGCGCCGCATCAGCTGAGCGCCTCGCTGACCTGCTTGAAGGTCACGGTCTTCGGCGGCGGCGGCTGGGTGACCGGCGGCGCGGCCAGCAGACCCCGCACGTTGGCGACGCGCCGGGGCTCGTCCTCGAAGAGGCCGGCCAGCTGTTCGACCAGCGCCCCGCCCAGCTGCTCGACGTCAACGATGGTCACGGCCTTCTTGTAGTAGCGCGTCACATCGTGGCCGATGCCGATGGCCAGCAGCTCGACCGGGCTCTTCGTCTCGATCTCGGTGATCACGCTGCGCAGGTGGCGCTCCAGATAGTGCCCGCTGTTGACCGAGAGGGTCGAGTCGTCGACCGGCGCCCCGTCGCTGATGACCATCAGGATGCGCCGTTGCTCGGTGCGGGTGATCAGGCGCTGGTGGGCCCACATCAGCGCCTCGCCGTCGATGTTCTCCTTCAGCAGTCCCTCGCGCATCATCAGGCCGAGGTTGCGCCGCGCCCGCCGCCAGGGCGCGTCAGCGGCCTTGTAGACGATGTGGCGCAGATCGTTCAGACGGCCCGGTGCTGCGGGCTTGCCGCTCTTGATCCAGTCGTCGCGGCTGATGCCGCCCTTCCAGGCGCGGGTCGTGAAGCCGAGGATCTCGGTCTTCACCGCGCAACGCTCCAGCGTGCGGGCGAGGATGTCGGCGCAGACGGCGGCGACCATGATCGGCCGCCCCCGCATCGAGCCGGAGTTGTCGATCAGCAGCGTCACGACGGTGTCGCGGAACTGGATGTCCTCTTCCTGCTTGAACGACAGCGGCGCGGTCGGATCGATGATGATCCGGGGCAGGCGCGCGACGTCGAGCATCCCCTCTTCGAGGTCGAAGCTCCACGACCGGTTCTGCTGCGCCATCAGCCGGCGCTGCAGCTTGTTGGCCAGGCGGGACACGACGCTCGACAGGCTGGCCAGCTGCTGGTCGAGATAGGCGCGCAGGCGGGTCAGTTCCTCGGCGTCGCACAGCTCCTCGGCCCCGACGATCTCGTCATGGGCGGTGGTGAACACCTTGTAGGCCGGCTCGGCGCGGCCATCGTCCTTGATGTCGGGGCGGGCGGGCTTGGCGCCGTCGCCCATTTCGGGCGCGTCCTCGCTCATCTCGGTGGCGTCCTCGTCGGACTCCACCATCTGTTCCTCGCCCTCCTGCGCATCGCTGTCGGAGCCGTCGGTGTCGTCCATCGACGCGCCTTCGGAGGTCTCGCCGTCGCCTTCCCCGTCTTCGCTCTCGCTGGTCTGGGACTGGTCGTCCTCGCCCTCTTCCTCGTCCTTGCTGGATTCGGCGGGTTCGAGGTCGTCGCTGAGCTCCATGCCGCGCAGGAAGGCGCGGACGGCCTTGCCGTAAGCCAGCTGGTCACCGGCGGCGGCGACCATCTGGTCCATCTCTGCGGACGCCATGGCGTCCAGCTTTGGCCGGAAGGAGTCGACCAGCGCGCGGGCGGATTCGGGTGGCGCGTCCCCGGTCAGCCGCTCGCGCATGATCAGCGCGACCGCATCGGCCACCGGCATGGTCAGCTGCTCGATGTTCCGCGACAGGCCCTTGCGCTCGACGGTCTGCTCCAGGACGGCGGTCAGGTTGTTGCGCACCCCGCCCAGGGCATTGGCGCCGATGGCCTCGATCCGCGCCTGCTCTACGGCCTCGAAAACCGCCCTGGCGACGGGCGAGGAGGGCATGTTCTTCGCATGGGTGGCGGCGTCATGGTGCGCCAGCCGCAGCGCCATCTGGTCGGCCATCCCGCGAATGCGCGACGCCTCCTTCGAGGTCAGGTCCCGCGGCGGATGTGGCAGCACCGCCCGGTTGCCGGACAGCGAGGGGCCATCGCCGGAGAACACGACCTCCAGGTCCGCCATCTCGGCGAGCGATCGCGCGGCGTGCGCCAGGGCGCGCTTGAACGGTTCGGTCGGGCTTTCGGGCTTGTTGGCCATGACCCGTCTTACTCCGGCGACGCAGCGGAATGGAAGGGTGTCAGGATCCGTTCGCAGTCAATGTCAGAGTCAGGCGGCCGCCCGGTCGCGCCCTTGCTCGGCGGGAAGGAAGAAGCTGAAACGGGATCCTTGGCCGACGGTGCTTTCGACCGCCATCTCGCCGCCCATCAGCTCGACCAGCTCACGGCAGATCGCCAGGCCCAGGCCCGTTCCCCCGAACTGCCGTGTGGTCGACGCGTCGAGCTGGTTGAACTTGCCGAACAGGTCCGCCAGGCGGTCCGCCGGTATGCCCCCGCCCGTGTCGAGCACCGCGAATTCGATCCCGCGCGAGCTGCTCCAGACCCGCACGGAGACATGGCCCTTGTCGGTGAACTTGATGGCGTTGGAGATCAGGTTGGCGAGCACCTGCCTGACGCGCATGGAGTCCATCCGCCAGACCCCCGCTGCGGAGGGCTCAATGACGAAGCCGAGCCTGAGCGACTTCTCCTGCGCCATCGCCATGAACGTCGCGCAGACGCCCGAAATGACGGCCCCGAGGTCAGCATCGTCGCGCTGGATCTCCAGCTTGCCGGCCTCGATCTTGGCCAGGTCCAGAACGTCGTTCAGCAGCGTCAGCAGGGTGGCGCCGGACTCGCGGATGATCGCCAGATGCCGCCGCTGGTTGGGCGCAAGTTCGCCCCGGTCCATGATCTGCGCCATGCCAAGGACGCCGTTCAGCGGTGTCCGGATTTCATGACTGATGTTGGCGAGGAACTGCGACTTGGCCACGCTGGCGGCCTCCGCGCGGTCGCGCGCCTCCGTCAGGTCGTCGAGCGCGGCCTGCAGCCTGGCGTCGTTGGTGGCGAGGGTTCGCAGCGCCGTCAGGACGCGTCGCGCCAGCGCCCATGCCGCGACCGCGAACGCGGCGAACACCAGCAGCACCGGCCCGAGTGCGTCCTTCAGGATGCTGCCGCCAGGCTCGCCCGGACTCCAGGCGAGGCGGCCCAGCACCCGCCCCTGTGCGTCTGCGAGTGGCACAAGGGGGCCGCTGTGCGTTTCCCCCGCGCCGAGCAGCCGGATATTCCGGACGCCCAGATCGTCCTGCAGCCCGGTCAGAAAGGCGGCGTCAATGCGCCGGCCTGACAGGACCACCGCGGATGGGCCGCCGGTCTGCACGACCTTGCGCGTCTCGGGAATCACCGAAGACGCGGCCATCAGCCACAGTTCGCCACCGGACTGTATGATGGTCGACATCGTGTTGACGCCGCCCAGACCAATCGGCGCCGCAGATCCGGCGGCGAGGCGGCCGGCCTCGTCGCGGCGCAGGCGATCCAGCACAGGAGCAACGTCGCGGGCAAAGGTCGCCAGGGCGGCGGGAGGGGCGGCTTCACCGCCTTCGGAGGCATAGATCGCCTGGCCGTCCGGCCCGAAGACCAGCGTTCGGTCGTGGTCCATGTAGGTGGCGTAGTAGACGCCGTAGTTCTCGTCCGCCCAGGCGCGATCGAAGGCGATGACGGTCTTGAGATAGGCGTCGTCCCAGACCGTGGCTGACACGATATCCGCCACCAGAGCCGCCTGGCGACGATCCAGTGTCCGGGCCAGAAGGTCACGCTCGCCGGTTGCCACGGCGCCGTCCACGGCGCGGGCGGAGAACGCCAGGGCGCCCAGGCCGCCGGCCAGAACAATGCCGAGCACCAGCAACCCCGAAAGCAGCACGCGCTGGAGTTCGCTCCTGCTCTGGATCGCAATGGTGGTCATGCCCAACATCCTGAAGGCAAAGACCTAATGGACTTTGAACCTGTATTGGGTCGGGTTGAATCCGTATCTCTATCCCGTATTGTCAGGCGGGCACGCGCGGGCTGCGGTCGCGCAATTCGGGGGGATTGAACTATGCGCAAGGCATTCATGATGCTTGCGGCGGTCGGGACGTTGGCGTTCGCTGGCGCGGCCCACGCAGAAGACGCCGAGAGCGGCGGCTGGTCTCTGTCCGGCGAGATCGGCGTGGTTTCGGACTACCAGTACCGGGGCTATTCGCTATCGGGCAGCGACTGGGCGCTGCAGGGCGGGCTGACCGTCAGCGCGCCCTCAGGCTTCTACGCCACTGTCTGGTCGTCGAAGATCGAGGAATACGGCATCGGCAGCGATGGCGACGGCGCCAAATTCGAGGTCGACCTGTCCTTCGGCCGCACCTTCAGCGCCGGCGGCCTCGATTGGGACGCCTCGTACCAGTACTACGGCTATCCGGACGGCTCGAACGTCGCCTATTCCGAGTTTCTGCTTTCGGCCTCCCGCACGACCGGCGCCTTCACCGCCACCGTCGGCGTCGAGTACGCCCCGAGCCAGGACAACCTGGGCAACGAGGACAACGTCTACCTCTATCTCGGCGGCGACTTCGCCCCGGAAAGCTGGCCGGTCAGCCTGAACGCCCAGATCGGGCACGAGGATGGCGCCTTCGCCGACGGCAAGCTGGACTGGCAGGTCGGTCTGGCGAAATCAGTCGGCCCGGTCAGCCTGAGCCTGCTCTACACGGACAGCGACGGTCCGGGCGCCGAGGGCGGCGTGGTCGGCGGGATCACCCTGGCCTTCTGATTGCGGCTAAAGCCGCGTCACCAACGAAAACGGGCCGGTCTCCGCAAGGAGACCGGCCCGTCAACTCTTGGTGCTTCAAGCCTTAGGAGGCTTGCAGCTGGCCCGCCGAGGTCTTGCCCGAGCGCTGGTCGCGCTCGAGTTCGTAGCTCAGCTTCTGGCCTTCGTTCAGCGAACGCATGCCGGCGCGTTCAACCGCCGAGATGTGCACGAACACGTCGGCGCCGCCGTCGTCCGGCTGGATGAAGCCGTAGCCCTTGGTGGCGTTGAACCACTTCACGGTTCCGGTAGCCATGGATGTAACCTCTTTCAACAGTCTGATTGCGCCCCGAAGAGCGCGGTAGCATCGGTATTTCGGAAGGATCGAGGACAGGTCCGGCGCAAGACTTCAAGACGTGCGGTGGATGGCGACCGAACCTAAGCGAAATTTCGACGGCGATTTCGTCGCACTTTTTCGCCGGTCAGGCAAGACGGACTGAGTCGGCCTACCCGCGGACGGCGATCGACACCCGGCCGGCGGCGACGGGCGGCGAGCGCAGCAGGTCGACAATCTGCAGCAGGAACTCCTTGCGGCGCGCGAGAGCGCCCGGGACATCCTGGCCGGCGCGGACGAAACGCACGTCCTCGCGCTCGGCTTCATGGGCGACACGGTCGGCAACGGCGGGCAGGTGACCTTCACCCTTGCGGGCGTCCATCAGGGCGGCATGCGACCGCGCCTCGTCGATGCGCTTGCGCACGAGGGCCTCGACGTCCGAACCACCTTCAGCCCGGGCCGCCAGCGCGGCGAAGTCGTGCGCGTACATCCGCACGAAGCCTTCCTCGATCATGGAGTCTCCAATCTGCCGCCAGAAAACGGAGGCGGCCGGCGCGCCATTCGCGCGCAAGGAGGGGCTGTATATCACGGATCGCGCGAAATTGGGGACGGAATGTCACACAGGCCTTTGCTAGGCTGACGCCATGACCCTGACCCACCGCCTCGCCACGCCCGCTGACATGCCCGCGCTGATTGCCCTGATGGACGAGGCCATCGGTGTCCTGCAGCAGCCGTTCCTGACGCCCGACCAGATCGCCGCCTCGCGCAAGCTGATGGGCCTCGACAGCCAGCTGATCGCCGACGGGACCTATTTCCTGGTCGAGGAGGACGGCGTCATCGTCGGCAGCGGTGGCTGGAGCGCCCGGGCGACCCTCTACGGTGGCGACCACACCCCCGGGCGCGACGCCCACCGTCTGAACCCGGCGACCGACGCGGCGCGGGTGCGAGCCATGTATACCCACCCTGACTTCGCCCGGCGCGGCGTCGGGCGGCTTGTCCTGTCGCTGTGCGAGGCGGCGGCGCGCGAAGCCGGCTTCGCCCGCGTCGAACTGGCCGGGACCCTGGCGGGCCAGCCGCTCTACGAGGCCTGTGGCTACACGGTCCTCGAACGCCTCAGCGACGAACGCGGCGGTTCGCCCGTGCCGTTGCTGCGGATGGGAAAGCGGCTCTAGGTCGCGTAGCCGAGCACGAGCCTGGCGATCTCCGCGCCGTGGGTCTCCTGCGGAAAGTGGCCGGCGTCGGGCAGCGGGTCGAACGTCGCCTGCGGGTAACGGGCCGCCCAGGCGCGACCCCAGGCCTCGGTGAACACGTCGTCCAGACCGCCCCAGATGAAGTTCACCGGCTTGTCCCAGGTCAGCAGCGCCTCGAAATCCCTCGTCTGGGCTTCCGCGTTTCCGCCTTCCGGATTGTCGAACGGCAGGCTCAGCGGAAAGCGCCTTGGTCCGGCATGGCCGGCGCGACCCAGGCCCTCGAATGGCGCGTCGTAGCCGCGACGCACGGCCTCCTGCGCGGCCGTCAGGGCCGGCGCGGGCTCGCCCTGGGCAATGGCGTAGAGATCCCGCGCGCCCATGGCCCCCAGCGGAACCATCATGAACCGCCCGATGGTCAACCGCTCGGGCACGCTGGCCCCGAACAGCCCGTCCGGCTGCCAGGCCGCGTTCCAGCGGTGCAGGGCCGGGGTGTAGTCATAGGCCGCGTGGTGCAGCCAGGTGTTCATGATCACCAGCCGGCTGAACCGCTCCGGCATCCGCGCCGCCTGGGCCAGGCCGATCGGCCCGCCCCAGTCCTGGGCGAACAGGGTCACGCCCGTCAGGTCGAGGGTCTCGACCAGCAATCGGTGCGCCGCCGTGTGCCGGGCAATCGAGTACCAGCCGTCATCGACCGGCTTGTCCGACCGCCCGAAGCCGATGTGGTCGGCGGCGATGCAGCGCCAGCCCGCGGCGGTCAGCGCCTTGATGATGTGCCGGTTCAGAAAGCTCCAGGTGGGCATGCCGTGCATCAGCAGCGCCACGGGCCCGTCGCGGGGGCCTTCATCGACATAGTGCAGCCGCAGGCCCTCGACCGTCAGGTAGCGGGGCGTGAAGTCATAGCCCTCCAGGCCGGCGAAGGCCTCGTCGGGCGTGCGCAGGAAGGCGACGCCGCCGGCAGTGGTCATCAGCTCTGTCATGGGTCGCACGGCTCCGGGAATGTAATGGCACTCTATGTGTCACTATATTGGGGTCAAGACCCGCCGACGTGATGAGGGGCGACTCGGACGGGCGTGGTAGCGCACAGGCCGCAGCCGCACCGGGCGTCCGCGCCCCGGAGCGCCGCCATGGCCATGCAGACCGTCCATCTCGTCCAGGCCTTCATCGCCGGCCGCGGCAAGGCCCTCAAGTCGGAACAGGCCGTGGTCTGCAAGACCGCCGAGGAAGCCGTCCGCCGCGCCGAACGCCTCGCCCCCCTCCGCCTCGGCGTGGTGGCCTTCAGCGCCACCGGCGACATGGAAATGGGCGACTTCGACGAAACCCCGACCATCCTGTTCAAGAGCGGCAGACTGCCGCCGCCGTTTGAGGATGCGTAGGGCAGGTCTGCGGGAAAACCGGAAAAACTCCGTGCATCCCGGCCTTCGCCGGGATGAGCGGAATCTGGCTTGCAATCATAGAATGTAAACCAGATTCCGCAATCACAAGTGTCAGTGCACCCGCGCCTTCCCGATCACCAGCCCGTCCGCATCCGCTGACACCTCGATCACGCTGCCGTCCGCCATATCCCCGGCCAGCAGTTTGCGTGCGATCGGGTCCATCAGTTCCTTCTGGATCACCCGCTTGAGCGGCCGGGCCCCGTAGACGGGGTCGTAGCCGCGCTCGCCCAGCCAGTGCAGGGCGCCGGCATCGAGGGCGATGCTCATCCGGCGGTCGGCCAGCAGCTTTTCGACCCGCTCCAGCTGGATCTTGACGATCGAGCCCATCTCGCCGCGGCCCAGCCGCTTGAACAGGATGATCTCGTCCAGGCGGTTGAGGAACTCGGGACGGAAGCTGCGGCGCACGACGTCCATCACCTGCGGGCGCACGGTCTCGACATCGTCGCCGTCCTCCAGCGCCGCCAGGAACTCCGAGCCCATATTGCTGGTCAGGATGATCATGGTGTTGCGGAAGTCGACCGTGCGGCCCTGGCCATCGGTCAGCCGCCCGTCATCGAGCACCTGCAGCAGGATGTTGAACACGTCCGGGTGGGCCTTCTCGACCTCGTCGAACAGGATCACCTGATAGGGCCGGCGGCGCACGGCCTCGGTCAGGGCGCCGCCCTCGTCGTAGCCAACATAGCCCGGGGGCGCGCCGATCATCCGGCTGACGCTGTGCTTCTCCATGTATTCGCTCATGTCGAGGCGGGTGATCGCGCTCTCGTCGTCGAACATGAATTCGGCCAGCGCCTTGGTCAGCTCGGTCTTGCCCACGCCCGTGGGGCCGAGGAACAGGAAGCTGCCGATCGGCTTGCCGGGATCCTGCAGGCCGGCGCGGGCGCGGCGGACGGCGTCGGACACGGCGACCAGCGCCTCTTCCTGCCCGACCACGCGGCCGCGCAGGGCGTCCTCCATCTTCAGCAGCTTCTCGCGCTCGCCCTCGAGCATCTTGTCGACGGGGACGCCGGTCCAGCGGCTGACGACGGCGGCGATCTGCTCGGCGTCGACGACCTCGGGGGACAGCGGGTTCTCGGCGGCCTTGCCATCTTCCTCGGCCAGGCGCTTCTCGATCTGCGGGATTTCGCCATAGGCGATCTCGGACGCGCGCTGCAGGTCGCCGCGACGCTGGGCGGCGGCCAGTTCGGCGCGCAGACGCTCCAGCGCCTCGCGCACCTGGGCGGCGCTGCCGACCTTGTCCTTCTCGGCCTTCCAGCGGGCGGTCATCTCGTCGGAGGCGACCTGCAGCTCGTCGATCTCGTCCTCGATGGCCTCCAGCCGCTGCTTGCTGGCGACGTCGGTTTCCTTCTTCAGGGCCTCGCGCTCGATCTTCAGCATCACAAGGCGCCGGTCGATCTCGTCCAGCTCCTCGGGCTTGGAGTCGACGGCCATCCGCACCCGGCTGGCGGCCTCGTCCATCAGGTCGATGGCCTTGTCCGGCAGGAAGCGGTCGGCGATGTAGCGGTTACTCAGCGTGGCCGCCGCGACGATGGCGCTGTCGCTGATCCGCACACCATGGTGCAGCTCGTACTTCTCCTTCAGCCCGCGCAGGATCGAGACGGTGTCCTCGACCGTCGGTTCGCCGACGAATACGGGCTGGAAGCGACGGGCCAGGGCGGCGTCCTTCTCCACATGCTTGCGGTACTCATCCAGCGTGGTGGCGCCGACGCAGTGCAGTTCGCCGCGGGCGAGGGCGGGCTTGAGCAGGTTCGAGGCGTCCATCGCCCCGTCGCCCTTCCCGGCGCCGACCAGGGTGTGCATCTCGTCGATGAACAGGATGATCGAGCCCTCGGCCGCGGTGACCTCTCCGAGCACGGCCTTCAGCCGCTCCTCGAACTCGCCCCGATACTTCGCGCCGGCGATGAGCGAGCCCATGTCGAGCGACAGCAGCTTCTTGTCCTTCAGGCTCTCGGGCACGTCGCCGTTGACGATGCGCAGGGCCAGGCCCTCGACGATGGCGGTCTTGCCGACGCCCGGCTCGCCGATCAGGACGGGGTTGTTCTTGGTCCGGCGGCTCAGGACCTGGATCGTGCGGCGGATCTCCTCGTCGCGGCCGATCACCGGGTCCAGCTTGTCGTCGCGGGCGGCCTGGGTCAGGTCGCGGGCGTAGCGCTTGAGGGCGTCATAGCCCTCCTCGGCGCTGGCGCTGTCGGCGGTCCGGCCCTTGCGCACATCGGCGGCGGCGGCCTCCAGCGACTTTTCGGACGCGCCGGCGTCCTTCAGCGCCTTGCCGGCCTCGCCGCCCTCGGCGGCCAGGGCGATCAGCAGGCGCTCGGTGGTGACAAAGGCGTCGCCGGCCTTCTTGGCGTCCTCTTCGGCGCGGGCGAACACCCGGGCGGACTCGGGCTTGAGGTAAAGCTGGCCGGAGCCGCCCTCGACCTTGGGCATGCGCGCCAGCAGCGCCTCGACGGCGGTGTCGACGGCGTCAGGCCTGCCGCCGGCGCTCTGGATCAGGGCGCGGCTGAGGCCGTCCCGCTCCTCGAGCAGGACCTTCAGAATGTGTTCGGGCGTCAGGTGCTGGTGGCGGCGCGCGAGCGCCAGCGACTGCGCGGACTGGATCGCCTGTTTGGCGCGGTCGGAATAGAGATCGATGTTCATGCTGTCCCCGTTACGGCGGAATGCGACCGGTCGCCTTGATCAAGCACAACCGGACCACCCGGATGTAGGTGTGGCCGTGGGGACACACAAGGGGGTGGTGCGTGGTTCGAGACGCTCGGCCGACGCCTCGCTCCTCACCATGACGAACAGGGGTGAGCCCAAATGAACGTCATCCTGAGGAGCGATCCCTCGGGATCGCGTCTCGAAGGACGCAATGCCCCTACTTCTTCAGCTCCAGGATCTCGAGCTTCGACTCCTGTTTCGGCCAGGGCAGCACCAGCCGCCAGCGCTCCGTGCCGACGCGCTCGAACACCCCGACCTGGTCACGTTCTGCCCGCTGACCGTAGGCGGGGTACTCTTTCTCGTCCGCCCCCCAGGCCTGGGCGCCGACGAACACCAGCCGCTTGTCGGTGTCCGGATAGAGCAGGCCGCGCGTGCGCTGGCTGCCGCCGGTCTTGGCCAGGATCAGGTCGCCGCCGGGCGTCAGCTCGATCGTGCAGGTGAACCAGCCGTAGGCGACATAGGTCAGGTTGCCCTCGCCCAGCGCGCCGATCTTGATCGTGCGGCAGCGGTACGTGCCTGGGCCAGGCTGAAGGTTGCCGGTCAGGCCGGCGGACGGCACCCCCAGCATGCCCAGGGCGTCGATCACCGCGCCGTGCTCCTGGTCGGCCTCGCTCAGGGCGGTGGACCAGGCCTCGGCCAGCCGGTCGATCCGGCCCTGGTCCTCGGCGTTGGCGACCGTGCGCCATTGGTCGGTCCCGCCCTGTTCGGCGGGCGCGGGCGCCGGCGCTTCTGCAGGCGCCGGCGTCGTGACCGGCGGCGGCGAGGCGGCCGGCCCGGACGTCTCCTGCGCCGGCTCCTGCGAACAGGCGGCGAGGGCGAGTGTGGCGGAGAGGAGCAGGGCGCGTTTGATCATGGGTGAAGCCTATATCCCTTCTCCCAACGGGAGAAGGCGGCAGCCATCGGGGACATGTACCGAAGGTACGTGTCCCCTGAACCCGGCCGCTCGATTGGGGGACACGTACCTTCGGTACATGTCCCCGGCCCACCCTACTGCCGCGCCATCTCCGCGTCGCCGACGCCCTGGCCGTCGAGGTCCTGGTCGTCGTCCATGGTCACGGTGACCTTTTTCAGCAGGCCGGTGAAGCTGAACGGGGCGGCGTAGTCGGCGACGGGGCTGCCCCGGTCGAGGCCGATATCCAGCCCCGACCAGCTGATGAAGTTGTAGAAGCCCAGCGGCGTGGTCAGTTCGCCGGCCGGCGCCCCGTCGATCATCAGCACCACCCGCCGCCCGCCGGGGCCGGGCCGCACGGCCACGCCGAGGCGCCGGTGGCCGGGCTCGATCGCCCGCTCCGACGTCAGGGTCACATGCTTGCCGCCGATGTTCATGTCGTGCACCAGCCGCCCGTCCCGCACGAACAGCGAGTAGCCGCAGGTCATGTCGCCGTGGGCGATCAGCACCCCCTCGTCCCCCGCCGCCAGCCGCGCTTCCGCCTCGATGAAGTAGCTGCGGCTGCGGATGTCGGGCGCCACGTCGGTCGGCACATGGCCCATGCCGCGGTGGAACACGAACTTTTTGCGTGCGCCGTGGAAGCGCTTGGCGTTGACCGCGAACCGCTCGGCGAAGCGGTCATCCAGCGGCAGCACCTGGTGCTTCTCCGCCTGGGTCCACCACAGGGCGACCATCTCCTCCAGCTTCGCCGGCTGCTCGGTCGCCAGATCGTGCGTCTCGGAGAAGTCCCGGTCCAGGTGGTAGAGCTCCCACTGGTCCGCGTCGAACGGCCGGCCCGGCGGGTGGAACGCAACGGCCTTCCAGCCGTCCTTCCAGATCCCGCGATGGCCGAACATCTCGAAATGCTGCGGCCCGGCCTTGGC
>CAIOHT010000055.1 GCA_903858185.1 uncultured Caulobacterales bacterium
GACCGGATCGACCTCAGCGCCATCGACGCCAACGCGATCCTCGCCGGCGACCAGGCCTTCACCTTCGTCGGCAACTTCAGCGGCGTCGCGGGCCAGGCCACCCTGAAGTTCATCACCGGCAAGAGCGTGCTGCAACTCGACGTCGACGGCGACAGCAAGGCCGACCTGATCGTCGAGATCAACGGCAACGTCACCGGCACGACCGCCAACCTCTACACCGGCGGCGGGGACGTGAACGGGGGCTGGGTGCTTTAGGGGGCCGGCCCAGGGCGGGAACAGCTCGACCATCGGCCCGGGCCTGTCCCGCGCCGCCCTGTGCCGGGCCTTCAGCTCGGCGACCACCTCGGCGTGGAATGAGGCGGCGCTCCAGCCCTGGAGGTTCAACGGGACCGGGGCGATCCCGCGGATCGCCCGTCTGCCTCCGGCCTGCCGCCGCCCGGCACGCTCCAATTCCGCGCATCGAATGCCGTTCTGCGCGGGACTCAACCCCGGGTCAGCATCGGGAACGCCGCAACAGGCCATTGCTTGACGGCCCGGGAGCGGGCTGACCAAGGTCTTACAGAACATAGTTACGGGGCGGGCATGGCGACGGTCACAGGCACAACGGGCGACGACACCCTCACAGGAACCGGCGGTGATGACATCATCAGCGGCGGCGACGGCGCCGATACCCTGACCGGCGATACCGGCGGCGGCGGCTCCCTGACGGTCACCCGTGTGTCGACCAGCAGCGGCGGCGCCGAGGGAAACGGCGGCTCGACCAATCCGAAACTGTCGCCTGATGCGACCATGGTCGTGTTTGCGAGCGCGGCGAACAATCTGGTCGCAGGCGACACCAACGGCGTCGCCGACATCTTCGTCGTCAACCTGGCCACCGGCGCGGTCACATTGATTTCCAGCGCTGCGGACGGATCCCTGGGCAACGGCGCCAGCGGCTCGCCCGTTTTCTCTCCCGACGGCACGAAGGTGATGTTCACATCTGCGGCGTCGAACCTGGTTGCCGGCGACACCAATGGCGTGAACGACACCTTCATCAAGGATCTTGTGACCGGCGCCGTGACGCTGGTTTCGATTGATGCGTCCGGTGCCCGGGGGAACGGAAACAGCTTCGCCGGCTCGTTTTCCGCTGACGGCACGAAGGTGCTCTTCTCCAGCGCCGCCACCAACTGGGTCTCGGGCGACTCCAATGCCTCCAATGATGTGTTCCTGAAGGACCTCGTCACCGGTGCGATCACGGCGGTCTCGACCTCGGCGGCCGGGGCGTTTGGAAATGCCGGCGGGACGACGCCGCTTCAGGGCGGCGGTCTCTCGTCCGACGGTACGCTGGCGGTCATTTCCAGTTCCAGCTCGGCCCTGGTCGCCGGGGACACCAACAGCGCCAGCGACATCTTCGTAAAGAACCTGACCACCGGCGCCATAACCCTGGTGTCGAAGTCCGTCGGGGGGACGATCGGCAACAACCTGTCCGTCAACCCGGTGATTTCCGCAGACGGAACCAAGGTCGCGTTCCAGAGCAACGCGTCAAATCTGGTGGCCGGCGACACCAACGGCCGGCAGGATATCTTCGTGGTGGATCTGGCGACCGGCGTTGTAACTCTGGTCTCGACCGACGCGGGCGGGGGCCAGGCAGACGGCTCGTCGCAGAACCCGCGGTTCACGAGTGACGGCGGATCGATCGTCTTCCGTAGTTCGGCGACCAATCTGGTGGCCGGCGACACGAACGGTCGCGACGACATCTATCTGAAGAACCTGTCCACCGGGGCCATCACCCGGCTGTCCCTGACCCA
>CAIOHT010000056.1 GCA_903858185.1 uncultured Caulobacterales bacterium
ACGAAGACGTCCGATGCGACGTTCCGCACCTGGCGAATGACGTTGAGCTCGCACAGGCGATCCCAGCGCTCCCGCTCCTCCATCGCCTCGAGCTCGAGCCTGTTCTCGGCATAGACCTCGCGGATCGGGTGCAGCCAGTGGTCGACCAGGCCCCGCCGCACGCCGTCAACGGCCGCCCGCACGCCGCCACAGCCGTAGTGTCCGACGACCATCACGTGCTTCACCTTGATCACGTCGATCGCGAACTGCAGCACGCTGAGATAGTTGGCGTCCTGCGGCGGGGCGAGGTTGGCGACGTTGCGGTGCACGAAGAGCTCGCCGGGATCGAGACCCACAATCTCGTTGGCCGGCACCCGGCTGTCCGCGCAGCCGATCCACAGGTATTCCGGGCTCTGCTGGTTCTCGAGGCGCTTGAAGAAGTCGGGATCGACTTCGGTCTTGCGCCGCGACCAGTTGCGGTTGTTGTCCTTGAGCTCTTCGAGCACGGAAATCACTCAGACTTTGGCGTCAGGCTGGTTGTTCGGATGCGCAGCGGCGATGGCCGGGTGCAGCGCGGCTGTATCGGCAGCCGCGACAAGCGCCGGGAATGGAGACAGGTCAACCTTGAAGCGGCGGGCGTTGTAGACCTGCGGCACGATCATGCAGTCTGCCAGGGTCGGTGCGTCGCCGAAGGCGAAGCCGGCGCCGTGTCGTGCGATCATCGGCTCCAGCGCGGCGAAGCCATCGCTGATCCAGCGCTGGACCCAGGCGTCGGCATCGGCCTGATCGACCTCCAGCCGGGCCAGTGCCTTGAGGATGCGGACGTTGTTGAGCGGATGGATGTCACAGGCGACAATCAGGCTCATGGCCCGGATTGTCTGGCGGTCGAAGGCGTCGCGGGGCAGCAGGGCCGGCTCGGGATAGGTCTCCTCAAGCCATTCCAGGATCGCCACCGACTGCGTCAGGATCCGGCCGTCGACCTCGAGCGCCGGCACAAGGCGCTGGGCGTTGACCGTGCCGAACGACTCGCCGGCCTGGGCGCCGGTCGCCAGGTCGACGGAGGCGTAGTCATAGGTCAGCCCCTTCAGATTGAGGCCGATGCGGACGCGGTAGGGCGCCGAGGCGCGCCAGAAGCTGTGCAGAACAAGCGGCATCAGACGACCCGGAACGACAGGGCGCCGACGGCATCAACCGAGCCTTCGACCAGGTCGCCCCGGACGAGCGGACCGACGCCTTCGGGCGTGCCGGTGAAGATCAGGTCGCCGGCTTCGAGCGTCCACAGCTTGCCGGCCTCGACGAGAATTTCCTCAACCGACCAGATCATGTCGGCGACCTCGCCTTCCTGCTTCGTCTGACCGTTGACGCTCAGGGTGATGCGGCCCTGCGGGATGACGCCGGTCGTCGGGACGATGGCCGAGATCGGCGCGCTGGCGTCGAATCCCTTGGCGGCATCCCAGGGCTGGCCCTTGGCCTTGAAGCCGTTCTGCAGGTCGCGGCGGGTCAGGTCGACGCCGACCGCGAAACCGAAGATCGCGCCGCC
>CAIOHT010000057.1 GCA_903858185.1 uncultured Caulobacterales bacterium
GCCGCGCCGCCGCCTCCGGCCAGCACCGTCCCGTCCGAGGCCCGGATCACCGAGCCGCCGTTGTTGCGGCCGCTGATGCTGATATCGATCAGGCCCGACAGCTCGTCGATCAGCTGGGCCTGGATGTTCTCCGAACCGGTCGAGTCGCGGCCCTCGACCTGGGCGCGGCTGATGTCGGTGTTGAGCGAGTCGATCTGGCCGAGCAGCTGGTTGGCGCGGTCGACGGCGCCGCCGATACGGGCGTCCGCCTCGCTGCCCAGGCTCTTGAGCGAGGTCGAGATGCGCGAGGCCTCGTTGAGAAAGTCCGTGACGCTGTCGATCGCCGCGCCGCGCTGGATCGAGGAGGCGGCGTCGCCGGCCGCGGCGGAGAAGGCCGCATAGACCTCGTCGAGCCGGGTGAAGAAGGAGCTGGACCCCGACGGATCGCCGAACAGGGCCTGCGCGCGGTCAAGGGCTTCGGCCTGCACGCCGGCCTGGGCCGAACTGGACCTGGCGGTCAGCGCGGCGCGCTGGAGGAAGGCGTCGGCGGCCCGGCTGATGCCGGTGATGTCCACACCCACGCCCATGCCGGACGCGACCAGCGGCGCCTGGTTGACCACCTTGCGGACGTAGCCGGCGGTGTTGACGTTGGCGATGTTGTCCGAGACCGTCCGCAGGCCGGTCTGGGCTGCCATCAGACCCGTCGTCGCCGACGACATGATGTTGGTGAGGCTCATGCGTTCTTTGCCCTGCGCCCGGCAAAGCCTGACGCGTTTCTGGCGTTTTTTGCCGGGCGAACGCGGACGCGCTCGCGTAGGCAAATACTAACCGGTTGAAATATTTGGCATTTGGCATTCGGCCATCGGATCTTCGCGTTAACCAAGCGCAAGACCCGGGCCAGACGCGGTCGGGCGGCAAGATAAGGCCCCTGCGGACGAATGCGGCCCGGCAAATCCGTCCGCCGCGCCCTGGCTCGCCAAACGACGGAGTCGATCTTAGTGTCGTAAAATCAATGACTTACCGGTCTTTCGGGGAACTGGCCCGGCCGTTGCTTTGATGAACCCGAATGACCCGGGCGCAGCAGGCGCCGAGCGTTTCCCCCTTCAGAGGCGATTTCGCCCTTCATGACCGTGCCTGCGTCCAGCCTGCTGACCGTTCTGCCCGGCGCGCCGCTCCTCAAGACGGGGTCCGGCGCCGGCGCGCCGGCGGCTGGAGCCACCGGCTTCGAGGCGCTGCTCGCCGGTCTGGTCCAGGGCGGTGCCCAGGCCGGTTCCGCTCGCGGTCCGTTCGCGGCGCCGGAGGCCGATGCCGACCTTGCGGCCGAGGACGCGGCCCTGGCCCAGGACCTCACCGTCGCCTCGCTGCCGACGCTGCCGGGCCAGGCGCCGAGCGTTGTTGTCCCCCCCCTGACGACGACGGCGGGTAACGGCGCTGACGGGGTGGCGTTCGCCGCGCGCCAGAACCGCGGCCCCGTGTTCCAGGCGTGGCGTCCGGCAGAGGACCGCGCCGTGCTGCCCGCCCGTCCGGCGACAGAGCCCGCGACGCCGGTCGTCGGGCAATTCCCGGAAGTCGATGCGGCGGCGCTGACCCCGAATCCGGCCTCGCCCGCCCCGTCGCTGGTCGTCCCGTTCATGGATGGTCGCGCCGGCCGCACGATCGCGCCGCCGACTCCGGCCGATGTGTCGGTGGCGGCGCCGTCGACCTTCGCGACCCCCGCGCCTGACGCGGCCAGGCCTGCGACCGCGCCTGCCGTCCCTATCCCGACTGTCGCGCCGGCGCCGCTCGCTACGCCGGCGTCGCCGGCCGCCGTTGCAGGTCAGACCCAGACCCTCGTTCCGCTCCCTGTCGACAGGAGCGCGCCCGCCGCGCCCGCCGCAGTCGCTGCGGCTCCGGCTCCGGCTCCGGCTCCGGCGCGTTCGGTGGCGGGAGAGGGCGAGCCGCGCCGCGCCGCTGCCGCCCGCAATGATCGGCGCGGCGAGGGGTCCGGCCTGTCCAGTGCGCCGGCGACCGACGCGAAGGCGGAGGCCTCGCCGGCCAGGCTGGCGGCGCTCGCCGCTGCGACGCCTGACATGATGAACGGCGGTTTGGAGGCCGACCTCGCCGGCGATCCTTCCGCGACCGATGCGCCAGAAATCGCCGAAGCCCGGCAGCCGGCCCAGACCGCGGACGCGCGGGGTCCCGCCGCCCCGGCCGCCGCCATGACGACCGACGCCGTCGCCGCCCGCGCCACGCCGGAGACGGTCGCCCGGTTCGCCGCTGACGTCGTTCGCAAGCTGGAGGGCCAGAGCACCCGGTTCGACATCCAGCTCGACCCGCACGGGCTGGGCAAGGTCGATGTCGCGATCGAGATCGACCGTCACGGCAAGCTCACCGCCGCCATGTCCTTCGACTCGCCGCAGTCGGCGGCTGATCTGGGAAGCCGGGCCGCGGACCTTCGCCTCGCGCTCGAACAGGCCGGCTTCGATGTCGCCGATGACGGCCTGACCTTTGACCTCGCCGGCCAGGGCGCCGGCTTTGGCGGACGCGAGGCTGGCCAGCGCGAGGATCGCGCCTGGAACGGTCGCGCCTTCCAGCGCGCCCAGGCCGGCGCGGAAGACGCGGACCTGTCGCTGACCCCCACTCCATCCTTCACCGATCGCCGGACCCGCTCCGGCGTCGATATCCGAATCTGAGACCGGTCATGACCAGCACCATCGACCCCACAGCCACAGCCGCCGGCGCTTCTATCAACGAGAAGCTGAACAGCTCGCGCAACCGGCTGGCCAGCAGCGAGGAGACCTTTCTGGCGCTGCTGACCACGCAGCTGAAGAACCAGGATCCGCTGTCGCCGCTCGATTCCAACGAATTCACCGCCCAGATCGTCCAGATGACCGGCGTCGAGCAGCAGCTCATGACCAACGACCTGCTCAAGATGCTGGTCGGGATGAGCGATGGCGGACTGTCCGGTTCGGTCAACCTGATCGGCAAGGCCGTCACGGCCGAGACCAGCCAGGCGGTGATCGCCGACGGCGCGGCGACCTGGACCTATGATCTCGACCGCAACGCCGCGAGCGTGAAGTACGAGATCGTCAACTCGGCGGGCTCCACCGTCTGGAGCCGCACCGACGCCAGTGTCGCCGCCGGCGAGAAGAGCCTTGACTGGAACGGCGTCACCGCAGCCGGCAACCAGTTGGCCAATGGCGGCGCCTACACCCTGAAGATCACCGCAACCGGTTCGGGCGGCGAAACCATCGCCGCCAAGCCGCGCGCCAGCGGCATCGTCACCGGCGTCCAGACCATCGACGGCGAAACCGTCGTCAGCATCGGCAAACTCAAAGTCCCCGTGTCTTCGATCACCGGCGTGCAGTCCGCGTCGTGATCCAGGCCTGTCAGCAAGAAAGAGGATAAACTCTCATGAGCATCAACAGCGCCATGCTCGCCGGCGTCACCGGCCTGGTTGCCAACTCTTCCGCGCTCGCGGCGATTTCGGACAACATCGCGAACGTGAACACGGTTGGCTACAAGCGCAGCCAGGCCAACTTCCAGACCCTGGTTACCAGCCGCGCCGCCGGCGCCTCCTATGCAGCCGGCGGTGTGACCGCCCAGACCCGGCGGTTCATCACCACCCCGGGCCTGCCCACCCAGACGACCTCGAGCACCGACCTGTCGATCTCCGGACAGGGCTTCTTCACGGTGACCGAGAAGGCCGAGGGCGTGCAGGCGCAGGACGTGCGGTCCTTCACGCGCGCCGGCTCCTTCCAGCTCGACAGCTCTGGCTACCTGCGCAACGAGGCCGGCCTTTACCTCCAGGGCTGGGTCGTCGACGACGATGGGCTGATCGTCACCGATCCCTCGGACATTACACGCCTGAAGTCGGTCAACGTCTCTGCGGTCGGCGGCGCCGCCGAACAGACGACCCGGGCCACAATCAACGCGAACCTGCAGTCCAGCCAGGCCCTGTCGGCCGAGGTGGGGACCTACAACGCGACCACCAATTCCATGGCCATGTACAATCCCGATACCGGCGCCGGCGTTCGGCCGGACTTCTCGATCCAGGTGCCGGTATCAGATTCCAAGGGCGGCAAACGCACCATTCAGGCCGACTTCCTGAAGGGCAGCAACCCAAACGAATGGTTCGCTGAAATCCGCGCCGTGCCGGCGAGCGACGTCGAAACCGGAGCCGGCCTGGTCAATGGCCAGCTGGCGACCGGTCTGGTGGCCTTCACCCCCGACGGCCGTCTGAACACCGCGGCGACAACCCTGTTCCCCGATCCCTCCGATCCGACGCTGACCTTCGGCGCCTCCTCGGACGGTGCTCCAGGCGCCGGCGCGTTCAAATGGGCTGCCGGTCTGGGCGTGGGTGGTCAGGATATCCGCCTGGACCTCGGCACCGCGGCGGGCGGCCTGACACAGTTCGACAGCCAGTCGCTGGTCCAGTCGGTTGCGACCAACGGCACGGCCTTCGGCAACCTGACCAACATCGAGATCGACGACCAGGGCTTCGTAACGGCCATCTTCGACAACGGCATTTCCCGCCAGATCGCCCAGGTGGCCATCGCGACCTTCCCGAACGCCGACGGCCTGATCCCCGTCACTGGAAATGCCTATCGGGTGAGCCAGCAGAGCGGAACCTACAACTTCAAGACCCCGGGCAGCGGCGGCGCGGGCTTCATCTCGCCCTCGACGCTTGAAGCTTCGACCGTGGACCTCTCGAGCGAGTTCACCGGCCTGATCACCACGCAACGCGCCTACTCAGCGTCGTCGAAGATCATCACAACCGCGGATCAAATGCTCGAAGAACTGTTGAACATCAAGCGATAGACTTGAAGTTTAGCTTGTCTTAATTCGGATGTTTCAAGATGAAACACAGTTATTAACTTGGGGGCGATAGTGGTTACCTGTTTTTTTACTATCGCGATTCACGCGCCGTTATCGCCGGTGGCTTACGGTTCTCCTCAACAGTGATGGTGAGAGAGGCCTAGAGCCATGCTTCAACAGCAGCGTACGAACAACAGAGGCGAAAAATACGTGATCGGTCCAACCGGTGCGCCGTTGACGCTGTCCGACCTGCCGCCCGCCAACACCGAGCGTTGGGTTATCCGACGCAAGGCAGAGGTGGTCGCGGCGGTGCGCGGAGGTCTCCTCACCCTTGATGACGCCTGTGATCGCTACAGGCTCACCAACGAGGAATTCCTGACCTGGCAGAAATCGATCGACCGTCATGGCCTGGCCGGCCTGCGGACGACCCGTCTGCAACAGTATCGCTGAGCCGCTCCGCCCCCCCTTCGAACAGGCTCACGACAGACGGCCGCGTCCCGCCCGGACGCGGCCGTCGACCTTTGAACGCCAGGACCGGGAACTTAAGGCCCCGTTTACCACGCACCCGGTAATTCCTGCCTAGCAGCCCGATCGACCTCGGCGTTGTGCGACCATTGCGTTAGGGGCAGACCCGGGTGGAACAGTTCATGAGCGCCTTGCGTGGGTTCGGCCTTGGCCGACTCGCGGCGCTGGCCGGGATCGGGGTCGGCCTTGCCGCGGCTCTCGTCGCCCTGACGATGAACATCGGCTCGCAGCCGAAGGCGCTGCTGTATTCGAACCTCGATCTCAAGGAGGCCTCGGCGGTCGTTCAGGCCCTCGAGCAGGCCGGCGTGAAATATGAGGCCAAGGGCGATGGCTCCACGATCATGGTGCCGCGTGACGAGGTCGCCTCGACCCGCCTGATGATCGCCAGCAAGGGTCTCGTGAGCTCCGGCTCGATCGGCTACGAAATCTTCGACCAGGGTTCGGCCCTGGGCCAGACCGACTTTGTCCAGCAGCTGAACCGCCAGCGGGCGCTGGAGGGCGAGCTCGCCCGGACCATCCACGGGCTGGACGGGGTGACCTCGGTGCGGGTTCACCTGAACCTGCCGCGCCGCCAGCTGTTCGAGGAAGAGGCCCAGCCGGCTTCGGCCTCGGTGACGATCGGCGTCGGCGGCCGCAAGCCGACAGATGATCAGGTCCAGGCGGTTCAGAATCTGGTCGCGGGCGCCGTGCCGGGGATCAAGGCCGAGCAGGTCGCGGTCATCGACCAGCATGGCAAGACCCTGTCCGCCGGCGGCGACAGCTCGATGGCCGGAAAGATGGCCGACGATCGCAAGGGCGAAGTCGAGCGCAAGATGGCCGCCCGGATCAAGGAGCTGGTCGAAGGCGTTGTCGGCCCCGGCCGCGCGCGCGTCGAGGTGACGGCCGACATCGACATGGCCCGTGTCACAGAGCAGCGGGAAACCTTCGATCCCGACGGCCAGGTAGTGCGGTCCGAGCAGACAGGCGAGGAGCAGGCCACCGAGAGCGATCCGGCCGGCGCCGACACCGTCTCCGCAGCCGGCAACATTCCCGGCGGCGCAACAGGCGCCGGCGGCGGCGCCCAGACCTCGTCCAACAGCGGGCGGCAGGAGTCGACCACCAACTACGAGATCAGCAAGACCATCACGACGGAAGTCCGCGAGCCGGGCGCCATCAAGAAAATGTCGGTCGCCGTGGCCGTCGACGGCGCGACCGCGGTCGGCGCTGACGGCAAGCCCGGCGCCTATACGCCGCGCACCGAGGCGGAGATGCAGCGCCTCGACGAACTTGTGAAGGCCGCCGTCGGGTTCGATGCCGAGCGGGGCGACACGGTTCGCGTCACGAATGTCCGCTTCGCCCGCGAAGCGCAGGATCTGGCCGGCGTCACCGCCGAGGAAGGCCTGCTGGCCGGGTTCGACAAGAACGACGTGATGCGCGCCATCGAGCTGGGCGTGCTGGCGATCCTCGGCATCCTGCTGATGCTCTTCGGCGTGCGGCCGCTGCTCAAGAACCTTACGGGTGGCGGCGGTGGCGCCGGCATGCCCGCCCTGTCCGGCTCGGCCGGCGGTGGCGTCACAACCCGTCTGGTCAGCACGCCTGATGGCGGCACGATGCAGATCGCGGTCGATCCCCAGACCGGCGAGCCGCTCGCCCTGCCGAACCCCGACATGGACCAGCGTATCGACATCGCCCGCATCGAGGGCCAGGTCCGCGCCTCCTCGGTCAAGCGCGTCTCGGACTTCGTCGAGAAACACCCTGACGAGTCCGTCTCGATCCTCCGCTCCTGGCTGCACGAAACCGCATGAGTCCCCGCGCCAAATCCAAGGCTGTCGTCGACACCGCCAGGCTGAACGGGCCTGAAAAGGCGGCCATCGTCCTGCTGGCGCTGGGCGAAGATCACACCGCCATCTGGAGCGCGCTGGACGAGGAGGAGATCAAGGAAGTCTCCCAGGCCATGGCGACGCTTGGCACGGTGTCGGCCTCGGTGGTCGAGGAACTGCTGGTCGAGTTCGTCGCCGGCATGTCCTCCAGCGGCGCGATCATGGGCAGCTTTGAACAGACCCAGCGTCTGCTCGGCGCCTTCATGCCGGCCGAGAAGGTCGACTCCCTGATGGAGGAGATCCGCGGTCCGGCCGGTCGCACCATGTGGGACAAGCTGGGCAACGTGAACGAGGCGGTGCTCGCCAACTATCTGAAGAACGAATACCCGCAGACCGTCGCGGTGGTGCTGTCCAAGATCAAGGCCGAGCATGCCTCGCGCGTGCTCGCCGCGCTGCCCGAGGACTTCGCCCTCGAATGCGTCCAGCGCATGCTGCGCATGGAGCCGGTGCAGCGCGAGATCCTCGACAAGATCGAACAGACGCTGCGCACCGAGTTCATGTCCAACCTGGCGCGCACCTCCAAGCGCGACAGCCACGAGATGATGGCGGACATCTTCAACAACTTCGACCGTCAGACCGAGGCCCGGTTCATCGCCGCGCTGGAAGAGCGCAACCGCGAAAGCGCCGAGCGCATCCGCGCCCTGATGTTCGTGTTCGAGGACCTCTCCAAGCTCGACCCGGGCGGGGTCCAGACCCTGCTGCGGGCCGTCGAGAAAGACCAGCTGGGTCTGGCGCTCAAGGGCGCCTCCGACGCCCTGCGCGAGATGTTCTTTTCCAACATGTCCGAACGCGCCAGCAAGATCATGCGCGAGGACATGGAGAGCATGGGTCCGGTGCGCCTGCGCGACGTCGACCAGGCGCAGATGGCCATGGTCCAGGCCGCCAAGGACCTCGCCGCCAAGGGCGAGATCATGCTGGCCGGCGCCGGCGGCGACGATGAGCTGATCTACTGATGACCCAGCCCGCCCGCCAGCTGTTCGGATTCGACACCGTCTTCGACGACGCCGGGGCGGTTGCCTATCAGGCGCCGCAACGCAAGAAGTCGTGGACGCCCGAGGAGGTCGAGCAGATCCGCCAGGTCGCCTTTGCCGAGGGTGAACGGTCTGCGATCGCCCAGGCCGAGGCCGTCGCCGCCGACGCGTTGGCCGATATCGCCCGCGCGGCCCGCAGCGCGATGAGCGCGCTCGCCGCGGTCGCTCACGACCACCGGACCGGCTCGGCCGAACTGGCCATGGCGGCCGCCCGCCGGATCGCCGACGCGGCCCTGACGCGCTTCCCCGATGCACCGGTCTCCGCCGCGCTCGAAGCCCTGGCCCGTGAAGTCGAGGCCCAGCCCCGGCTGACGGTCCGCGTGGCCGCCGGCCTCGAGGAACGGGTCCAGGCCGCACTCGACCAGACCGCCATCGCTATCGGCTTTCAGGGCCAGATCACCGCGCGCCCCGACGCCACCCTGCCGCTGGCCGCCTTCGTCCTCGACTGGGGCGACGGCAAGGCCGCCTTCGACCCTCTTGCCGCCGCAGAACGCGTGGCGGCCGCCCTCGACGCGGCGCTCGCCGCCGAGGGTCTGCACGCCGAACCCCTGATTCCCGCCAGCGAGGCCGACCATGGCTGAAGACACCAATCTCACGCTCGACGAATTCGGCGCCGACGAGGCGCTCGCCTCCGACGCCCACTTCGATGCGGAAGAAAAGACGGCGTCCGATCTCGCGCCGGTCTTCGACGTGCCGGTCAACATCTCGGCGGTCCTGGGACGCGCCAGCCTGTCGGTCGCCCAGCTGCTGCAGCTCGGTCAGGGCAGCGTGCTGGAGCTGGACCGCAAGGTCGGCGAGGCCATCGACATCTATGTGAACAACCGCCTGGTCGCCCGCGGCGAGGTCGTCGTCGTCGACGAACGGCTGGGCGTGACCATGACGGAAATCATCAAGGACGGCGACTCGGCCAGCTGAACGGCGGTCGGGGACTGAAGGAGAAAACCTATGCGGCTTCTGGTCGTCGGACGATTGAACGGACAGCTGTCCCTCGCCGTGAAAATGGCGATGGCGGCGGGCGCCAAGGTGGCTCACGTCGAAACGGTGGCAGCGGCCACCCAGGCCCTGCGGGCCGGGCAGGGCGCCGACCTGCTGATGGTCGACTACGAACTCGACATCGCGGGGCTGATCGCGGCCAACGAGGCCGAGCGGATCAGGGTTCCTGTCGTCGCCTGCGGCGTCGGCGCCGACGCCCCGCGCGCCGGTGACGCGATCCGCGCGGGGGCCAAGGAGTTCATCCCCCTGCCGGCCGAAGCCGACCTGATCGCCGCCGTCCTTGCGGCGATCGGCGATGACGCCCGGCCGATGATCGCCCGCGATCCGGTCATGGAAGTGGTGATCAAGCTGGCCGACCAGGTCGCGCCGTCCGAGGCCTCGATCCTGATCACCGGCGAAAGCGGCGTCGGCAAGGAGGTGATGGCGCGTTACGTCCACACCAAGTCGCGCCGGGCGAACAAGCCGTTCATCAGCGTCAACTGCGCCGCCATTCCGGAGAACCTGCTCGAGAGCGAACTGTTCGGGCACGAGAAGGGCGCCTTCACCGGCGCTGTGGCCCGGCGGATCGGCAAGTTCGAGGAAGCCAACGGCGGCACGCTGCTGCTCGACGAAATCAGCGAGATGGACAGCCGGCTGCAGGCCAAGCTGCTGCGCGCGCTGCAGGAACGCGAGATCGACCGTGTCGGCGGCGGCAAGCCGGTCAAGGTCGACATCCGCGTGATCGCCACCTCCAACCGCGATCTGGCCCAGGCTGTCCGCGACGGCGTGTTCCGCGAGGACCTGCTCTATCGCCTGAACGTCGTGAACCTGCGCCTGCCGGCGCTGCGCGAGCGGCCCGGCGACATCGTCGCCCTGTCGGATCACTTCGTGAAGAAGTACGCGGCGGCCAACGGCGTCCCGGAACGGCCGCTGTCGGCCGAGGCGCGCCGCCGGCTGGTCGGCCATCGCTGGCCCGGCAACGTGCGCGAGCTGGAAAACGCCATGCACCGGGCGGTGCTGCTGTCGACCGGACCGGAGATCGAGGAATTCGCGGTCCGTCTGCCGGACGGCCAGCCGATGTCCCCGGCGCCCGACGCTGCCGTGGCCCGTACGGCCTCGATGGCCGCAGACGCGATCAGTCGCGCCTTCGTCGGCCAGACCGTCGCCCAGGTCGAACAGCAGCTGATCCTCGACACCCTCGGCCACTGCCTCGGCAACCGGACCCATGCCGCCACCATCCTCGGCATCTCGATCCGCACGCTGCGCAACAAGCTGAAGGAGTATTCCGAGGCCGGCGTGGCGGTCCCCGCGCCGCAGGCGGGGATGGGAGCGCACGCGGCCTAGGGTTAGCCCCAGGTCCGACCCATCATGGCGGACATCGGACTCTCAGCTCAGGCAGGCCAGCGGCCCTCGGCGCAACGCGTCTGGGGCTGGCTGGTGCGCGGCGAGGTCGGGCTGGCGGTCGGCGTCATCGGGATCGTCATCCTGCTGATCATGCCGATCCCGGCCTGGCTGCTCGATGTCCTGCTGTCGCTGTCGATCACCAGCGCCGTCCTGATCCTGATGACCGCGCTGCTGATCAAGAAGCCGCTGGAGTTCAGCGCCTTTCCGACGGTGCTGCTGGTCACCACCCTGTTCAGGCTGGGCCTGAACCTCGCCTCGACGCGCCTGATCCTGACCCACGGCCACGAGGGCGATCACGGCGCCGGCCAGATCATCAAGGCCTTCGGCGATCTGATGACGGGCGGCAACTTCATCATCGGGGTGATCGTTTTCGCCATCCTGGTGCTGGTGAACTTCGTGGTCGTCACCAAGGGCTCTGGCCGGATCGCCGAAGTCGCGGCCCGCTTCACCCTCGACGCCATGCCCGGCAAGCAGATGGCCATCGACGCCGATCTGTCGTCCGGCCTGATCGACCAGGACGAGGCCAAGAAGCGGCGCAAGGAGCTGGAGCAGGAATCGACCTTCTTCGGGGCCATGGACGGCGCCAGCAAGTTCGTGAAGGGCGATGCCATCGCCGGCCTGATCATCGTCGCCATCAACATCATTGGCGGCTTTCTGATCGGCGTCATCCAGCACAAGATTCCGGCTGGCGAAGCGGCCACCACCTATACCCTCATGACCATCGGCGACGGCCTGGTCAGCCAGATCCCGGCCCTGATCATCTCGATCGCCGCCGGTTTCCTCGTGTCCAAGGCCGGTGTCGAAGGGTCGGCCAACAAGGCCCTGGTGGTCCAGCTGGCGATGAACCCGGTCAGCCTGGGCATGGTGTCGGCGTCTTCAGGCATCATCGCCCTGATCCCCGGCATGCCGAAGATCCCGTTCATGATCCTGGCCGTCCTCGCCGGCGTTCTCGCCTGGCGCCGAACGGTGCAGGAGAATGCGCCGGAGGTGGTGCTCGAGACCGCGGCGCCCGTCGAGCAGGAAGAGGAGCCGATCTCCAACGCCCTGGCGATTGACGACGTGAAGATCGAGCTCGGCTACGGCCTGCTGGCGCTGATCAACGATCTCGACGGCCGCAAGCTGACCGACCAGATCCGCGCCCTGCGCAAGACGCTGGCGGCGGACTTCGGCTTCGTCATGCCGCCGGTGCGTATCCTCGACAACATGCGACTGGCGACCCAGGGCTATGCGATCCGGATCAAGGAGATGGAGTGCGGCGCCGGCGAGGTCCGCATCGGCTCGCTGATGGCCATGGACCCGCGCGGCGGCCAGGTCGAGCTGCCCGGCGACCACGTCCGTGAACCGGCCTTCGGCCTGCCGGCCACCTGGATCGACGACAACCTGAAGGAAGAGGCGACCTTCCGCGGCTATACCATCGTCGACCCGGCGACGGTCCTGACGACGCACCTGACCGAGATCCTCAAGGACAACATGGCCGACCTGCTGTCCTACGCCGAGGTGCAGAAGCTGCTGAAGGACCTGGGTCCGGAACAGAAGAAGCTGGCGGACGACGTCGTGCCGGCCATCGTCACCGGCACCAGCCTGCAGCGCGTGCTGCAGGCGCTGCTGCGCGAGCGGGTCTCGATCCGCGACCTGCCGACCATCCTCGAAGGCGTCGCCGAGGCCGCGCCGCATACCTCCTCGATCACCCAGCTGGTGGAGGCTGTCCGCGCGCGCCTCGGTCGCCAGCTGTGCTGGGCCAACCGGGGCGATGACGGCGCCCTGCCGATTGTGACCCTTTCGCCCGACTGGGAAATCGCGTTCAGCGAGGCGCTCGTCAGCACCGGCGGCGAGGACAAGCAGCTGGCCATGGCGCCGAGCAAGCTGCAGGAGTTCATCCGCGGCGTCCGCGAGGCCTTCGAGCGCGCGGCCCTGGCCGGCGACCAGCCGGTGCTGCTGACCAGCCCGCAGATCCGCCCGTTCGTCCGCTCGATCATCGAGCGCTTCCGCGGCCAGACCGTGGTGATGAGCCAGAACGAGGTCCATCCGCGCGCCAGGCTGAAGACGGTCGGGCAGGTTTAGGGGTGTGACAATCCTCTCCGCGAAGCGGGGAGGGGAACCGCTCGAAGAGCGGTTGAGGGGTAGCGCCGGCGCGAACGGCCCCATCCTGAATTCCGGTTTGTCTGGCGAGTCCGGCTCAGCCCCTCCACCATGCTCCGCATGGTCCCCCTCCCCTCTGCGAGGGGAGGATCGACTGTTCTCTTGATCGCGCACTCAACACGTGCTTACTTGAACACTCAATCAAGTGAGCGTCCCCGATGGAACCGACCCGCGAGCGCATCCTGTTCGCCGCCCTGAAGCTCTTCTCGGAGAAGGGTTACCTCTCGACCTCCGTCGCGGACATCCTGAAGGAGGCGGGGGCCAATTCCGGCAGCCTCTATCACTTCTTCCCGACCAAGCAGGACGTCCTGCTGGCGGTGCTGGAGATGTATCGCGACGGTATCTATCCGATGCTGCTGGCCCCGGCCTGGGAGGGCGTGGACGACCCCGTCGAGCGGGTCTTCGCCCTGCTGAACGCCTATCGCGGCATGCTGAAGGACACCGCCTGCCTGTACGGCTGCCCGATCGGCTCGATCGCCCTGGAACTGCATGAGCCCGACCCGCCCGTGCGGGAGATGTTGTCGGTCAACTTCGAGGGCTGGGTCCGCCATGTGAAGGGCTGCCTGGACGCCGCGAAGTCGCAGTTCCCGGCCGGAACCGACACCCACGCCCTGGCCACCTTCGTGCTGACGACCATGGAGGGCGGGGTGATGCAGTCGCGCACGCACCGCACGCTCGACGCCTTCGACGCCTCGGTCGCCGGGCTGCGCAACTACGTCAACCTGCTTCAAGCCGCCGCCGGGACCGTCGCCGCGCCCGCCGAACGTCAGGAGACCGGAACATGAAACGCCTGCTCGCCGCCGCTGCGGTCTCGATGCTGCTGGTCGCCCAGCCGGCCCGTACGGCCGACACCTTTCCCGACTGGCGCTCCTTCCGCGATGTCAGCAACAGCTCGTTCGTCGAGCCGGGTGGCGCCCGCGTTCTCCAGCTCAGCATCGTCGTCAACGCCCCGCCCAGGGCGGTCTGGGAGGCCTTCACCACCAGCGAGGGCTTCAGAACCTGGGCGGTGCCCGTGGCCTGGGTCGACTTCCGCGTCGGCGGCGTGATGGAGAGCAGCTACCAGCCGACGGCCAGGGCCGGCGACGCCGAGAACATCAAAAACCAGATCGTCAGCTATGTGCCCGGGCGGCTGCTTTCGATCCGCAACATCCAGACTCCGTCAGGCCTGAAGCACCGGGAGCTGTTCGGCCAGGTGGTACAGACCATCGAATTCGAGGACGTCGGCGCCGGCCGCACGCGGGTCACCATGACCGGCGTGGGCTGGGGCGCAGGGGAGGGGTTCGACTACCTCTATCGCCACTTCGAATGGGGCAACGCCTACTCGCTGGCCGAACTCAGGAAGCGTTTCGACGTCGGCCCGGTCGACTGGGCGAAGGTGTTCGAACGCCAGAAAGCCGCGGCCGCCTCGGCCGTCGTTCAAGGGGGAAACTGACATGAACCGCAAGGCGCTTATCAATGCGACGGTCATCGGGACCGTTCTTCAACTGATCATGGTCGGTGTCGGCCATTTCGTGCCGGCCGTGGCCGCCCTCTTCGGGCCGGTGGGCATCCTGATCTCGCTGATCGCGGGCCTGCTCTACGCGCGAGCGGCGAAGGGAGGCTGGAGTGACAGCATGGTCGGCGGCGCGATCGCCGGCGGCGTCTGCGCCTTGCTGGGCATCGCCGTCTCCTGGCTGCTGGGCGACGTGACGCCGTTCATCCTGGTCGCCGGCACGCTCAGCTCCGCCGTCGGCGGCCTCATCGGCGGCGCGATCGGCAAGCTGCTCAAGTAGCCTCACCACTCCTGTCATCCCGGACGGCCGTCAGGCCGGTCCGGGACCCGGTATGAACCTCGGCAACCGCTGACATGGCAGAATCCGGGTCCCGGCTCTCCGCTTCGCTTCGGCCGGGATGACAGTGGAAGCCGACTAAGCCTCCGCGAACTTCGCCGGGCGCTTTTCCATGGTCGCCATGACGGCCTCGATCTGGTTCGGCGAGCCGATCAGGGCGCCCTGTTCCTTTGACTCGGCCAGCAGAATGGCGTGCTGATCGGCGCCGGAAGCGGCCAGATCAAAGAGGCGCTTGTCGCCGCGGATGGCGTGCGGGTTCTTGCCGGCGATCTCATGGGCGAGCGCCAGCGCGTCGGCCAGCGGATCGGCGCAGACGCGGGTGGCGAAGCCGTAGCCGACGGCCTCCTCGCCGCTGAACTGGCGGCCGGAATAGGTCAGCTCGCGAATGACGTCGTCGCGGGCCAGATGGCGCATCAGCACGAGGCCCGCCATGTCGGGCACCAGGCCCCACTTGATCTCCATGATCGACATCTTCGCGTCGGCGGTGACGTAGCGAATGTCGGCGCCGAGGGCGAGCTGGAAGCCACCGCCGAAGGCCACGCCGTGGATCGCCGCGATCACCGGCACCGGAATCTCGCGCCAGACCATCGCCGCCTGTTGCGCGCGGTTGGCGCCGCCCGGGGTGCGGTTGGCCGTCACCAGGCCTTCGCCACCCTTGCGTTCGCCAGAGGCCATCTTGCCGAAGTTGCCCATGTCGAGCCCGGCGCAGAAGGCGCGGCCTTCGCCTGAAAGCACGACGACCCGCACGCCGGCCTCGGTCTTGAGCCGCTCGCCGGTGGCGATCAGCGCCTCGAACATGGCGTCGTCGAGGGCGTTCATCTTGTCGGTGCGGATCATCCGCACGTCGGCGACGCCGCCTTCGATGGTGACGGAAATCCGGTCCTGCGTGCTCATGGCGCGCGCGCCTCCCTGGCTGTTTGCCACAGCGTATCGGTCCGGCCTTGCCCGCCGCAAGCCGTCACCCAAGGTAAGGCCGGACACTTCGTCGCCATTGCCCCGCAGCCCGCGCGCCGATAGAGATGCGGCCTTGAGGGCGGCGACGTGGCCGCCGGGGAATGTTGCGCATGGCTCCGGCCAGACCGAAGAGAAAACAAGGCGCCGGCGGGACCCTGCTGTGGGATCTGCTGACCTTCGACCGCCTGATGACCGGCCCGGTGATTCACCTGATCTACTGGGCGGGTCTGGGCGTCATCGTCATCGGCATCTGCGGCGCGATCGGCGCGGCGGTCGGCGTGGCGTTCCAGGACACCAACATCATCGGCAAGCTGCTGGCGTTGCCGGTGGCGATCGCCGGCGTCTTGGTCGGGCTGGCCCTGACACTGCTGTGGCGGTCGTTCTGCGAGTTCTATGTCGCGATCTTCCGCATCGCCGACGACCTGCGCGCGCTGCGCCAGGCGAGCGACGCCGATCACATCCTGAAAAAGCCGGTCAACCCGCCCGTCTCTAACGTCTGAGAGCGTCGACGACCGCGCTGAAGGCCGGCTTCGGGCGGCCCTGGTCATCGAACAGCAGCGGCGTGTCCGACGCGTTCTCGCGCTTCAGCCAGCTGTCCCTGTCGCGCAGTCCCCAGATGCTGAACGCGAACTGCTGGCGTTCGGGCAGGGCGGCGAAGGCCTCGACGGCCTCGCCATAGAGCCGCGCCTGGCGACGCTCGGCCTCGGCGCGGTTGGCCAGCATCCCGCCCTGCACGACCGACACGTCCATCTCCGACAGATGGATCGGCAGCCCGAACCCTGCGAGCGCCTTCAGCGTGGCCGTGATCGCGCCGGGCGCCAGCTCTGACCAGCAGTGGGTCTGGCAGCCGATTCCGCCCAGCGGGACGCCCTCGGCCAGCAGCCGTTCGATCAGCTGCAGATAGCTGCGCAGCTTCGCCGGCCGGCTTTCGAGGTGATAGTCGTTGATGAACAGGACGGTGTCCGGGTCGGCCGCTTTCGCCGCCTCGAACGCCACCTTGAAGTGGCCGATCTGGCCCAGCTTGCGGGTCCACAGGCTTTCGCGCCAGCCCTCGCCGTTCTCCATCACCGGCTCGTTGACCACGTCCCAGCCGGCGGCGAGCCCGCGATAGCGGCCGACCATGGCGGTGACATAGTTGCGCAGCGCGCCCTCGAAGCTCTGGCGGCTCTCGTCGAGTTTGACGAACCCGTCCGGCTCGTTGGCGTACCAGACCAGCGTATGGCCGAAGAGACGCATCCCGTGCGCCCGGGCGAAGGCGGCGATGGCGTCGGCGCGGTCGAAGCGGAAGCTGCCGTCCGGCTGGACGACATATTCCATCTTCATCTCCCACTCGGCCGTCAGCTGGGAGAAGTGCCTGGCGGCCAGGTCGCCATAGGCCGGGTCGGCGAGCTCTGGCGCGCGTACGCAGGTTCCGATCGGGAAGGGCGCGAGGGATTTCAACGGCGGCTCGGGGATCGGCTGGGCCGTCGCCGGTTCGCGACCACAGGCGGCCAGGGCGAGGCCGGAAGCCACGACGAGGCGCCGCGTCGGTCGCCCAGCTCCCGCAAGGGGAGGCGGATTCGGATTCGGCCTCACCCTCTTGCCGCCCGGCGGAGCCCCAGTTCGTCCAGGGCGGCGGTTTCGCGGCGACCCGCTTCCTTGCGGGCGGCCTGCTTCGTCGCTTCGGCGACGTGCTCGTACTTCTTCAGCGCCTCAAAGGCCTCGGCCAGGGCGTCACGGGCGCCCTCTTCCTCGAGAGCGATGGTGTCCAGCGTCGACTGGGCGGCGGCCTTGCGCGCCTTCAACCCCTCGCGGAAGCCTGCCATGTACCAGCCGGCCTCGGCGTCGGCGCGAGCGTTCTGCAGCTCGGACTCACCCTCGGCTTCGAGGATCGCCAGTTTCAGCTCGCCAGCCGTCCGCCGGTCGACGATCTCCGCCAGCCGCTTCTGCAGGGTCTCGACCTCATGGGTCGAGATGCGGATCAGGGACGCCATCGCCTTCATCAGGCGCTACCGAGAATCTGGTCCAGCCCGCCGAAGGCGTCGTCGAGACTGGTCACCTCGTCCTTGTCCTGACCGAGGAACCGCTCGAGATCAGGGTTCAGCGCGATAGCGCGGTCGATCTGCGGGTCGGCGCCGGCGCGGTAGGCGCCGATGCGGATCAGCTCCTCCATGTTCGCGTACGCCGCCAGGGTCTGGCGGGCGTTGGAGACGATCTGGCGTTCGTGAGGCAGCTGGCAGCCGGGCATGGTCCGACTTATGGACTTGAGGACGTTAATGGCGGGGAAGCGTCCGCGCTCGGCGATCGCCCTTTCCATCACGATGTGGCCGTCGAGAATGCCGCGCACGGCGTCGGCGATGGGCTCGTTGTGGTCGTCGCCGTCCACCAGCACGGTGAACAGGCCGGTGATCGGGCCCGCCGTCGAGCCGTCCGGCCGGACCGGCCCTGGTCCCGCCCGCTCCAGCAGCTTTGGCAGTTCGGTGAAGACGGTGGGGGTATAGCCCTTGGTCGTCGGCGGCTCGCCGGCGGCCAGGCCGATCTCGCGCTGGGCCATGGCGAAGCGGGTCACCGAGTCCATCAGGCAGAGCACTTCCATGTCCTGGTCGCGCATCGCCTCGGCGACGGCCATGGTCATGTAGGCGGCCTGACGACGCTTGAGCGCCGGCTCATCGGACGTCGCCACGACCACGACGGCGCGCTTGAGGCCTTCCTCGCCGAGGGTCTCCTCGATGAACTCGCGCACCTCGCGGCCCCGCTCGCCGATCAGCCCGACCACGACCGCGTCGCAGTCGGCCTGGCGCGCCAGCATCGACAGCAGC
>CAIOHT010000058.1 GCA_903858185.1 uncultured Caulobacterales bacterium
CCCCGGTCTGGCGGGTTTTGTCGTTTCCGGCCCGGTTTTCCTTGATTGCGGCGCGCAGGCGCGAGAGCGTCCATGCGAGGGCATCCTGCGGAGCATGGCATGAGACTGGCGGCGACAACGGCGATTCTGCTGACTCTCGGGCTCGGGGCCTGCGTGACCAGCACACCCCCGCCGCCGCGTTCCGAGGCTCCCGATCTTTCCTTCCTCACCGGCGGCCGGGTGAGTGGTCCGGAGCTCGCCGCCCGCATCCGCAAGGCATCCGCCTTTCCCCTCGGCTCCCGCGACAATCCGGTGCGGGTCAACATGCCCGCCGGCCAGCGCGCCTATCTCGAGCGACTGCGCTGCTCCAACGGCGTGCGGCCGACCTACGGACGGGTTGGCAGTTTCGGGGCCGGCGTATTTGGCTCGATCATTGATGGCTACCGCCTGGTCTGTGCGGACGGCGGGCAACCGGCCGAGAGTCTGATCTACATGGATATGTACCACGCCGACCACTACGAGACGGCCGCGCCTCCCGGCTTCACCATCATCGGTCGGGCCGCGCAGCCCTAGCGATGGCGACGATTGTCGCCGTCAGCCGGGGTGACCGGCATGGCCCTGGCAAGGCCAACCAGACTTCGGTCCGTCTCCTCGCGGGTCTCGGCGTTGAGAACGACGTTCATGCCGGCGCCACGGTGAAGCACCGCTCCCGTGTGATCCGCGATCCGAGCCAGCCGAACCTTCGACAGGTGCATCTGATCCACGCCGAACTGTTCGACGAGCTCGCGGGGCAGGGCTTTGGCATCACGCCCGGCGCCATGGGCGAGAATATCACAACCCGTGACGTCGACCTGCTGGGTCTGCCCGCGGGCGCCTTGCTGCGTCTGGGCTCCAACGCGTTGGTCGAGGTCACGGGCCTGCGCAACCCCTGTTACCAACTGGACGAGATTCATCCGGGCCTCATGCAGGCCTGTCTGGGACGAGGTCCTGGCGGCGAGCCGGTGCGCAAGGCGGGCGTCATGGGCGTGGTGGTCACCGGTGGCGAGATCCGGCCGGGCGACGCCATAGCGATAAGCCTTCCGGCCGGCCCGCACCTTCCGTTGAAGCCTGTCTGACGCCGCGCCTCTTTCCCCGACCGCTGTGCTGTGAGAGATCAGGCCATGAGCTACATCACAGCCAATGGTCTGCAGATCTGGGTCGAGCGGAAGGGCGAGGGCGAGCCCCTGCTGTTCATTTCCGGCAGCGGCAGTGACTTGCGCAACAAGCCTGGCCCGCTTGACGGTCCGCTGGCCCGGCAGTTCGACATGGTCGCCTATGACCAGCGCGGCCTCGGGCAGACAGACAAGCCTGACGGCCCCTACAGCATGGCCGACTATGCCGATGACGCCGGCGGCCTGCTCGACGAACTCGACTGGGCTACCGCCAATGTGGTCGGCGTGTCCTTCGGCGGCATGGTCGCCCAGGAGCTGGCCGTCCGGTATCCGGACCGCATCCGCAAACTCGTGCTCTGTTGCACCTCGCCGGGCGGGGAGGGTGGCGCTTCCTATCCGCTCCATACCCTTTCCGGAATGGATCCGGAGGCCGAGGCACGCCAGATGATCCCGATCTCCGACACGCGACACGACGCGGCCTGGCAGGCGGCCAATCCCGATGCCTTCGCCGCGATGCTGGCGTTCCGGCTGAACAGCCCCTGGGCCGATGAGCCGCGGCGGGCGATGGGCGCCGAGCTGCAGCTGCTGGCCCGCAGGGATCACGACGTCTGGGACAGACTGCCGTCGATCACCGCACCCACCCTGATCTGCGGCGGTCGCTATGACGGGATCGCTCTTCCGGAAACCCAGACGCGGCTGGCCGGCCGGATCCCCGACGCACAGCTGCGCATGTTCGACGGTGGCCACATGTTCCTGATCCAGGATCGCGCCGCCTTTCCCGCCATCACTGACTTCCTGCAGGCCCCATGACCGATGCCATCATTATCGGAGGCGGGCACAACGGCCTCGTCTGCGCCTTCTATCTCGCCTCGGCCGGCCTGAAGGTGACGGTGCTGGAACGCCGGGACGTCGTCGGCGGCGCGGCGGTGACCGAGGAGTTTCATCCCGGGTTCCGCAATTCCGTCGCCAGCTACACGGTCAGCCTGCTCAATCCAAAGGTCATCGCTGACCTGGAGCTGCCCCGGCACGGGCTGAAGGTGATCAATCGCAAGGTCTCGAACTTCCTGCCGACGGCCGACGGGGGTTACCTCGCCACAGGCGGCGGCAGGACGAAGGAAGAGGTCGCGAAGTTCTCGGTGAAGGATGCCGAAGCTCTGGACGCCTACAATGCGCGTCTCGAGGCGATCGCCGACATCCTGCGCGAACTGGTTTTGCAGAGCCCGCCGAACATGACCACCGGGAGTCTGGTGGAGGCCATTCCGCAGCTGCTGAAGAGCGCCATGCTCGGCAAGCGGATTTCCAACCTCGACACCACTGGTCGTCGCGACCTGCTGGCGATGTTCTCCCAGTCCGCCGGTGACTGGCTGGATGGCTGGTTCGAGAGCGATCCGATCAAGGCGGTGCTCGGTTTCGACGGTATCGTCGGCGCGTTCGCCAGCCCCTATACGCCGGGTACGGCCTATGTCCTGCTGCACCACGTCTTTGGCGAGGTGAACGGCGAGAAGGGAGCCTGGGGCCACGCGGTCGGCGGCATGGGCGCGATCACCCAGGCCATGGCCGCTGCCTGCCGCGAAAAGGGCGTCGAGATCCGCACCGGCGTCTCGGTCGCTGAAGTCCTGACCGAAAAAGGCCGCGCGGTCGGTGTGGTTACCGACACGGGCGAAACCCTGCGGGCGAAATCGGTCGTTTCCAACATCCATCCCCGGCTGCTGTTCCAGAAGCTGATCGATCCGGCGCTGCTGCCGGCGGACTTCAACGAACGGATCAGCCGTTATCGTTCCGGCTCCGGCACCTTCCGCATGAACGTGGCGCTGAGTGAACTGCCGCGGTTCGCCTGCAAGCCCGAGCCCGGCGACCACCTGACCGGCGGAATCATCATCGCCCCGGACATGGCCTACATGGAGCGCGCCTACGCGGACGCGCGACAGCATGGGTGGTCGAAGGAGCCGATCGTCGAGATGCTGATTCCGTCCGTCGTGGACGACAGTCTCGCGCCTCCCGGACAGCATGTCGCCAGTCTGTTCTGCCAGCATGTCCAGCCGGTGCTCAGCGGCGGACGCAGCTGGGACGACCATCGTGAGGAGGTCGCTGACCTGATGATCGACACGGTGGAAAAATGGGCTCCGGGCTTCAAGGCCTCGGTCATCGCCCGCCAGATCAACAGTCCACTCGACCTCGAGCGCACGTTCGGCCTGGTCAACGGCGACATCATGCACGGGGTGCTCAGCCTGGATCAATTGTTCTCGGCGCGTCCGGTGCTGGGCCATGGCGCCTATCGCGGGCCGCTGAAGGGCCTCTATCTCTGCGGCGCGGGGACGCATCCGGGCGGCGGAGTCACCGGCGCGCCGGGTCACAATGCGGCGCGGGAAATTCTGCGGGACTTCAAGCGACACTAGGGACCAGGCCAGAGCGATGACCGATACGCCGGCCGATGACGCCGATCTGGCCTGGGCGGAAACGCCCGGCAGGCTGTCCGCGCTCATCTTTCAGGCCAAGGTCGCGGTCTTTCAGGCCCGTCGTCTCGCGCTTGATCTCGTCGGCAGATTGCAACGGCTGGATCCCGGACCCGCACCCGCCGACTGGGTGATCGTCGGGCAGTCCTGCACGCCTCTGTGGTCGGACGACCGATCGCGCGAGCATCGGCATCAGCGCGGCAAGGTCGAGAACCTGCGCCGGGCTGCGGTGGCCATCGGCCAGGGGACCCTGCCCGCCGGACGGGTATTCAGCTTCTGGCGGCATGTTGGCCGCGCCAGCCGCCGCCGCGGGTTCGTTGATGGTCGGATGCTGAAGGGAGGCCGTCTGGTGCCTGCGATCGGCGGTGGACTTTGCCAGATGTCCAACGGCCTTTACGACGCCGCGCTCCAGGCCGGTTGCGATATCGTCGAGCGGCATGGTCATTCCCGGATCGTTCCGGGGTCGGCTGCGGGGCATGGACAGGACGCGACCGTGGCCTGGAACTACGTCGACCTGCGCTTCAAGTCAGCCTCCCCGATGCATCTGGAGGTGATGCTCGAAACTGAGTTGCTCGTCGTTCGGTTTCGGGCGCCCGCGCCCCAGACGGCCACAAGGCCGATCACTTCGCCCGCGCCACCGGCCGCCGCTTGACCAGGACCCGGACAGGGACTGGTCGAAGTCCGGGCACTTCGGTCTTTGCCTGCTCCACATCTCAGCGTTATGCGGCCGATTGTCATACCCCCGTTTTGAGCAATCGACTGTCACATTAAGCGGGCATTACGGTCGTGTCGTCCGGTCCGGTGGTATCTGAATGTTTGGCAACAACGCGCGACGAGAGAAGTTCGAACGCGAAGTGCGGATCGAAATTGAACTTCTGCGCAAGTTGCATGGCGATGATGCGCTGAGAGTGGCGCAGGAGAAGGCTGTCCGACCGACCAATCGGACCGCGCGTCGCAAGGTGCTTGAAGAGACGGTCCGCCGGCTCGGCAATCCGACGGCGCCTGAGAAGAAGAGCTTCTTCAGCGGTCTGTTCAAGCAGACCGGCGCACAGGGCGGGCCGTAGCCCGCCCCGACCCGGCCTATTCGGCGGCCGGCTTCTTGTTCATGCCCATGGCTTCAAGAATTTCGGGCCGGATGTTGTCCGTGCCCTTCGCCTGAATGTGCTGGGCCACCCGCATGCCGACGGCGGCCATGGCCTCGCCCATGAAACGCGGACGGTTCTCGGCGGCCCAGGTCAGCGACGCCTCGCGGTTCGAGTTCAGGTCCTGGAACCTCGGCGTGACGTAGCGGGCGAACAGCTCGTAGGACTTCCGCTTGGCGTCCCAGTTGGCCCAGTTGTGATCCATGAACAGGAAGGCGCCGAAACCACCCGACTGGGCTTCCAGTCGCTCGATCTGGGCGATCGCGTCTTCCGGCGTGCCGATGACGGCCATGCCCGAGGCGATCAGGGCGTCGACGGGATCGGTGCCGTCCTGCGGCGCCAGCGGCAGGGCCGCGACCTCACGGAAGTAGTAGAGCCAGTCCTCAAGGCCGTGCCGCACATCGGCGCGGGCCTGTTCGCGGGTCTCCGCGATATGCATCGGGCCGACCAGGCGCCAGCCGGCGCGGTTCATGACCTGGCCGCTTTCCTTCGCCTTTTCCTCGGCGATGGCCCAGTTGGAGGCCAGGGCGTTGAAGCCGCCGCTCTGGGTTGCGCCGATCGACAGCAGGCCCAGGCCATGGCGACCGGCGGCCGTCGCGCCGGTCGGCGAGACCTGGCTGGCGGCGCAAATTTCGACCGATGGCCGGCTGAACGGTGTCATCTGAAGGCGTGCTTCGTTCAGCTCGAACCAGTCGGTCTTCTTCGTCACCTGCTCGCCGCGCAGCAGCGGGACCATGACGTCGATCGCCTCGTCCATGCGGTCGCGCTGCGCCGCGACGGGAATGCCCATCATGAAGGCGTCGGAGGGCAGGGCGCCCGGGCCGACACCGAACATCACCCGGCCGCGGGTGATGTGGTCGAGCTGGTTGATGCGGTCGGCCAGCATCAGCGGGTGATGGTAGGGCAATGACGCCACGCCGGTGCCGAGCCGGATGTGCTTCGTCCGCTCGGCGGCCGTGGCGATGAACACTTCGGGGCTTGCGATCAGCTCATAGCCGGCGGAGTGGTGCTCGCCGATCCAGGCTTCCTCGTAACCGAGGCGGTCCATGTGCTGGACCAGTTCCAGATCGCGTTCGAGCGCCAGGGTCGGGTTTTCACGAAGCGGGTGGAACGGAGCGATGAATGCCCCAAAGCGCATCTTGGTGCCGGCCATGTCGCGTCCCTCCCCGGACGTCATTCAAGGTTATCTGCGATTACTCTAGCCCTGCCCGACAGGCCGGTCAGGTGAAAACTCCGGGCGCCGCAACGGCACGTCCTCGAAAAATCACCGAAACGCGTACGGACCGGGCGTCGGCCCGGCAGGTTGCGCGCCGCTCCAGACCTCTATGCCGGCTTCCCGCGCGCCGCAGGCCGAGCAGCGCATCCGCCGGCCGAGCATGTGCAACCGGTCGTCCGCGCCATGACCGGCTGCCCACCATGCGGTGTCGACCACGCAGACCCGCGCGCAGCGGCGGTTCAGACAGCGGGCTCTCAGATGCATGCCGGCCTTCAGCGCGGCCGCAATCGGCCAGCCGCGCACCTCGTCATCCGTATGCAGCCGGCGGGAAGCGATGGGGGAGTGGTCCATTGGAAACCTCTATGTTCCCAATTTGTTCCTCTCAACCTCCGGGAGTCAATCAACGTCAGGTCGGCTTCGGAGCGACCGTGAAGGTTCCGGCGGGGCTCGGCGCGATCAGGTCCGCTTCAGGCGCGCCGGCCAGCCATCCGGCCCATTGATCCGGCAGAAGGCAAACGGGCTGGCGGCTGTGGTACGGCTGGATATCCGGGCCGGGCTCGCAGGTCAGGACCGTAAAGCGGTCGCCGCGTACATGACCCGCGAGCGCGAAGACCTCGACGCCCGGAACCGTGAACAGCCACCAGTCCTTGCGCTTCTGGCCGGGGATAACCGGATCGGTGGTCTCGTAGAAACCGGCCGCCATGACAAGGCAGCGCGACGCGCGCGGAAAGACGCGCCCTTCGGTCCGGAAGTTGATCACCGGCCCGCCCTTGTCCCGGGGAAAGCCCCAGGCCATCCAGTCCATACGTCCGCCATCGCTCGCGGGCAGGACAACGCAGGCCGGATCTGTCGGTCTGATGTCGCCGGTGATCCCCCGGTTTGGTCGGGGTGCCTCGGGCCAGAGCACCGGAATCCGCAGTTGCGAGAAGGCCCATTCGACCCGTTCCGGATTCGAGGGGCTGAGGAAGGTGTTGCACATCGTCGCGCGCCTCAGCTGATCCCGGTCAGCCCGCTGTCGACGGCCAGTGTCTGGCCGGTCACATAGACCGCTTCGTCGGACATGAAGAACAGCGCCGCGTAGGCGATTTCCCAGCCCGTGGCCTGTCGGCCAAAGAACTGCGGCGCTGTCCCCCGGCCCGGTCGACCCTGGGTCGCGCGCCGGCCGAGCGGCGTGTCGACCAGGCCCGGCGCGACAATGTTGGCCCGCACACCCTTGCGGCTGCCCTCGAGCGCCACATGCCGCATCAGCCCGCCCAACGCCGCCTTGGACGCGTCATAGGCCGGCAGGCGCGAGCCCGCGACCAGCCCGGCGATGGAGGAGATGAACACGATCGAACCGCCCTCGGCCATCCTGGGCAAGGCCTCCCGGCAGCAGAGCATCGGCCCGCGGAGGTTCACACCCAATACCTTGTCCCACTCGTCGGACTTCACGGCGCCGAGCCCGAGGCCGCCGACGCCGATCCCGACGTTGAGCACCAGGCCGTCCAGCCCGCCGAGTGTGTCTACCGCATCGCCGACCATCCGCACGATGTCGTCCTCGCGGGAGATGTCGGCCTCGATGACATGGGCGACGCCGCCATCGGCCGTGACCAGGCCCGCCGTGGCAGTCGCCGCCTCCCTGTCGCGATCTGCGACGGCGACGGCGGCGCCTTCCCGCGCGAACAGCAGCGACATGGCCCGGCCGTTGCCAACGGGGTCGGTGGTTGCGTCGACGACCTGCTGCCCGCCGCCGACCACAAGGATGCGACGCCGGTTCAGCCGTCCGCGACCGGGGGCTTCACCGAGGGACTCCGCGCTGTAGGGGCGCACATAGGGCTGCCTGTCGCTCACGCTCGTTTCCTGTCCCGCCGTTTTGGCAAGACTAGGCAGCGGCCCGGTCGGCGTCCACGGGGGGTCAGGTCTTGCGGCGCGGTCTGTTCAGCGCGCTGACGACGAACATCAGAAGCACGAGGCCCCCCGCGACGTACGGCAGGGCCACCGTGATGCCGGCCATCGAGACGGTGGCAGCCCTGAACGCCTCCCACCAGCCGGCGCCGAGAGTTTCACTGAAGTCGGATTTCCAGACTGCCGCGACCAGCACCACCAGCAGGACAAGGTTGACCCAGCCCAGGCCGCGTCCACGCCGCAGTCGTTCCCGTTCGATCCGCTCGATGTGCGTCGGCGGGATGCCGTGGCGGGCCTCGATATCCTTCTGCAGGGAGTTGGCAGCCATCAGATGCCCTTGCCAGAGCATGTCCGCCAGATCGGCGAAGCCGGGGATGGGCACGCCCGAGAGCATCACATCCAGCCCCAGGAAGCCGGCCATCCTGGCGAGCGAGCCCGCGGAGGCGCCGGATCGCACGGCCAGATACAGGAGATAGAGTGCCGCCCCGCTGCTGTAGATCAGGCCAGCGCCCGGGATCCAGGTCAGCAGGCCGTCAATGCCGATCCCGAACGGGCCGACTCCGATCACGCGGTCAGAGAGCTTCTTGATCGTCTCCGCCGACTTCCAGGCGCTGTGTGCGATTTCCCTGCTCATGGGACGCTACCCTAGGTCGGGCAAACACGGTTCCGCTAGCCCCCATGAGCGCTAGCTGGTCCGGTCAGGTCGAGCCCGAAAGGCCGGCCTAGACCTTCGGCGACTTGCCCAGGAACACCACCCGGCGCTTTTCCTTGCCGGCGCGGACCCGGGCCATCAGGTCGCGGTACTCCGACGACGCCTGGGCCTGTTCACGGCTGCCTTCGAAATAGATCGTCTCGTCCATGTGGCGCAGGAGAAGCTCGGCCGCCCATTTGTGGCCGGTGAACAGGGCATCGATGATGCCGCCGGCCTTGGGGATGACCGGCGCGAGCGTATCGATCGCCAGGATCAGCGCCATCTCGGCCACGACCATCGGCGCCGCCCTGGCCCGGATCGCGTCGATGCACAGAAGCAGCGAAGCGCCGCCGCTGTAGGCGATGCCGAGCGGCGGAATGAACCCGAGCAGGCCGTCGAGTCCGATGCCGAACGGCCCGATCTTGACGATGCCGTCGGACATCTTCTTTGTCCGGTCGATACTGCTCTTGATGTTGTGCAGATCGAGGTGCGATCGGGCGAGGAGCATCACGGCGTCTCCGGGCGGCTCAGGTCGCCGCCGTCGGGACTCACTCTGCAATAACCCGGTTGCGGCGCAAAGGGCGATGGCGCGCTTTTCCCGCACAGGCGCGCGGGATGGCGTCGAAGATTCCCCTGACAGGAGAAGGCTCGCCGTCCGGCGTGTTTAGCCTTAATAGTATCTGGTCGTTTCGACCGGGAGCCGCCGATGCTGATCACGACCACCCCGTTCATCGAGGGTCGGCCCGTGAAGGAATACAAGGGCGCGATCTACGCCCAGTCGATCCTTGGCGCGACGGTCACGACCGACCTCTGGGGCTCGATACGCGACTTCCTGCACGGCAAGTCGCGAACCTACGAAAGCGCTCTGGCGCAGGCGCGCGTCGACGCGATGAACAACCTGACCAAAGAGGCCCAGAAGACCGGCGCCAATGCGATCATCGCGGTGGACCTGGACTACAACACCGTCGGGCCCCAGGGGCAGATGCTGATGGTTTCGGTTTCGGGAACGGCCGTCGTCATCTAGACCGGGCCGGTGAGCCTGAACCCCGATATAGCCGCCCTTGAGCGCGGCATCCTGGCGGGTGACCGCGCCGCGCTCGCGCGGGCGATCACCCTGGTCGAAAGCCGCCGCGCCGATCATCAGGCGGCGGCGCGGGCGCTGCTGGAGCGGCTGATGCCGCATACAGGCACGGCCCAGCGGATCGGCATCACGGGTGTTCCCGGCGCCGGCAAGTCGACCACCATCGAGGCGCTCGGCTGCAACCTGACTGCCGCCGGGCATCGCGTGGCAGTGCTGGCGGTGGATCCGTCCTCCAGCCGAACCGGTGGGTCGATCCTCGGCGACAAGACGCGCATGGAGCGGCTGTCGGTCGATCTCAAAGCCTATATCCGTCCTTCCCCCTCAAGCGGCACGCTCGGCGGGGTGGCGCGCAAGACCCGCGAAGCCATGCTGCTTTGCGAGGCGGCCGGCTTTGACGTGGTGATCGTCGAGACGGTCGGCGTGGGCCAGTCGGAGACCGTCGTCGCCGACATGGTCGACATGTTTCTGGCCCTGCTGATCCCCGGCGGCGGAGACGAACTGCAGGGCATCAAGAAGGGTCTGATCGAGATCGCCGACCTGATCGTGATCAACAAGGCCGATGCTGACCCCGAGCGGGCGGAGCGATCGGCCCGGGAGTACCGGACGGCGCTGCATATCCTCACCGCCGCCTCGCCGGACTGGACGCCGCCGGTGATCACCGCGTCCGGCCTGAAGAACGACGGCCTGGACCGGCTCTGGGCGCAGGTCGAACGCCATCGCGAGGTCATGGGCGCAAACGGCGAACGCGCTGCGCGTCGGGCGGCCCAGAACGCCCGCTGGATGTGGGCCATGGTGATGGATCGGCTGGAGAGCGCCTTCCGGGATCATCCCGAGGTGGCGGCCCTGTCGCCGGCGCTGGAGCAGGAGGTCCGAGCCGGGCGTCTGCCGGCGTCCGTCGCGGCTGACCGGCTGCTGGAGCGGTTCGGGCTATAGCCCGACGGACGGGGGACAGCGACGGCTCGTGAAGCCGTCCCCGGTCGACCTACTTGCCCGCGAGGCGCGTGGCCTGGGCGATCCAGGCTTCGCGGCCGATGCGACCCATCAGCTTCAGGTCCTTGTCGAAGCCGGCGATCTCTTCCTCGGTCCAGGCGGCGATCTGGGCGAAGCGGGTGACGCCGCGCTCGGCCAGAGCGGCCGCCAGCTTGGGGCCGATGCCGGTCAGGACGGTCAGATCGTCGGGCGTGACGGGCGCGGGGGCGGCTTCAACGACCGGCTCAACCAAAACGGCGACGGGCTCAGGCGCGGCTGCGATCGTCTCGGCGGTATCGGCGACGAACTCGACCTCGGCTTCGACGACGTCGACAACCGCTTCGGCGGCGACTTCGACCGTCTCGACAGCGGCCTCGACAACCCCGGTGGTCACTTCGATCGCCGTTTCCGGCAGGGGCGTCAGGGCTTCGAGATTGGTCGGCTTGAAAAAGGTGCGGCTCCAGAAGTAGGCGGCGCCGACCGTGGCGGCTCCGGCGAACATCAGCCAGAGCGGCGAGATCGCGCCCATCGGCAGGGCAAGCATCTTCTGGGTGTCGGCGGTCGGGAAGGCGGGCTTTTCCATGAGATGTCTCCGTGGCGCGCGGAAAATTGTGCAGCGCAGCATATCACGGTTTATCATTTCGCAAGTGCGAAAGATTCGTTACGCGCGGGTGTGCCAGACCTCGCCCTTGCCGCCCGCTTCGCCCAGCCGCCCGGCGACCCAGACGCTGACATCAGTGAGGGCGGCGTCCAGTCCGGCCGGCGCATTGGCGATCACCATGGCGCAGCCGTTCATCTTCATGGGATCGGTCAGCGGCTTCAGCCGGCTCTCGACGACCAGCAGATCCGCCCCGGCCGGTTCGACGGAGCGGAGGAAGGCGTCAAAGGTCTCCAGATCCTTGAGCGGAAGCCAGACGGCGATGCAGGCGTCCGGGTCCAGCAGCAGGGCGGCCGCCACGGTCTCGGCGATCCGGGCGTAGTCATCGCCGCGCTCGAACGGCGGATCGATGAGGATGAAGAGCCGATTGCCCTTGCTGGCCTCGTGCCTGGCCGCCGCGAATCCATCGGACTGCAGGACCGTCGCGCCGGGGAAGGGCGCGAGCGTCTCCCGGAGCAGCGCCACATCGTCATCGCGCAGTTCACAGGCGACATAACGGTCGCCCCGGCGCAGTCCGGCGCCGATGAGGCTGGGTGAGCCGGGATAGAACCGCACGCCGCCGCCGGGGTTGCCGGCCCGCACCGCCGCCTTGAGCACGTTGAACGCCTCGGGCGCATCGTCGGCCGCCATGAGCCTGAATATGCCCTGCGCGGCTTCGCCCGTGCGCCGGGCCAGTTCGCCGTCCAGGTCATAGCCGCCGGCGCCCGCGTGGGTGTCGATGGTGGTCAACGGCCTGGGATCGGCGCGCAGGGCGGCCAGCAGCAGCGTCAGCGTCGCGTGCTTGACCAGATCGGCGAAGTTCCCGGCGTGAAAGGCATGGCGATAGTTCATGCCGCCTCTCTAGCGGAACTTGGCAGCCGGAGGCCACACGGGCGAGGACGCGGGGACAGGCCCCAACGCCTAGCCCTGCTCGTAGCCCAGCTGCCGGTTCAGCTTCTCAAGCAGCTCGATCGCCGACTCGGCGATCACGGTGCCGGGCGGGAAGATCGCCGCCACGCCGGCGTCCTTGAGGGCCTGCCAGTCCTGTTGCGGGATCACGCCGCCGATGACGGCCATGATGTCCGGCCGCCCCTGTTTGCCCAGCTCGGCGATCAGGTCCGGGGCGAGGGTCAGATGGCCGGCGGCCAGCGAGCTCGCGCCGACGATGTGGACGTCGTTCTCGACGGCCTGCCGGGCAGCTTCCGCCGGAGTCTGGAACAGCGGGCCGATATCGACGTCGAAACCCAGGTCAGCGAACGCGGTGGCGATGACCTTCTGGCCGCGGTCGTGGCCGTCCTGGCCCATCTTGGCGATCAGGATGCGCGGGCGGCGGCCGTCGGCCTGTTCGAAGGCTTCGACCATCGCCTTGGCGCGCGAGACCAGCAGGTTGGATCCGGCTTCGGACACATAGACCCCCGTGATCGACTTGATCTCTGCCCGGTGCCGGCCGAAGACCTTTTCCAGGGCGTAGCTGATCTCGCCGACGGTCGCCTTGGCGCGGGCGGCGTTGACGGCCAGCTCCAGCAGGTTGCCGTCGGCCCGGGCGCCGGCTTCCAGCGCGGCGAGCGCATCCTGCGTCTCAGCTTCGTTGCGTTCAGCCTTGAGACGGCTCAGCTTTTCCAGCTGCGCATTGCGCACCGCGGTGTTGTCGACCTTGAGCACCGGGATGTCGTCGGCGACCTCAGGCTTGTAGCGGTTGACCCCGACAACGCTCTGGCGGCCGCTGTCGATCCGCGCCTGGGTGCGGGCGGCGGCCTCCTCGATGCGCAGCTTGGGCAGGCCCTGTTCGATGGCCTTGGCCATGCCGCCGAGCTTTTCGACCTCGTCGATATGCTCGAGCGCACGGGCGGCCAGATCGTGGGTCAGGCGCTCGACGTAGTAGCTGCCGCCCCAGGGGTCCGCGACGGTCGTCGTACCGCTCTCCATCTGCAGGAACAGCTGGGTGTTGCGGCTGATCCGGGCGGAGAAGTCGGTCGGCAGGGCCAGGGCCTCGTCGAGGCTGTTGGTGTGCAGGCTTTGGGTATGGCCGTTCACCGCCGCCATGGCTTCCACGCAGGTGCGCGAGACGTTGTTGAACACGTCCTGCGCGGCCAGCGACCAGCCGCTGGTCTGGCTGTGGGTGCGCAGGGACAGGGAGCGGCTGTCCTTCGGAGCGAACTCCCGCTTCATCAGCCGCGCCCAGAGCAGGCGTGCGGCCCGCATCTTCGCGACTTCCATGAAGTAGTTCATGCCGATGGCCCAGAAGAACGACAGGCGCGGCGCGAACTGGTCGACGGTCATCCCGGCGGCGATGCCGGCGCGGACGTACTCTATGCCGTCGGCCAGGGTGTAGGCCAGCTCCAGGTCGGCCGTCGCCCCGGCTTCCTGCATGTGATAGCCGGAAATCGATATCGAGTTGAACTTCGGCATCTTGCTCGAAGTGTATGAAAAGATGTCCGAAATGATCCGCATCGAGGGCAGGGGTGGATAGATGTAGGTGTTCCGGACCATGAACTCCTTGAGGATGTCGTTCTGGATCGTGCCCTGCAGCTTGTCCGGCGATACGCCCTGTTCCTCGGCCGCCACGATATAGAGCGCCAGGATCGGCAGCACCGCGCCGTTCATGGTCATCGACACGCTCATCTTGTCGAGCGGGATGCCGTCGAACAGGGTGCGCATGTCGAGAATGCTGTCGATGGCCACGCCGGCCATGCCGACGTCGCCCTTCACCCGCTCATGGTCGCTGTCGTAGCCGCGGTGGGTGGCCAGGTCGAAGGCGACCGACAGACCCATCTGACCGGCTGCCAGATTGCGGCGATAGAAGGCGTTGGAGTCCTCGGCGGTCGAGAAGCCGGCGTACTGCCGCACCGTCCAGGGGTTGGTCGCGTACATGGTCGGGTAGGGGCCGCGCACGAAGGGTTCCAGACCGGGATAGCCGTCCAGGAAGTCCAGGCCGGCGACATCCTCGGGGCCATAGGCCGCCGCGACGGCGACGCCTTCGGGGGTGTTCCAGACAGGTCCGTCCGTCGGGGCCGCTGCCGGTGTGACGCCGGCCGTGAAGTCGACCTTGGTGAAGTCGGGGAAGGTGCTCATGGCTCAGGCCTCCTCGAACGCGGCGGCGAAACGGATGGGCGTCAGGGGCGGACAGGCCGAGTCCGGTCCGGGCAGCCTCGGGTCAGGGCCGGCGACGGCGAAGGCGGCCGGATCAACGACGGCGACCTCCGGCGTCTTGTCGTCAGCGTTGGGGAATACCGTCACACCGAGGATCTTGCGCGACTTGTCAGCGTAGGCCGCGGCCTGCGACGCCCGGCTGGCGTTGACCGCCCCGGCAATCCTGCCCGACTGCAGCGCCGTGATGAGGCCGCCGGCCGCTTCGATGGCCTGGAAGTCGCTCCAGGCGGCGCGGGCCAGCTCGTCCGTCACGGTGTCGAGGTACCAGGCGCCGCCGGCGGGGTCGGCGACGCGCCCCAGGTGGCTCTCCTCCATCAGCACCAGCTGGGTGTTGCGCGACTGGCGGCGAGCGAAGGTCGTTGGCAGGCCGATGGCGTCGGTGAAGGCGCCCAGCACGATCACGTCCGCGCCGCCCACGGCCGCCGCGAAACCTGCGCTGGTCAGCCGCAGCAGATTGGTCCAGGCGTCGGCCCGGGTCAGCATCCGGTTGGACGAGCGAACCTCGACCCGCGCCGGAACGTCGACGCCGCAAGCCTGCGTCAGGCGCGACCACAGCGCGCGCGCCGCGCGCACCTTGGCGATACCGGTGAAGTATTCGCCGTCCAGGCTGACCCCGAGGGTGATGCGGCGGAACGCTTCATCCATCGGCAGTCCGGCCCGGACCATCGCTTTGGCGTAGGCGAGGGCGCCTGCGGTCATCATCGCCAGCTCGTCGGTGTTCGAGCCGCCGGCCTCGTGGGCGGCCCGGCCGGTGGCCAGGAACAGGCTGGCCTTGCCGTAAGTGGCGGAAAGGCGCGTGGCGACCGTGGCGGCCGAAATGACGTGGCTCTCGATCGGGCCGGGACTGGCGCCGGTCTGCGCAAAGGTCGTCAGCGGGTCCATGTGAAAGGCGAGGGGGGCATTTGGCGCCGCCTTGGCCAGGGTTCCCAGCCAGTCGGCCGCCCTGGGGCCGAGGTAGCCCGCGTCCAGCGCGACGGGCGCAAGGTCGAGCAGCACGCCGTCCAGCGCCTTGCCCAGGTCCTCTGCCGATCCGGCGGCGACGCCCTGCCGGCCCGTCGGGTCAATGGCCAGAAGCAGGGAAGCCGCCCCGCCTTCCAGGTCCTTCACCGCCTCGGCGGCCGCCTGTCGAGGATCGGGATGGGCCACGCGCATGCGCAGGTCCCAGGGACGATCCGCATCCCGCGGAATCAGGTCCCGCACGACGCCCGGCGCGCTTTCGGCGGTGTAGAGCGGCTGGATGTTCAACCCGTCCGCCGTGCGCCGGACCAGCGCGTCGCCGAAGGTCTCGCCCTTGAGGGTCTTTTCGACCAGTTTCAGCCAGTCCTCACGGGACGGCGGCGCGAAATCGTCGGCCAGCGACAGGGTCGGTCCAGACAAACCTTCGATCTCCCCAGTGCATTGCAGCAAAGTCGCTGGCGTGATGCGCCCCTGCCGTAAGGTGCGTCAAGCACCGCGGCCCTGTCGCGATCGGCGCAACGGTCTATCTCGACATCCTTGCGGCAGGTTGGTCCCGACCGCGTCCGCAGCGGGAAACGGGCTTGCGAACGTCAAACGAGCGTTCTATTTACACCGTATACTTATAGCCGGAGACGACAAAAATGGCCCTGCCGCCCATCCTGCGTGACCGCCTGCGCCTGCCGGCCATCGCCTCGCCGCTGTTCATCATCTCCGGGCCCGACCTGGTGATCGCCCAGTGCAAGGCCGGCATCGTCGGCTCATTCCCGTCGCTGAACGCCCGCCCGATCAGCCTGCTCGACGAGTGGCTCGACCGGATCACCAGCGAGCTGGCGGCCTGGGACAAGGCGAATCCGGACAAGCCCTCGGCGCCTTTCGCGGTGAACCAGATCGTCCACAGGACCAACAACCGCCTCGAGGAGGATCTGGCCCTCTGCGAGAAGTACAAGGCCCCGATCATCATCACCTCGCTGGGCGCCCGCGAGGAGCTGAACCAGGCGGTGCACGGCTGGGGCGGCATCACGCTGCACGACATCATCAACGACAAGCATGCCCACAAGGCGATCGAGAAGGGCGCGGACGGCCTCATCCCGGTGGCGGCGGGCGCCGGTGGCCACGCCGGGGCGCTGTCACCCTTCGCCCTGATCCAGGAGATCCGGGAGTGGTTCGACGGGCCGGTGGCCCTCTCGGGCGCCATCGCCAACGGCAAGGCCATCCTCGCCGCCCAGGCCATGGGCGCGGACCTCGCCTATATCGGCTCGGCCTTCATCGCGACGAAGGAAGCGAACGCCGTCCAGGGCTACAAGGACATGATCGTCGAGAGCACCGGCGAGGACATCGTCTATTCCAACCTCTTCACCGGCGTGCACGGCAACTACCTGCGCCCGTCGATCATCCGGGCCGGCATGGACCCGGACAATCTGCCGGTCAGTGATCCCTCGGCGATGAACTTCGGATCGGGCGGCAACACCGAGGCGAAAGCCTGGAAGGACATCTGGGGCTGCGGCCAGGGCATCGGCGCGGTCAAGGACGTGCTGGGCGCCGGCGAGCTGGTCGCGCGCCTGGCGGCGGAATACGAGGCGGCCAAGGCCGAACTCGCAGCCAAGACCGCGCTGACCAGCGGCGCGCATCTGGCCATTGCCGCCGAGTAGGCGCGGCGACCCTTCGATAAATCAACGACTTGCGCCCGGCGATCCCTCGTGGACGTCGGGCGCCTTCGTATTCGGCGCGGCGTCTTCGGGCGCGCGCCCATCCTTGTCGTGATCAACGACAGGGAGACTTCACGTGTCCGACGACGCCACACCCCGCCTCGGGCTGCCCTATGTCGCGGCCGGGCAGTCGCAGAAGCATGTGACGGTCAACCAGGCGTTCGCGCGGCTCGACAGCCTGGTCCAGACCACGGTGGAAAGCCGCGCCGTGGCCGCGCAGCCGGCCGAGCCTGCTGACGGCGTCCTCTACATCCTGCCCGCGGACCCCACGGGCGCGGTCTGGGCCGGTCAGGCCGAGGGCGCAATCCTGCGACACGAGGCTGGCGGGTGGTCCGCGGAAGCGCCGGTCGCGGGCCGGGTGGCCTACATTCGGGACGAGGATCTGCTGGCGGTGTTTGACGGCGACGCCTGGCAGCCGGTCGCCGCGGACGTCAGCTTCCAGAACCTGCCACTGCTCGGCATCGGCGCGACGGCCGACGAGGAAAACCCGCTGTCGGCCCGGCTGAACAAGGTGCTTCTGACGGCCAGACTGGCCGCAGAGGGCGGCGACGGCGATCTGCGCGTGACGATCAACAAGGAAGCGGCCGGCGATACCGGCGGGCTCTTGTTCCAGTCCGGCTGGAGCGGTCGGGCCGAGTTCGGTCTGCTGGGTAGCGATGACGCGACCCTCAAGGTCTCGGCCGACGGGTCGACATGGCGCGAGGCCTTCTCGATCGCGCGGAGCACCGGCAAGGCCACTTTCGCGCTCACGCCGCTGCGACCCACCCAGGTCAGCGTCCATACAGCGAGCGGCGTCTATGACGTCCCGGCCTGGGCCCGGCGACTGCGACTGGTCTGTATCGGCGCGGGCGGCGGCGGGGGCGGGGCATCGGCCGGCACCAACGCGACGAGCCGCGGCGGCGGGGGTGGCGGCGGCGCCGGCGGGCGGGCGACCGAGGAGGTCGATGTCTCCGAACTGTCCGGAACGACCCTGACCCTTGTGGTCGGCGCGGCCGGCGCCGGCGGCGCCGGCGTCACCGGGACGGCCAGCGGCGGCAACGGCGGCCCCGGCGGCGAAACAAGCATCGCCGACGGAGGGCAGGTCCTGATCGCCGCCACCGGCGGCGGCGCGGGGGGCGGCGGGACGACTGCAGCCGGCGCTGCCGGCGTCGGCGGAATCGGCGACACCCCGGCCAACGCGGGCGGCGCCGGGAACGTGGCCGGTGCCGACGCCACGCGCGCCGACGGACCCGGCGCGGGCGGCGGCGGCGGCAGTCTCAATGCCGCAGGCTCGACCACCCTGGGCCGAGACGGCGGCCATGGCTATCTGATCGGCTCGGTCACCGGCCGTCGCGCCACGCGCGGCGTCGGCGGGGCGTCGGGCGGGGCAGGGTCCGCCGGCGCCGACAAGGCCTGGCAGCGCGGCGCCGGGGCCGGCGGC
>CAIOHT010000059.1 GCA_903858185.1 uncultured Caulobacterales bacterium
CCCGGCCTTGATCAGACTCTTCCACAACAGGCCGACCACGGGACCGGCTGGCAGCTGTGAGCGCCACCAGGCCACGCGGGCCGGATCGGGCGTCAGGAAGCCCTGGCGCGCCGGGTAGGCGTCCGCGCTTCGCCGGAACCGCCGCAGCAACGAGGCGACGGGCGTCCAGAGGTCCAGCCCGCTGTGGTCGCCGACGAACGGCGCGCCGCGGACCGTGTGCCCATCGACATTCCAGGTGCTGTGAGCACCGACCGTGGCGCCCGGGAACGAGCGCTCGAACAGGGTGACCAGTCGCGGCTCGACAGCGATGAACAGCTTGCCGGACGGGCCGAGTGCTTCCATCACGTCTGGGATCAGGTTGGCGAACATCACCTCGTCGCCCAGACCCTGCTCACCCATGATCAGCAGCGTTCGGCCCGAGAGGTCGCTGTCCGGCGTCCACCGCGGCGCATCAATCATGAAATGGGTGACGTCGGCGAACTTCGGCTCCAGCCGGGCCTCATAGTCATCCCAGCCTTCGCCGACCTCGCCGCCGGCGATACGGATCGTCGAGCGGGCGAGCAGCATCATCAGCCGCTCATCCTCGCTCATCACGCTCCCGAGCGCGGTCTGGCAGTCCTCAAGGGCGCCGGCCGGGTCCCCGAGCACCAGGCGCGCGTTGCCCCGGTTGTAGCGCGCCTTGGCGAAGCCGGCGTCGTGCCGCAGGGCCTCGTCAAAGAAGGTCATCGAGGTCAGGGGGTCGCCTTCCTCGCCGACCACCGTGCCCAGGGTGTTCCACAGCAGCGCGTGTTCGGGATGGGCGGCGATGGCCGGCCTGAGGATGTCGATGGCTTCGGCGAACCGGCCCTGGTCGCGCAGCGTGCAGGCCAGGTTGTTGGCGCCCTCGTGCGAGGTCGGGTGGCTTACGACATAGTGGGTGAACAGCTTTTCGGCCGTCGCGGTCATGCCCATCCGGTAGGCGAGGCGGCCCATGTCGTTGGCCACTTCGGCATGGTCGGGAATCAGGGTCAGCGCCGACTCGTAGCAGCGCACCGACGATGCGAAGTCGCCGGCGCGTTCGCGCGCGATCGCGAGCAGGTACCAGCCGAAGCCGTTCTTCTCGTCCAGCTCCAGCGCCTTGATGGCGAGATCGCCGCCGCGATGATAGTCGTCTGCCTGCAGGGCCTGCACGGCCTCCTGCAGAAGCGGCTGCACGGACAGGGCCTTGAGCTCCTTGAGGGCCTCTGTCAGGCGGGCGAGGGCGTCCCGCGACCCGGCCTGGCCGCTGGCCTCCCCGGCCATGCGCGGGCGGGTCGCCACGGCCGTGGTTTCCGGGAAACCAAGCGCGGCCGCCGAGGTAGCGGACTTTCTGGCGGGGTGCGGCGGCATACGGGCGGACCCTCAAGCGTCTCTATGAACAGGCCTTCAGATCGCCCGGTTATGCTTAACCCCGGCTTAACCCGCGTGACCGCGACCGAATGGCGCACAACGCCCCGTTAACCATACCGCTTTAGCCTTCGTTCAACAGGGCGGGCGGATTCTGCACGAACGTTGGCAGCCGCGCCGCACGCCATACCGGAGAATGCCTGTCGTGCCGCTGAAACTGTCCCTCAAGCCCGGAGAGCGGTTTGTCCTGAACGGCGCCGTGGTCCAGAACGGCGATCGCCGGGGCGTGCTCATTCTGCAGAACAAGGCCTCGGTGCTGCGCGAGAAGGACATCATGCAGGAAGAAGAGGTCACGACGCCGGCGCGTCGCGTCTACTTCCCCGTGATGATGATGTACCTCGATGAGGCCAACGCCCTTCGCAATTACGACGAGTTCGTGCGGCGACTGTCTGAATTCATGGGGGTGATCCGCAACCCCGACGTGCTCGCCGACTGCGTCGCCATTTCCAGGCACGCGATGGCCCGCGAGTACTACAAGGCGCTGATGCTGAGCCGGAAACTGATTGAGTACGAAGACGAGAGGTTGGGTAATGGGGCTGCAGGCGTATCAGCAGGCCGCGGCGCGGACTGAAAACCCGCGCGACGCCGAGTATCGCCTCTTTGGCCAGGTCACCCGGGCGCTGCTCCAGGCGGCCGAGGTGCCACCGGAGGATATTCGCGGCCGGATCGACGCGCTCGACTGGAACAGGCGCCTGTGGTCTGCGCTGGCGAGCGACTGCGCCGATCCGCAGAATGTCCTGCCCGAGGCGCTGCGCGCCCAGATCATATCGCTCAGTCTGTGGGTCAGCCGGCACACCAGTGCAGTGATCCGCCGCGAGGAAGAGATCGATCCGCTGATCGACATAAACCGCATCATGATGCAGGGCCTGTCCGGCCAGTCAGAAGCCGCCTGACAGCAATTGCCCGGTTGGACCTTAATGGTCCGGCAAATGTTTCCGGGCGTCGGGGCGCGGCGGGGCGTGGCCGGTGAATCGGACGATTCCGGCCAATAAACCTCAATAAAATCAACATCGGATTTGTGGCCCGCGCCGGCGCGATTGGCCCGCGCCTTGCGATGCGTTCCGTGGGCAAGAACGCCCACCCGGCCAAAAGGCCGAGCTCCCCGACCAGAATGGAAGGACCGCCGATGCTCAGCAATTCGGTGAACACGAACGTGGGCGCAATGGTTGCGCTCCAGAACCTCAACGCGACCAACACGGAACTGTCGCAGGCCCAATCCCGGATCAACACCGGCAAGAAGGTCGCCACCGCGAAGGACAACGGCGCTATCTGGGCTATCGCCCAGACGCAACGTGGCACTTCGATGGCCCTGAATGCGGTGCGGGACTCTCTCGATCGCGGGCGGTCCACCATTGATGTGGCCGTTGCGGCGGGGGAATCGGTCTCCGACCTGTTGATACAGATGAAGGAGAAGGCCCTGGCGGCGTCGGATACGACTCTCGACTCCACCAGCCGATCTGCACTGAACGAGGACTTCAAGGCCCTGCGCGACCAAATCGCCAAGGCCGTGTCGAACGCCGATTTCAATGGGACCAATCTCATTAAGACCGGCGCCACGGCACTCGCAGCCATCGCCAATGCAGATGGATCGTCCAAGCTTACCGTGGCCGCAGAAGTCATGGCGCTGGGTGGGTCTATCGTGACCGTCGCTGCGGCGGGATCGATCGGAACGTCGACCCTGGCTGCGGCCATGATCACGACGGTCAACACCTCCATCACCAACGCGAACGCGGCGCTCGCCCGCCTTGGCACCAAGTCCAAGGCGTTCGATCTGCACACGGCCTTCATCGGCAAGCTGCAAGACAGCCTCGATGCGGGTGTGGGCAATCTGGTGGACGCGGATCTCGCGAAGGAAAGCGCAAAGCTCCAGGCGCTGCAGACAAAGCAGCAGCTGGGTATCCAGGCGCTCTCGATCGCGAATTCGTCGACCCAGTCGCTTCTGTCGCTGTTCCAGTAAGGCCGCGACGCCGGGCGGAGTCCCCCTCCGCCCGGCAGTCTTTTGCCGGTGCGCCCGGCAAAAGTTGCTTGCCATGGGCGCTGCTCGGCAAAAAGTGCCGGGCCAAAATGTCCCTAACAGACCTATAATTCAGCAAAAACAGTAACTTATTCAGGTTTCCCTGAGCGGCCAAACTGGCCCGGCGATTGCTTCCTACCCAGTCGGGCAAAATGCCCCCGGCCGTCAAAATGACGCCGGACACCTGGAAAAGGGAATATCGTCATGGCGCTGAACAGCGTTAATACGAACACCGGCGCGCTTGTCGCCCTGCAAAACCTCAATGCCACGAACCGCGAGCTGGACACCGTCCAGAACCGGATCAACACGGGCAAGAAGGTTTCGACTGCCAAGGACAACGGCGCCATCTGGGCCATCGCCCAGACCCAGCGCGGCACCTCCAACGCCCTGAACGCCGTGAAGGACTCACTCCAGCGCGGCCAATCCACCATCGACGTGGCGATCGCCGCGGGCGAGACCGTTTCCGATCTGCTCGTGCAGATGAAGGAGAAGGCCCTGGCCGCGTCGGACACGACCCTGGACACCGCCAGCCGCACGGCCCTGAGTGAAGACTTCAAGGCCCTGCGTGACCAGATCGCGAAGTCGGTGACGAACGCCGACTTCAACGGCTCGAACATGATCAAGGCGTCGGGCGCCACCGTGACGGCTCTGGCCAACGCGGACGGCACGTCGAAGATCACGGTCGCGGCTCAGTCGCTCGCTCTGGGCGGCTCGAACGTCACCGTGGCTGCCACGGCCTCGCTGAGCACCGCCACGATCGCGGCGGCGATGGTCACGACCGTCAGCACCTCGATCACCAACGTCGGCGCGGCCCTGGCCAAGCTCGGCACGGGTTCGAAGTCGCTGGAAGCCCACCTGAACTTTGTCGGCAAGCTGCAAGACAGCCTCGACGCCGGGGTGGGTAACCTGGTCGACGCCGACCTCGCCAAGGAAAGCGCCAAGCTGCAAGCCCTGCAAACCAAGCAGCAGCTGGGCATCCAGGCGCTGTCGATCGCCAACTCCTCGTCGTCGGCCCTGCTCGGGCTGTTCCGCTAGGAAAGCGTGGGGGCGGGCGCCTAGCGCCCGTCCCCTGTCGCGGCAGCGGAGGCCGGGGGGCCTTCGCTGATCGCCAACAGGAGGGTCGCCGACCGAAAAGGGCCGGCGCCAGGAGATATGAAAGCCACCATCGCACCCGCGTTGTCGATCCAGGATCCCGGAGCCTTCCAGGCCCCGCCGCCCGCGGATCGTCCCGCCGCCCCTCCACCGCCAGTGGCCTCGCGCCAGAATGCCGACCTCCGCCTGATCATCGAAGAAGACCAGGCAACCGGAACCTTCGTCTACAAGACCCTCGACCGCCGGACGGGTGAAATCGTCAAGCAGTTCCCGCGGGAACAGGTCATGCGTCTCAGGGAGACCCCCGGTTACGAGCCCGGCAACGTGATCGACGCGCAGACCTGACGGTCCTTTTCCGACGGTCCCATGGACCGCGCTGGCCTTGCTCACCGACGTCGCTCCGCGACGGCGGCCTTCATGGTTTATCGCCGTTAACCATAATCGAACGTTCTCCCGCCTAGCTTCGGGCGGGGCGGCTCAGTGAGTCGCTTCACGTCGAGAAGCGCCGTGCGAGGAAAAAGCTCATGTCGATCAGCGTCCACACCAATCAATCCGCGCTTGTCGCGCTTCAGAACCTGAACAAGACC